>JAUMCA010000165.1:0-15032 GCA_032119475.1 Thermoleophilia bacterium | reverse complement strand
GAAACGCGACACGTCGAGGGCGCCGGCGTGGCGGTTCGCCAGGCCGCGTGTCGCGTTTCGGTCTGACCCCTTCGCGACACCACGCCCGAGCAACGAAAAAGGGGGCGGCGGCCGAAGCCACCGCCCCCTCGGTTCGCCGATCTAGCGCTTGGCCGCGACGGCCTTGCCCGTGTGCGGGCTGATGGCCATCCGGTGCGGGAGCTTCACCAGCGAGAGCAGCTCGCCGTGGAAGTTCTTGCCGCGCTTCTTCTTCAGCTGCGCGCGCAGCTTCTTCGTCTTCGCCAGGTCGATCTCGAGGGTCTTCGGATCGACCACGACGCCGTAGGCCTCACGGGCCAGCTCGACGGTCGTGAAGTCGTCGAGGATGTCCTCGCGGACCATCTTCGGATCGCGCTTCAGCGGATCGCCGTAGCCGCCGCCGTTGGGCTCGATCAGCTCGATGGCGTCGCCGGCCTGGCACATGAGCCCCGTCACCTTCGCGGGGATCTCCTCGTAGCCCTTGGCCTTGTGGTGCCGCACCATCGCCGGCAGGCCGTCGTAGCCGCCGAAGATGCCGCGCGGCGGATCCGTGTGGCGGTCGCCCTCGCACGAGTACGCGCCCGGCTCGAGGAACCGGTTGACGCGCACGATGCCGACACCGCCGCGCCACTGACCCGGCGCCGCCGGCTCGTCACGCAGCTCGTAGCGCTCCGTCCGCATCGGGAAGCGCATGTCGAGCTCCTCGATGGGGTTGTTGCGCGTGTTGGCCATCAGGCAGTCGACGGAGTCCATGCCGTCGCGGCCCTTGCGCCCGCCGTACGAGCCCTCGTTCACCTCGAGGTAGAGCCAGTACTCGCCCTTCTCCGGGATGAAGCCGGCGTACGAGCAGAAGTGGATCGCGGCCGAATTGCCCGCCGTGACGAGATCCGGCACGACGCTCGACAGCGCCACGATCGTGTTATCCACGACGCGCTGGCACTGGTTGAAGCGCGAGAAGCACGCGCGGGGGAAGTTCGGGTTGAAGATCGAGCCCTTCGGCGCGATCACGTCGACGCAGCGGAAGATGCCGTCGTTCTGCGGCACCGGCTCGTCGAGGCGGTCCTGGTCGAGCAGGATCGTGCGGATCGCGAAGTACGCCGCCACCAGCAGCGACCCCTCGAACGGCACGTTGTAGCCCGTCGGGACCTCCGCGTTCGACCCGGTCAGGTCGATCGTGATGTGGTCGCCCTTGACGATCACCTTCGTCTCGACGCGCAGGCGCACGTCGCGGTTGCGGCCGTCGTCGTCGAGCCACGCCGTCGGCGACTTGTACTCGCCGTCGGGGAGCTTCTTGATCTCGTCGCGCAGGCGCTTCTCCGAGTAGTCCATCCAGTCGTACGCGGCCGACATGCAGGTGTCGGCGCCGTACTTCTCGAGGAGGCGGTAGAAGCGGTCACGGCCGAGGATGCAGGCGGCGCGCATGGCCTCCATGTCGCCGCGGTTCATCGTCTCGGTGCGGACGTTGTCGAAGACCATCGCGTCGAGGTCCTCGTTCAGCACGCCGGCGTCGTACCACTTGAGGCCGTTGTAGATCTTCGACTCCGCGTACATGTCGAAGGCGTCCGCGTTGATGCCCGGGTACGAGCCGCCGACGTCCGCGACGTGCGCGGTCACCGCCGCGAACGCGAGGACCTCGCCGTTCCAGATCACCGGCACGGCCACCGCGATGTCCGGCGTGTGGGACGCGCCGAGGTACGGGTGGTTGTGGATGATCACGTCGCCCTCCTTGAGGGACGACTTGTCGATCCGGTGCAGGAAGCCGCGGATGTACCACGGCAGCGATCCGATGTGCATCGGCGTCGACTCGGACTCGCAGAGCTCGCGCCCGTCCGCGTCGAACAGGCCCGCGCCGAGGTCCTCGGACTCGCGGATGATCGACGAGTACGACATGCGGAACAGCACGCCGGCCATCTCCTGGGCGATGGCGTCGAACGCGCCGCCGAGGACGCGGAGGGTGATGGGGTCCACCGGCACGCGCTTGCGGGTGGGCGGACCGGGGTTGATGCCTACTTCGGGCAGATCAGCCATTGGGAATGCCTCTCTCTCGCAAACGGGGACTAGTGACCGGACTGGGCGGCCTTCGCCACCGCGGCCGAGTACTTGATGAGCAGGTTGCCATGCGGGTCCACCTCAGCGGTGTACCCCGGCGGGACGACGCTCGTCGAGTCGAACTGCGTGATGATCGCGGGGCCGGCGATCTTGTTCCCCGCGAGCAGCTCGGTGCGCTCGTAGAACTTCGTCTTGAACTTGGCGGGCTTGCCGTTCTTCTCGAACCACGCGTCGGCCGTCAGCTTCAGCGCGCCCTTGGGCGGGGTCGCCGTGCCCTTCTTGACCTTCGTGGCCTTGAGGCCCGGCATCACGCCGATCGCGCGGACGCGGATGTTGGCGAGCTGCACGTCCGCCTCCTCGAAGCGACGCGAGAACTCGCGCTCGTGGATGACGTGGAACTCCGAGCGCAGGTTCTCGATCCACGCGTCGTTGATGGCGCCGTTCTTGGCGTCGACGCGGAGCTCGTAGCCCTGGCCGGCGTAGCGGGCGTCGACGATCCGCTCGATGCGGACGTTCTTCTTGTCGATGCCGTCCGTCGCGAACTGCTTGTACGCGTTGTCCTCGAGCTCCTTGTACTGCTTCTCGAGGAGCTGGCGCGCCTTCGCGTCGGCCTTCAACGCGGAGGTCATCGCGTACGACGTCTTCGTGTACTCGTAGACCATGTCGGTCGTCAGCAGCCCGAGCGCCGCGGTGATGCCGGGGAAGTTCGGCACGAGGATGTGCTTGACACCGACCTCGGGCGCGATGTGGCTGGAGAACAGCGGGCCGCCGCCGCCCTCGGCGACGAGGACGAACTCGCGCGGGTCGAAGCCCTTGCGGACCGACGACTGCTCGATCGCGTCGACCATCGAGTGCACGAGCACCTTGAAGATGCCGAGTGCGGCCTCCTCGGTGCTGATCTTCAGCGGCTTCGCGATCTTCGACTGGACCGCCTTGCGGGCGAGGTCGACGCGGAGGTCCTTCTTGCCGCCCAGGAACAGCTCGGGCCGCAGCCAGCCGAGCGCGATGATCGCGTCCGTGGCCGTCGGCTCCGTGCCGCCCTGGTCGTAGGCCGCCGGACCGGGCATGGCGCCGGCGGAGCGGGGGCCGACGCGGAAGATGCCGCCCGAGTCGATGTACGCGATCGAGCCGCCACCGGCGCCGATCGTGTCGACGTCGACCATCGGGATCATCGCCTGGTACGGGCCGACCTTCGTGTCGAGCAGGTGCTTCATGCGCAGCTTGCCGTGCTGCGCGAGGCCGATGTCGGCGGAGGTGCCGCCGACGTCGAGCGTGATGACGTTCGGCTCGCCGGCGATGTCACCGGCCCAGATGCCGCCGACGACGCCGGCGATCGGGCCGGACATCAGCAGGTTGACCGGCTTGTCGCTGGCCGCCTCCGGGGTGGCCACGCCGGCCGCGGAGGTCATCAGGTGGATGCCGGTCTTGACGCCCAGCTTGCGCAGCTCGGCGTCGAAGCGCTTGACGTAGCGCGACACCTTCGGGCCCACGAACGAGTTGAGGGCGACGGTGGAGAAGCGCTCGTACTCGCGGTACTGCGGGATGACCTCGGACGACACGGACAGGTACGCCTCGGGGAACTCCTCGCGGACGATCTTCGCGACCTTCTTCTCGTGAGCGGGATTCACGAAGGAGAAGAGGAGGCAGACGGCGATCGAGTCGACGTTGGCCTTCTTGAGCTTGCGGACCTGCGCGCGGACCTCCTTCTCGTCCAGCGGGATCTGGACGGAGCCGTCGGCGAGGATGCGCTCGTTGACGGTGAGGCGGTTGCGGCGCCGCGCGATCGGGAACGCCTGCCACGGCAGGTTCTGCCACAGCGAGAAGTTCATCGGCTTCTTGTGGCGCGCGATGTGGATGATGTCGCGGTAGCCCTTCGTCGTGATCATGCCGACGTTGGCGCCGTTGTGCTCGATGACGATGTTGGTGGCCACGGTCGTGCCGTGGAAGACCTGGTCGAGCTCGGCCGGCTGGATGCCCGCCATCTCGCACAGCGTCTTGATTCCGTCGACCGTCGCGATGGACGGGTCCGCCGGCGTGGACGGCGTCTTGTGCACCAGGACGGTGCCCTTCCGATCATCCACGTAGATCAGGTCGGTGAACGTGCCACCGACGTCTACTCCGATGCGCTTCATCCCGCTCCTCCGTAGAAGTTCCCCCCTCGAGGACGGCAGGAGCGGCCGCGCGCACGCGGACGTTCCGTAAATCCTCTGAGGTGCAGGCGTTATAGAGTGACTGCCCGCCCGGTGTCAAACCCACCGGGCTTTTGAGCGTCATATGTCGACTCCCGTTCCCCGCCCGCCGAAGCTGCTGATCGCGCGCGTCGCGGTGATCGCGCTGGGCATCGGGTACAACTTCGCGCTGATCGGTCCCATCGCGCGGCAGCTCGCCGATGCCTTCGCGGTGAGCCTCGGCGCGATCGGCGTCCTGACCACCGCGCTCCTGATCACGCACGCGCTGTCGCAGCTGCCGGCGGCGGTCCCGGCGCAGCGGCTCGGACCGCTGAAGATGGTGCGGCTGGCGTTCATCCTCGTCGCGGCCGCCAACGTCCTCGCGATGATCAGCCCCGTGTTCTGGCTGCTCGGCCTGTCACGCCTGGTCGTCGGCCTCGGCACCGGACCGGTGTTCGTCGGCGGCCTCGACGGCTCGCGTCGGCTGGGCGGGCCGTTCCTCGCCGGCATCTTCGGCGGCTGTGCGACGCTCGGGCTGGGCCTCGCGCTGGTCGTCGGCGCCGGGTTCGAGGAGATCGGCCTGTCGTGGCGCTGGTCGTTCGGCGCGGCCGCGCTGCTCGCGCTCGCCGCGGTGGCGCTCGGTCCTCGCGACTCGGACGACCCGCGCCCGGTCGCCGGCGGCGTCGTCGAGCACCTCGGCGCCGTGCTCGGCTCGGGTCCGCTCTGGCGCCTGGCGATGATCCACAGCGCGTCGTTCGGCGCCAGCCTCGTGGTCGGCGCGTGGATCGTCACGCACCTCGTCAACGGCAACGCGTCGACGTTCCTGGCCGGCGCCATCGGCTTCTCGCTGCTCGGCATCGCCGCGGTGTTCCGCCCGCTCGGCGGCGACCTCGCGCAGCGCGGCATCCCGTGGCTGTTCCTCGGGCCCAGCGCGGTCGTCGTCGTCGGCCTCGGCGCGCTCGTCCTGGCGCTGCAGCCGGCGACGTGGGTCGCGGCGATCGCCTCGCTCGCGATCGGCGTCGGCCTCGCGCTGCCGTTCGCCGGCGTGTTCGCCCTGACCGTGCGCGCGGAGCCGCGCTACCCGGCGGCCGCCATCGCCTTCGTGAACATGTCCGGCGCGGTGTTCGCGCTGATGCTCACGCCGGTCACGGGCTTCATGCTCGACCACGGCCACGGCGGCTGGGCGTTCGCCGCCCTCGGCGTCTTCGCCTTCGCCGCCGCGTGGGTCGCCCGCGATCCGGTGCCGGGCGAGATGTCGCACGGGTGATCGCGTGAATGAAAGGGGCCAGACCCCTTTCATTCATCTCGGTGGGTTTGCGCGGCGACCCGTCAACGGCGATGAATGAAAGGGGTCTGGCCCCTTTCATTCACGCGATCACCACCCGGCCCGCGGATCCGGCAGCGGCGTCAGCCGCGCCTCGACCTGCTCGCGGTGCGGCTCCAGCCAGGGCGGCAGGATGATCTTCGTGCCGAGCGACTCGACGGGGCCGTCGACGGTGAAGCCCGGCTCGATCGACGACAGCTCGTAGAGGATGCCGCTCGGCTCGCGGAAGTAGATCGCGTCGAAGTAGTGGCGGTCGACGATGCCGCTGTTCGGGATGCGCGAGGCGCGCAGGCGGTCCGCCCAGGTCTGCGACGTCTCGTCGCCCATCGACCACGCGACGTGGTGGACGACGCCCGCGCCGTTGATGCCCGGCTCAGGCGGTGGCGCGTCGAAGGCGATCCAGCCGCCGCGGTCGAGGCCGCGGAACTCCCAGGCGCCGTCGGGCCGCTCGGCCGCGCCGAGCAGGGTGCGCACCAGCGCGACGCTCGCCTGCGGGTCGGCGACGTACGCGCGCACGCCCTCGAAGCCGCGGATCGCGAGGTGCGCCGGGATCTCGGGGTGCTTCGCGATCAGCGCCATGTCGTGCGTCGTGTCGACGACGAGCTCGTGGGCGAGGCCCTCGGGGTCCCGGAAGATCAGGGAGTCGCCCAGCCGGTCCGTGGGGACGTCGCGCTCGCGCAGACGTGCCTCCCAGAAGGCGACGGCGTCGAGGTCGGCGACGCGCCAGACGATGCGGTGGATGCAGCCCGCTCCGGGGCGGCCGGGCCGTGCGCCGGGGTACTCGAAGAACGTCAGGTCGAGGCCGGGGTGCGCATCCTCGTCTCCGTAGAACAGGTGGTAGACGGTCGGGTCGTCCTGGTTGACCGTCTTGGCGATCAGGCGCAGGCCGAGCGTGCCCGTGTAGAAGTCGACGTTCCGCGGAGCGTCGCCCGTGATGACGGAGATGTGGTGGATGCCGTTGAGCGCCATGGTTCCTCGAGTAGTTATGCGACATAACTATCAACGGCGGCAGACGGTCGTTCATTCCGCGGATGTCGCGAAGGGGTCAGACCGAAACGCGACACGCCCACCGCGTCACGCTCGCGCGCGCAACTGCGGCGTGTCGCGTTTCGGTCTGACCCCTTCGCGACATCGGACGACGCCGGCCCGACCGCATCCCACGCGCCGCGTCCGCGCGGATCACGGCTCGTGACCCGCGCGGACGGTGCTTGACGCGTTACAGCGACTCGCGGAACACGCGCTCGAGCTCGGCCTCGCCGATCGCGAGCGGCGCGACGGCCAGCAGGCGCTGCTGGAGCATCGCGCCCTGCACGAGGTCGGACAGGTCGTCCTCCGTGTACCCGACCTCGGTGATCGTGGTCGGGCAGCCGACGTCGGCCATCAGCTGCTGCGTGGCGCGGGCCAGCGCGTCGTGGTCGTCCGCGGCGACCGGCTGGCCGGTCAGGAGCTCCGCGGCGCGGCGGGAGCGCTCCGGCACGGCCGGCTCGATCAGCCGGAACGCGGCGGGCGCCGTGATCGCGCAGGCGAGCCCGTGCGGCACGAACTTCGCCTCGCCGGGGTAGCCGGGCGGCGCCCACGCGTGCTTGAGGCCCGCGATCGGGTACGAGCAGGCGTGGGGGATGTGGACGCCGGCGTTGCCGAAGCCGATGCCGGCCGCCATCGCGGCGAGCATCATGCCCTCCCGCGCCTCGAGGTCCGAACCGTCCGCGACGGCGCGGCGCAGGTGCCGGCCGACGAGCTCGATCGCGCGCTCCACCCACACGTCCGCCATCGGCGCGGCACCCTGGTAGTTCGGGCGGAGCCCCGGCGACGCCGGCTTGGCGCGATCCGTGTACGCGATCGCCGTGTACGCCTCGGCCGCGTGCAGCAGGGCGTCGATGCCCGAGGCCGCCGTCACGCCGGCCGGCAGGCCGAGCGTCAGCGTGGGATCGCAGAGCGCCACGCGCGGACGCAGGAACGGATGGGCGATGCCGGTCTTGACGCGCTCGGCCTTGAGGTCGAGCACCGCGACGGCGGTCACCTCCGAGCCCGTGCCGGACGTCGTGGGCACCGCGATGACCGGCATGATCGGCCCCGGCGGGACCCGCGCGCCCCCGAGCGGCGCGTTGATCCAGTCGCGCAGCGGACCGCCGTGCGTCGCGATCAGCGCGGCGACCTTCGCCGTGTCGAGCGCGGAGCCGCCGCCCACGCCCAGCACGCCGTCGACCTCGGCGGCGATCGCCGCGTCGGCGGCCTCCTGCATCGACGACTCCGTCGGCTCGCCCGTCGGCACGGCGTGCACGACGACCTCGATGCCGTCGGCCCGGACGGCCGCGGCGATCGGGTCGACGAGGCCGCTGTCGGCGAGGAAGCGGTCGGTGACCAGCAGCGCCCGCGTCACCGCATGCTGCTTGAGGTGGTGGCCCGCCTCCAGCGCCGCGCCCGCGCCGAGCGCGATCGCGGGCATGAAGAGGACGCTGACGGTCTCGCGCTCGCTCACTTCACACCTCGCAGCGTGTCCTCGAAGGAATCCCACTCGTCCTTGCCGAGGATCCCGTTGATCTCGTCGAACGGCATCATCCGGTGGACGATCCCGTTCGTCGATCCCTCCGCCTTCAGCTGCGCTGCGAGGTCCTTCGTCGACTGGGCTGCCGCGAACAGCGTGGAGGAGGGGTAGATGACGAGGCCGAAGCCGAGCTCCTGGAACCGCGCCGCGCCGAGGTCCGGCGTCTTGCCGTACTCGGACACGTTGACCATCAGCACCGCGTCGATGCCGCCGGCCGCGATCGCCTTGAGGTCGTCCTCGCTCTCGGGCGCGTCGATGAAGATCACGTCGGCGCCCGCCTCCGCGTACATCCGCGAGCGGCGGATCGCGTCCTCGAGGCCGGTCACCGCCGTCGCGTCGGAGCGCGCGATGATCACCGTCTCCGGGTCGCGGCGCGCGTCGAGCGCGGCACGCAGCTTGACCACCATCTCCTCGGCCGGGATGACCTTCTTGCCCTCCATGTGGCCGCAGCGCTTCGGGAACACCTGGTCCTCGAACTGGATCGCGGCGGCGCCCGCCGCCTCCAGCTCGCGGACCGTGTGGATGACCTGCGGCACCTCGCCGTAGCCGGTGTCGGCGTCGGCGATGACCGGCACGTCGATCGCGTTCGTCATGCGGCGGAGGTGGTCGACCATGTCGGTCAGCGTCGTGATGCCGAGGTCCGGCAGGGCGAACGCCGCCGCCGAGGCGGCGTAGCCGCCCCGGTAGACGGCCTCGAAGCCCGCCTGCTCCAGCAGGCGGGCCGTGAGGGCGTCGAAGGCGCCGGGAGCGACGAGGATCTCGCCGCTCTGCAGACGCGCGCGGAGGCCCACGGCTACTGCCTCAACGGCGAGACGCCGTCGATCCAGACGATCACGCGCGTGAACTTCCCGTCGTCGCCGAACGAGAAGAAGTTGCAGGTGATGACGTGGTCGGACGAGCCGTCGTTCTTGACGTGCGGGCAGGACTGCTCCGTCGACGCCTTGCCGCTCGCCTCGTCCACCACGATGTTCGTGATGTTGTGCTCGATGTGCGAGTAGTCGCCGAAGAAGTTCTCGAACATCTGGCGGATGCCGTCGTGTCCCTCGAACGTCACGTGCGCGGACTGGATCGTGAACGTCGCGTCCGGCGCGAAGAACGCCAGCGCGCCCTCCATGTCCTTGGCGTCGACGGCGTCGAAGTACGCCCCCGGTGCCTGGGTCAGGTGCGCGCGATCGTTGCCGAGGCCCATCAGACCTGCCACTCCGCGTCGGTCACCGGGAACACGTCGGGCGACTTCGAGCCCTCGCGCTTGTAGATCATCATCTTGCGGCGGAACTCGCAGATGACCTCCTTGCGCTGGTTGAGGCCGCGCGTGCGGATGCCGACGATGCCCACGTACGGGCGGCTCGACGACTCGCGCTTCTCGAGGACCTCGGACTCGCACCAGATGGTGTCGCCGACGAAGACGGGGTTGGGGAGGCGGATGTCGTCCCACGCGAGGTTCGCCATCGCGTTCTCCGACACGTCCGTCACCGACAGACCGGTCACCAGCGCGACGGTGAACGCCGAGTTGACGAGGACCTTGCCGAACGGCGAGGCCTCCCCGAACGGCGTGTTGAAGTGCGACTGGTTCGTATTCAGCGTGAGGTTCGTGAACCAGATGTTGTCGGTCTCGGTCACCGTGCGACCGAGCCGGCTGCGATAGATGTCGCCGATCTCGAAGTCCTCGTAGAAGCGGCCTTCCCAGCCCTTGACAACGCCCATGTTCGTGACCCTCCTAAGGTCGATCTCTTGATGGTTTCGCGCTCACCCGCGCTGCGGGCGAATCTCGGTGAAGACGTCGAGCGGGCAGAGCGCCGACACGACGGGATGCGGGATGTCGACCACCTCCGAGATGCGGAGGTCGACGGTGACGGAGCACAGGACGTACGCCTGCTCCCGCGAGAGGCCGGCTTCGTCGCCGAGCCACTGGATCATCGCCTCGAGCGCGTTCTGCGCCGCGAGCGTGAGGTCCATCGGATGCACCTGGCCGTCCGCGTCGACCGGGATGCCGGTCGTGCTGACGTGGCGACGGGCCCGGAACGCGGGCTCCGTCGACTCGATCAGCGGCGTCGCGGGACGATGGCGGACGTCGCGCAGGGCCTGCACGCGGATGCGCGCCTGGCCGTGCGTCTCGATCGCGGTGCCGCAGACCTCGCCGTCGCCCTGGGCGAAGTGGATGTCGCCGAGCGACAGCATCGCGCCGGGCACGTCGACCGGGAACCAGACGGTCGAGCCGGAGCGGATCTGCATGACGTCGAGGTTGCCGCCGAGCTCGCGCGGCGGGATCGTGCGCGCGCCGGTCGAGGCGTACGGCTCGAGCACCGGCGCGGCGCCGTCCGGCGACGGCGGCAGCGCGCGCTCGCCGACCGCGGCCTCGCGCGCGGTCCACGCCGCGAGGCGCTCGGGGGACGGGGCCACGCCGATCACGCCGACGAAGGCGTCCTCGGGGATCGTGATGCCCGGCATGCGGCCGCTCGTCGCCGTCCCCTCGTGCAGGCCCCAGGTGACGAGGAACGGATCCGGGAAGCGGTCGGCGAGCAGCCCGAAGCCGGGGATCACGGGGGTGGAGCCGAAGCTGTCGGTGCGCACGTCGAGGATGTCGACCTGGAGGACGTCGCCGGGCTCGGCGCCCTCGACGAAGATCGGCCCCGTCATCGGGTGGTTGCGTCCGAAGTCCATGGCCGGGAGGTCGGCGTCGACGCTCATCGGCGTGATCTGGCCGTCGAGCCCGTCGCGGCAGTCGACGACGATCTCGTCGCCGCTCTGCACGACGAGCGCGGGCTCGAGGTCGGGATGCCAGCGGTTGTGACCGGTGTCGGGCGCCTCGGCGAGGGGGCGGCGGATCGGCGGGTCGAGGCGGTGCTCGGCCATCAGGCGCCCACCAGCTCCCAGATGCGGTCGGCGGCCTGGCGGCACCAGCGCTTCTCGATGTCCGACCAGGTGCGCGGTGCGACGAGGTCGTGGACGGAGAGCAGGAGGACGATCGCGCCGGAGCGGTCGCGCACGGCGGTGACGATCTGCGCCTTCATGCCGCCGAACATCGCGAGCATCTCGACGTAGCCGGGATCGTCGGAGGCGACCGCGGTGTCGTCCTCGACCACCTGCGACGCGCCCGCCTGCATCTTGAGGACCACCGGCTGCCGGGACATGTCGAGGCGCGGGGTGTCGCGGATCGACTGGGCGTCCGCGCCGAGCCACTCGTAGGCGATCGGGAAGACCGCGTCCTCGCGCTGGAGGCGGATCGTCGCGCGCTGGACCTCGAGGTCCTCGCCGAGCTCCTCGAGGATCGCCTCGACCTGCTCGTCGGCCTCGCTCACTGCCGCCACTCCAGCGTCGCGTCGCGGGTCGCCTCGTCAAGCGCCGCGAGGATGTCCTCGGACAGCGGCTCGTCGAAGGCGGGGAGGACGTCGTCGAGCTGCTCGGCCTTCGAGGCCCCGAGGATCGGCGCGGTCACCGCCTCCTGCGCGAGCACCCAGCCGACCGCGACGCGCGCCGGCGTCAGGCCCGCCTCGTCGCAGATCGCGAAGATGCGCTCCGCCTTCTCGAACATCACGTCGTTCCAGTAGCGCGTGCGGTACGTGTTGCCGCTCATGCCGGGCAGGGAGAAGCGGCCGGGGGGCGGCTCCTCCTCGGGCCGGCGCCCACGGTGCTTGGCCGTCAGGAAGCCGCCCGCCAGCGGGTTGTACGGGATCACGCCCAGCCCCTCGGCGTGCGCGATCGGGAAGGTGGCGTGCTCGCAGTGCCGATGGAGGAGGTTGTACCGCGGCTGCAGGCACTGGAACCCCTCGACCCCGAGGCGCGCCGCCGCGACGACCGCCTCGTGCGTCTTCACCGGCGAGAAGTTGCACGAGCCGCCGTACAGGATCTTGCCCTCGCGGCGCAGGTCCTCCAGCACGTCGAGGGTCTCCTCGACCGGCGTGTGCGGATCCATCTGGTGGACCTGGAACAGGTCGATCCAGTCGGTCTGCAGCCGCCGCAGGCTGCCCTCCACGCAGCGGCGGATGTGCAGCCGCCCGTTGCCCCGCTGGTGCGGCGCGGGGCCCATCGGGAAGTGGCACTTCGTGGCCAGGACGACGTGCTCGCGCCGACCCGCGAGGATCCGTCCGAGGATCTCCTCCGTCTGGCCGTTCGTCGCGATGTCCGGCGGGATCGGATAGGCATCCGCCGTGTCGATGAAGGTCACGCCGGCGTCGAGCGCCTTGTCGACGATCCGCGTGGCCTCCGCCTCGTCCGCCTGACGGCCGAACGTCATCGTCCCGAGGCAGGCTCGGGAGACGCGCAGGCCGGTGCGTCCGAGGTTGACGGCGTCCATCAGGCGGGATGCCTAGGCGTTGCCGACCGACTCGCCCTTGAACCAGCGGATGACGACGTCGGCGGACAGCTCCGGCTCCTCCATCAGGTTCGTGTGGCCGGAGCCCTCGACGACGTAGAACTCGGAGCCCTTGATGTTCTCGTGGATCCAACGCGCGCCGGCGCCGTCCGGACCCGCGTCGATCGGCGTGAGGCAGTCCTCGGAGCCGACCATGACGAGGGTGGGGGCGGTGACCTTCGCGGCGTACGGGCGCAGGTCCATGTCGCGCATCGCGGCGCACGCGCCGGTGAACACGGGCACGGAGCAGTTGCGCTCGAGGACGCCCTGGATGACGCCGACGGTCTCGTCGCCGGCCGGGGTGTCGAGGAACGCGCGGCTCAGGCACTTCGTCGCGATCTCCTGTGCGAGGCCGCGGCCGCCCATGCCCTGGGCCTGGGCGAGCGCCGCCCACACGTCCCAGTGCGCGCGCGCCATGTAGTCGGACTTCGCCATCGGGCAGTCGAGCACGAGGCGGTCGATGTACTCGGGGTGGCGGCCGGCGAACGCGAACGCGACCATGCCGCCCATCGACGTGCCGTGGACGTGCGTCTTCTTCACGCCGGCGTCGTCGAGGACGGCCTTGAGGTCGTCCGCCCACAGGTCCATGTCGTAGTGCTGCTCGGGGCGATCCGAGTTGCCGTAGCCGCGCAGGTCCATCTCGATGACCTTGAAGTGCGGCGTCATCAGGTGCGTGACGAACCCGAAGTTCTCGTGGGCGAAGCCGGCACCGCCGATCTGCAGCAGGTACTCGTCGCCCTCGCCGTGGATGTCGTACCAGATGTTGACACCGTCGATGTTGACCTGGGACATGGTCCTCTCCTCCCGTGCGCCCGGTGGTTCGCCGCGGTCCTAGTAGGAGCGCGGCATCTTCAGCACGTGCTGGCCCAGGAAGGCCAGCACGAGGTTGTTGTTGATCGGCGCCGTGATGTACAGGCGCGTCTCGCGGAACTTGCGCTCGACGTCGTACTCCTCGGCGAAGCCGAAGCCGCCGTGGGCGTCGAGGCACGCGTTGGCGGCCTGCCAGGAGGCCTCCGACGCGAGCAGCTTCGCCATGTTGCCCTCGGCGCCGCACGGCTCGCCGGCCTCGAAGAGCTCGGAGGCGCGGCGGCGCATGAGGTCGGCCGCCTCGACGGCGGCGTAGGCGCGGGCGATCGGGAACTGGACGCCCTGGTTGGCGCCGATCGCCTTGCCGAACACGACGCGCTCGGAGGCGTACGCGGCGGCCTTCTCGATGAACCAGCGGCCGTCGCCGATGCACTCGGCCGCGATCAGGATGCGTTCCGCGTTCATGCCGTCGAGGATGTACTTGAAGCCCATGCCCTCCTCGCCGACGAGTGCGTCGGCCGGGAGCTTGAGGTTCTTGATGAACACCTCGGTCGTGGCGTGGTTCATCATCGTGCGGATCGGGCGCGCGTCGATCGCGTCGCCGGCCTCGCGCAGGTCGACGAGGAACGTCGACAGGCCCCACCACTTGGGCTTGCCCTCGACCGGCTCGGACGTGCGCGCGAGCAGGAGCATCAGGTCCGAGTGGAAGAAGCGGCTGGTCCAGATCTTCTGGCCGTCGACGACCCACGTGCCGTCGTCCTGCTGGACCGCGCGGGTGCGGATCGCGAGCGAGTTCGAGCCGGCGTCGGGCTCGGTCACGCCGAAGGCCTGCAGGCGGATCTCGCCGGAGGCGATGCCGGGCAGGTACTGCTGCTTCTGGTCCTCGGAGCCGTGCCGCAGGACGGTGCCCATGATGTACATCTGGGCGTGGCAGGCGCCGGCGTTGCAGCCCTGGTGGTTGATCTCCTCGAGGATGATCGCCGCGTCGGACTCGGAGAGCCCGCCGCCGCCGTACTCCTCGGGGATGAGGGCGCCGAGCCAGCCGTCGTCGGACAGACGCTTGACGAACTCGGTGGGGTATCCCTGCTCGCGGTCCAGCTCGCGCCAGTACTCGCCGGGAAATTCGCTGCACAGTGCGGCGACGCCCTCGCGGATCATCGCCTCGCGCTCTTGCGCCTCAGTCATGGCCATAGTGCCCGGATCCTATTCGGTAATACCTCCGAACAGCAAATGTTCACCGCCGTTTGCGGGTACCCTGCCGGCATCTGACGACGGGGAGGACCCATGAGCGACGAGCTGTTCGAGACCGGCCTGAGGATCCGCAAGGAGGTGCTGGGTGAGGAGTACGTGGAGCGCTCGCTCGCGAACGCCGACGACTTCTCGAAGGACTTCCAGCGGCTCGTGACCGAGTACTGCTGGGGCGCGGGCTGGGGCCGCTCGGCGCTGTCGAAGCGCGACCGCTCCCTGCTGAACCTCGTGATGATCGGTTCCCTCAACCGCATGCACGAGTTCCGCCTGCACCTGCGCGGCGCCGTCACCAACGGCGTCACGAAGGCCGAGATCCAGGACGCGCTGATCCAGCTCGCCATCTACGCCGGCATCCCGGCGGGCGTCGAGGGCTTCCGCATCGCCCGCGAGGTCTTCGCGGAGTGCGAGGCGGAGGGCGTCGAGGTCAAGTAGTCGAGCGCGGTCGTGTCCGAAAGGGGTCAGACCGAAATGCGACACGTGCCGGTACCCGTTTCCAACGGTGCGCCGAGGGCGTGTCGCATT
>JAUMCA010000164.1:0-3096 GCA_032119475.1 Thermoleophilia bacterium | reverse complement strand
ATCACGGGCCTGGTCAACGGCACGGCATACGCCTACCGGGTCGCCGCCGTCACGAGCGCCGGACAGGGTGCCTGGTCCGCCACCGCATCGGCGACGCCGGCCAGCGCCGTCTCGAACGACATGTTCGCCGAGGCCCGCGCCATCGCGAGCGGTACCGGGCAGGCGACGGGGACGACGGTCAACGCGACGAGCGAGGCCGGCGAGCCCGCCCATGCCGGCTATGCGGCGCGGGCATCGATCTGGTACCGCTGGCCCGCCACCGAGACCGGCACGGTGACCTTCACCACGACCGGCTCCGGCTTCGACACCCTGCTCGCCGCGTATACGGGCACCACGCTGGCGGGTCTCGCCGTGCAGGCGCAGAACGACGATGCGGGCGGCACGCTCCAGAGCTCGATCACCTTCCCGGTGACGGCCGGCCTCGCGTACGCCGTCGCGATCGACGGCTACAACGGCGCGACGGGCGCGACCGTCCTCAACTGGTCCTTCACCCGCACCGACCCGCCGACCGCGCCGACCGCGCCGACCAGCGTCGTGGCCACGGCGGGGAACGCCCGCGCCGGCGTCAGCTGGACCGCGCCGAGCAGCGCCGGGCGCAGCCCGATCACCGGCTACACGGCGACGGCGGCGCCCGGCGGCGCCAAGTGCCAGACGACCGGCGCGCGGTCCTGCACCATCACCGGACTCGTCAACGGCACCACCTACACCGTCACCGTCACCGCGACGAACGCGGTCGGCACGAGCCCCGCGTCGGCGCCCTCGAACGCGGTCACGCCGGCGCCCAAGCGGCGCTCGAGCGCCGCGGCCTCGTGGGGCCTCGACCGCCTCGACCAGCGCGACCTGCCGCTCGACGGCGGTTTCGACCTCGCCCGCGCGACGGCGACGGCAGCGGACGGCCAGGGCGTCGACGCCTACATCATCGACACCGGCATCCGCTCGACGCACGACGAGTTCGACGGCCGCGTCGCCGCCGGCTACACGGCCGTCGCGGACGGCTACGGCACCGAGGACTGCCAGGGCCACGGCTCCCACGTGGCCGGCACCGTCGCCGGTGCGACGTTCGGGGTCGCGCCCGGCGCGACCCTCGTCCCCGTGCGCGTCCTCAACTGCTTCGGCTCCGGTTCCTCGTCCGACGTGATCGCCGGCCTCAACTGGATCGCCCGGGCGCACGATCCCGGCGAGCCCGCGGTCGCCAACCTGAGCCTCGGCGGCGGCTACTCGGCTGCGATCAACGCGGCCGTGGAGGCCCTCGTCGACGACGGCGTGAGCGTCGTCGTCGCCGCGGGCAACGAGAACGCGGACGCCTGCGGCGTGTCGCCCGCATCCGCTCCGTCCGCGATCACGGTCGGCGCGACCGATGGGTCGGACCGACGCGCCTGGTTCTCCAACGTCGGCCGCTGCGTCGACGTCTTCGCCCCCGGCGTCGCCATCACCTCCGTCGGCATCGACGGCGACACCTCGACCGACACGATGTCGGGCACCTCGATGGCCGCGCCGCACGTGGCCGGTGCCGTCGCCCTGACGCTCGCCACCGCGCGCTCCGCCTCCGCCGACGAGATCGCGCAGACGACGACGGCCAACGCGTCGCGCGGCCGCGTGGCCGACCCCGGCGCGGGCTCGCCGAACCGCCTGGTCTACCTCGGCACCACGCCGGACGCCCATGCCGATGCCGGTGCGCCCGCCGCACCGGCGACGCCGGTCGCCCGGCCGGCCGCTCCCGCGGGCGGGAGCGGTGCGCGCGCCGCGACACCGCCGGCTGCGCCGACGATCTCGGGCGCGACCCGCATGGGCCGCCAGGTCCAGCTGCGGCTGCTCGCCAAGCCGGGCACCCGCTTCGAGGTCTTCCGCAACGGCCGCAAGGTGCTCTCCACGCTGAGCCCCGCGCCGAAGGTGCAGCTCGGCACCGGCCGGCGCATCGTGCTCCAGGTGCGCGCGACCGACGCGGGCGGCACCTCGGACCTGTCGCGTCGCGTGATCGTCACGCGCTCGACCGTCCGCATCGCGTCCTGACCCACGCGCTCGTCTAGGGTACGGCGAGGCGATGCGGGGGTGACGATGGCGACCTGCGGTGAGGCGGCGATCCGCCTGCTCGAGCAGTACGACGTGGACACGGTGTTCGGGATCCCCGGCGTGCACACCCTGGAGTACTACCGCGGCCTCGCGGACTCGCCGATTCGGCACGTCACCCCGCGCCACGAGCAGGGCGCCGGCTACATGGCCTGCGGGTACAGCCGCGTCACCGGCAAGCCGGGCGTCTGCATCATCATCACCGGCGCCGGGCTGACGAACATCGCGACCGCCGTCGCCACCGCCCACCACGACTCGCTGCCGATGCTCGTGCTGTCGAGCGGGACCGCCACGGAGGACGCCGAGCAGGGGCACGGGGCATTGCACGATCTGCCCGACCAGCCCGCGTTCATGCGCACGATCACCGCGCTGAGCCTCGACGTGCGGGACCCGGCCGATCTGCCCGACGCCTTCGCGCGGGCCTTCGCGGTCCTGACGGCCGAGCGCCCGCGGCCGGTGCACATCAGCGTCCCGATCGACGTCCTGTCCGCGCCGGCCGCCGGCGACCGCCGGCTGCCGGACCGCGGGGTGCGCCCGCAGCCCGAACCGTCGGCGCTCGCCGCCGCCGTCGACGCGCTCGCGGCCGCGGAGCGGCCCATGCTGCTGCTCGGCGGCGGGGCCGTCGGTGCGCAGGACGAGGCGATCGCGCTCGCCGAGGTGCTCGGTGCGCCGACGACGATGACGATCGCCGGTCGGGGCATCGTCCCGGACGGCCACGCCCTGGCGCTGGGCGCGACGTCGACGATCGCGCCGATCCACGCGGCGCTCGAGGACGCCGACGTCGTCCTCGCGGTCGGCACGGAGTTCTCCGAGACCGACTACTTCTACAGCCCGAGCCTGGCCCCGCCGCAGTTCCGCGGCACGCTGATCCGCGTCGACATCGACGCGCAGCAGCTGCAGCGGCGCCGGCCCTCGCCGCTGCCGCTCCACGGCGACGCGGCGGTCACGCTCGCCGCGCTCGTGCAGGGCCTCGCCGACCGCGGCGTCGCCCGCGGCGGCGGTGCCGACCGGGCAGCCGCGCTGCGGGCG
>JAUMCA010000163.1:0-14607 GCA_032119475.1 Thermoleophilia bacterium | reverse complement strand
CGAGCAGGCGCTCACCGAGGTCGTGCTGCCCGCGTTCGACCGCTTCCAGCCGGACATGATCCTCGTCGCCAGCGGGCTCGACGCGAACCGCTACGACATCAACGCGCGGATGAACCTCTGCTCGGAGGACTACGCCGTCTTCACGCGGATGCTGATGGATGCGGCTGACCGCCTCTGCGGCGGTCGCCTCGTGATGATCCACGAGGGCGGCTACTCCGACCACTACACCCCGTACTGCGGCATGCGCATCGTGCAGACGCTCGCGGGCATCGAGAACACCGTCAACGATGCCGTCGTCGGCGGCGGTCCCGCCTTCGACCTGCACGACCACGAGCGCGCGGTGATCGCCGCGGCGGCCTCCCTCGTCGAGAAGGTGCCGCCACGGTGACGTTCGACGAGCGGCGCATCCGCGAGCGCAGCCTCTGGCTGGACGGCCTGCCCGAGCTGCGACCGCGGGCGCCGCTCGCCGGCGACCTCGACGTCGACGTCGCCATCGTCGGCGCCGGCATGACGGGACTGTGGACCGCGTATGCGCTGCTGCGCGAGGACCCGTCCGTCCGCGTCTGCGTGATCGAGCGGGACGTCGCCGGCTTCGGCGCGTCGGGGCGCAACGGCGGCTGGGTCTCCGCCGGCATCGCCGCGTCGCACGACGCGTGGGCCGCGCGCTGCGGCGACGACGCCGTGCGGCGGGCTGAGCGCGCGACGTTCGCCGCGGTCGACTGGATCGGCGCCCGCGTGGCGGAGGAGGGCATCGACTGCGGCTTCCACAAGGGCGGCATCCTCAGCATCGCGCGCAGCGCAGCGCAGGAGGAGCGCGTCCGCGACTTCGTCGACTACCACCGCCGTTGGGGCTGGGGCGAGCCGGACATCGGCTGCGTCGGACCGACCGAGGTCGCGGCCCGCGTGCGCGCCGACGGCGTGCGGCTGGGCTACTTCACCCCGCACGGTGCGCGGGTCAACCCCGCGCGCCTGACCCGCGGGCTCGCCGAGGCGGTCGAGCGCCGCGGCGGGACGATCGTCGAGCAGACCGCGGCGCGCTTCATCGAGCCCGGCCGCGTGGTCACGGAGCACGGCACCGTCCGTGCCGAGCACGTGATCCGGGCGACGGAGGCCTTCACCGTCCAGTTCCGCAATTCGAGCCGCGAGTACCTGCCGCTGTACTCGCTGATGATCGCGACCGAGCCGATGCCGGACGGGGTCTGGGACGAGCTCGGCTGGGCGGGGCGCGAGACCATCTCCGACGCGCACCACCTCTTCTTCTACGCGCAGCGCACGACCGACAACCGCATCGCCATCGGCGGTCGCGGCGCGCCGTACAGCCTCGGCTCGCCGATCGATCCGCGCTTCGAGCGCCACGACGGCGTGCGCGCGCGGCTCATCAAGACGCTCTACGAGACGTTCCCGGTCACGCGCGGCGCGCCGATCACCCACCACTGGGGCGGCGCGCTCGGCGTGCCGCGCGACTGGTCGATGACGGTCACGCTCGACCGCTCGACGGGGCTCGGCTTCGCCGGCGGCTACGCGGGCCACGGCGTCTGCGCCGCGAGCCTGTCCGGCCGCACCCTGGCCGACCTCATCCTCGGGCGCGAGACGGACCTGACCGCGATGCCGTGGGTCGACCATCCCGTCCGCGACTGGGAGCCCGAGCCGCTGCGGTGGATCGCGAGCCGCGCGATCGTCGGGATCATGGGATCCTCCGATCGCATCGAGGACGGCGGCGGGGCGACGGCCCGTCGCATGCGGATCATCCGCCCGTTCCTCGGGCACTGACGGTCACCGGCTGAGCGTCCACAGCGGGCGGCCGTCGACGACCGTCCGCGCGTACCGCTCGTCGAGGACGCGCTGGATGCGCCCGTCGATGTCCATCGCCGCGACCGGCTGGTAGCCGACGACGGCGGCGGGCGGCACGTCGGACTCGAAGGCCGCGACGACGGCCTCCCGGCCGCCGGGGATGCGCTCGATGTTCCGGTACCAGAGGTACCGCGTCGCCGGGATGCGATCGGCGTGCCAGTAGACGGCGGCGTTCGCCCACAGGACCTGGACCTCGTCGTCCGGGCCCGTCGCCTCGGCGATCGCGCGTCCGACCGGGATGGCGGAGATGACGCGCGGGTCGTTCGTGGAACGCAGCGACGCCTGCTCCGGCGAGGTGACGTAGATCGGCAGGGCGACGACCACCGGCAGGAGCGCGACGACGCCGATGGCCGCGAGCGCACGCCGCGTCGGCCAGACGTCGAGCAGGTGCGCGCCGCCGACGCCGGCGAACAGGCAGAAGACCGGCAGCATCTGCACCCAGTAGTGCGGGTGGTACAGGCCGCCCGCCAGGAAGCCGACCGCGCAGGCGCCGAGCCAGACGAGCGGGATCAGCGATTGCCGACGCCGACGCAGCGCGACGAGCCCGACGATCCCGAGGGCGATCAGCAGCCCCGCGTCGACCAGCATCCACGGGATCGAGTTGCCGAGGAGGTTGAGGCGGAAGCCGACGTCACCCGAGATCAGCGACTCCGTCTCCGCGCGGTAGCCGTAGATGGCGTACCACCAGCCCGACACGCCCGGCGACGATGCGGCCGCGAGCAGCATGGCCGCACCCCACGGCAGCGCGACGCCCGCGACCAGCACGGCCAGCCGGGCGACGGCCCGGCCCCACGCCCGCGTGCGCCACGCCACGACGATGACGATCACCCCGACGACGACGGCGCCGTCGAAGGCGGATTGCTTGACGAGCGGCCCCAGCCCCGCGACGACCCCGGCGACCAGCAGCAGCCACATGCGCGGCTGCGTGAGCCAGCGCACGCCGATCGCGATCGCCGCCGCCGCGACGGCGCCGCCGAGCAGCTCGCCGTTGGCGGTGAAGCCCTCGATGTGCGGCGCAGGGCCGAGCAGCGCCATCAGCCACGCGGCCGCAATGCCGGCGCGCGGCCCGGCGAGCGTCCACGCGATCACCGCAACCGCGACCACGAGCCCGACGCCGGCCAAGAGCGCGAGCATGCGGATCGCCCACTCGTCGCCGACCGTCACGGCGGCGCGGTACAGCCCGACCAGGCCCTGTGGACGATCGACCCAGGCGACATCGCCGTACAGCGCGAACCCGCGCGCCCACAGCCGGGCGACCTGACCGTACCCGGCCTCGTCGACGTTGAGCGGGACGTTGAGGAACCGCAGCCGCAGCACGACGTCGGCGAGGACGGCGCCGACGATCCACCAGCGCGCGCGGGTGAGGTCGATCACGCGCCTGAGGACGCGCCGACCAACGCGAGGAACTCCGCGCGGGTGCGCGGGTCGTGGCGCAGCAGTCCGCGCACCGCGGACGTCGTCGTGCGGCTGCCCGGCGCGCGCACGCCGCGCACCGTCATGCAGAGGTGCTCGGCCTCGAGCACGACGCCCACGCCGCGCGGCTCCAGCGCCTCCTCGAGCCAGTCCGCCACCTGGGCCGTCATGCGCTCCTGCACCTGCAGATCGCGCGAGAAGCGGTCGACGACGCGGGCGAGCTTCGACAGCCCGACGATGCGCGGCCCCGGGATGTAGCCGACGTGCGCCACGCCGGTGAAGGGCAGCAGGTGGTGCTCGCAGAGCGAGTGGAACGGAATGTCGCGCACCACCACGAGCTCGTCGTAGGCGCCGTCGTTCGGGAACGTCGTCGACTCGAACGGCTTCGACGTGAGCAGCTCCTCGTACATCCGGGCGACGCGCGCGGGCGTCTGGCTGAGGGACTCGTCCGCGAGGTCGTAGCCGAGGGCGCGCAGCAGCTCGGCCGCGGCGGCCTCAGCGGCGGGGAGGTCGATCGGGCGCCGGCTGCGGATCGGGTCGGGCGTGCTCACGCGCGGAGTCTATCCCGGCCCCGCAGGCGGGCCGGCCGCTGCCTGCAACGACTGCATCATCCGTGCCCCGCCGTACAGATCGCGGCTTCGGTCGCGGGTATCGTGCTCCCCATGCTTCGCCTGCCCATGCTCGCGCTTGCCGTCGTGTCTGCGGTCATCGCGGCCGCCCCCGCTACGGCTGCCGAGCGGGACATGGCACTGCGCTTCAGCGAGAACATGCCGGGCCGCATCACCTTCGCGGCGAACGCGAGCATGACCTGCCCCATCGCGGATGCGCGCTGCGCCGATACGCAGGCCGGCCTCAACACCCTCAACAACAACACGTTCGCCGCGGCGTACGTCGACGTCGACGCGGATGCGGGCACCTTCTCGTCCTCGAGCGCGAACCTCCGCATCCCGCTCGGATCGATCGTCAAGTTCGCCGGGCTCTACTGGGGAGGCGACGCCGGCGAGTCGGCGGGGGCGGAGCCGGTGCTCCTGCGCATCCCCGGAGCAGATGGCTACGAGCCGGTAGCAGCCGCGGAGGCGTGGAGCACGTCACCGCGGCACTACGCCGGCTTCGCGGACGTGACGGAACTCGTGGCGCGCGGCGGCACCGGCTACTACACGGTCGCGAACGTGCGCGGCAACGTCGGCGGTACCGACGCCTACGCCGGGTGGTCACTGGTCGTCGCCTACACCGACGCCACGCAGCCGGTGCGCAACCAGGTCGTCTACGACGGCTACGTCCCCGTCCGGTTCGGCAGCACCGCGGGCCGCACGGCGACGATCAATGTCGATGGGTTCCTGACGCCGCTGACGGGCACGGTGAGGACCCGCGTCGGCATCGTCGCGTTCGAGGGCGACAAGGGCGCGTACGGCGACGCCATGACCCTCAACGGCAAGGCCGTCTCCGATGCGGTCAACGCCGCGAACAACCTGTTCAACTCGGGGATCTCGACGAACAACGTCGAGCAGCTGACCCGCGACCCGGCGCACCGCAACCTGCTCGGCTTCGACGCCGACCTGTATCAGCTCGACGGCTTCCTGGGCAACGGCCAGAAGTCGACGCAGATCGTCGCCTCGACGACGAACGACAACTACTACGTCACCGCGATGACGATGGCCACGGACCTCTACGCACCGCAGCTCGCCATCCGCAAGTCGATCGCGGACCAGAACGGGGGCACGGTCCGCCCCGGCGATGTCCTGACGTACACCGTGTCCGTGCAGAACACCGGCGTCGACGGCGCGACGGCGACCGAGGTGGCGGACGCGGTGCCGGCCGGCACCGACTTCGTCAGCGGGTCGATCACGACGGCCAACGCGAAGGCGACCTTCGCGAACGGCACCGTCGCCGCGGTCGTCGGTCCGAGCGGCAGGCTCGATCCGGGTGCCACCGCCTCGTTCACGTTCTCGGTGCGCGTGCAGCGCAATGCGATCGCCACCACGGAGATCCGCAACATCGCGCTCGGCACGGCGCGGGGCGCCACGGCCGGCATCCCGCTGTCCTTCACCTCGAACACGATCATCTCCGTCGTCGGCGGCACGTCGATCTCCGTGGGTGGGCCGACCGACACCTCGGAGACCGACCTCGCCACACCGGTCGGCGCCGATGCCGCGACCGCCGCACCGCGACTGGCGATCGACATCCGCGGCCGCCGCGTCACGCGGCCAGGCGGCTGGGCGTCGTTCGGGGTGCGGGTCGACAACACCGGCACGGGCAACGCCACCTCCGCCCGCGCCTGCGTCGACATCCCGAAGGGCTTCACGGTCGTGCGCCGGGGCGGCGGCGCGATCGAGGACGGTCGGCTCTGCTGGACACGCGGGGTGCTCGGCGCCGGGCAGACCCTGCGCACCGCCTTCACCCTGCGCGCGGCCGCCGACGCGACGAACGCGACGGTCCCCGTGCGTGCCTCGACCGTCGCCGCGAACGCAACGGCGAAGCGCGCGAAGACGACGCTCGCGGTGCGCCCGCTGCGCCGCGAGGCGATCGCCGTCACCGGGTGATCCTCGCCCCGGCGCCGCTCCCGGGTCAGACGACGCGCACGTCGATGAGCTGCCGCAGCGTCGCGACGTCCTGCATGTCGCGCGTGTAGAGGGGCATGTCATGCGCCATCGCCGTCGCCGCGATGAGGAGGTCGAACCCACGCGGCCGGGGACTGCGTCCATCGATGTGCACTGCGGTTGCCACCGCGGCGTAGGCCTCGGCGACGGCGCCGTCGACGGGCAGCTCCTCGAACACCGCCCGCACCCGCTGAAGGTTCACGGTGCGCTTGGCGCGCTCCACCTGATCCTCGGCCTTGATGATGCCGAACCCGAGTTCGCCGACGGTGATCGTCGAAATGGCGAGCTCTGCATCGTCGGGCCAGTCGACACCCGAGGGGTCGATGACCACTGACGTGTCGAGCAGCGCTCTCACGACCGCGGTTCGTACGGGTCGTGCACGTCGTGATCGATCCCCTCCGACACGTCGCGGCGGAACTGCTCGAGATCGGGAGCCATCGGCGTGTCGAACAGCCGCATGAACTCCGCGGCCGGCACGAACCGGCGCCGGTTCGCGATCCCCGTGAGCCGTGCGACGGGCCGGCCGTCGACGGTGATCTCGAATTCCTCGCCCGCCTCCGCCCGCCGCAGCACCTCGGACACGTTGTTGCGGAGCTCGCGCTGCGGAATCGTCGCCACGGCCTGATCGTAGCAGATCTGCTACGCGTATCGATCGCCGTCAGGATGGCACCAGCGAACGCCGCGCCACGCTAGTCTTCCGCCCGCGCGGAGAGGTGGCCGAGTGGTTGAAGGCGGCGGTCTCGAAAACCGTTATTGGGGGTTTTCCTCAATCGAGGGTTCGAATCCCTCCCTCTCCGCCTCCCCCCGCCTCGCGATCAACCTGAGGCGGCACTCTGCGCGCACCGCTCGAATCTCGATTCCGTCGGACGGGTGCTGCGCCGCCGACAGGGGCCACACGCGACCCGCTCCGTCGCGACCGGCGCCGGACGGCGCGCTCGCGTATCGTCTCCTCCATGGACGGCGTTCACGACCTCGGTGGCATGCAGGGGTTCGGCCCGGCCACGTGGCCGGGGAGCGAAGAGGCGCTGCTCCACGATTGGGACATCCGCGCGTTCGCGCTGGCCGTGACCACGGCGCCGCGCTCGACGCACTGCTTCCGGCACACGATCGAGAAGATCGGCCACGCCCGCTACCTGCAGGCGAGCTACTACGAGAAGTGGCTGTGGGAGGCGGAGGAGGCGCTCGTCGAGACGGGGGCGATCACGCATGCCGAGGTCGACGCGTGGGCCGAGCGCCTGCGCGCGGGTGAGGCTGCGCCGCGCGCCGACGACCCCGAGGCCACCGCGGCTCTCCTCCTCTCCCTCCAGACGAGCCATCCGATGCCGCCGGCGGCACAGCCGGAGTTCGCCGTCGGCGATCGCGTGCGCGTGCGCCGCATGCGCCCCGAGGGGCACACCCGCTGCCCGCGCTACCTGCGCGGCGCAACGGGGGAGGTCGTCGCCGTCCGCGGCGACGATGGGGTGCCCGACGTCGACAACGCGGAGCGCGAGGCCGTCTACGCCGTCCGCTTCGACTCGCACGAGCTATGGGGCGACGACACCGAGGTGCACGCCGTCCTCGCCGATCTGTGGGAGCGCTACCTGGAGGCCGCGTGATGCACGACCACGACCATAACCACGACCACGATCACGACGGGCACCATCACCCGCGTCCGACGTCCGAGCAGGAGCTGCGGGCCCGGGCGCTCGAGGCGGTCCTCGTCGAGAAGGGCATCGTCACCAGCGACGCCATCGACGCCGTGATCGACCGCTACGTGCACGACGTCGGGCCGCAGAACGGCGCCCGGGTCGTGGCGCGGGCGTGGACGGACCCCGCCTACCGGGAGCGGCTGCTCGCCGACGGCACCAGCGCGATCGGCGAGCTCGGCTTCGCAGGCGACGAGGGCCACACGATGGTGGTCGTCGAGAACGCGCCCGCGGCGCACAACGTCGTCGTCTGCACGCTCTGCTCGTGCTACCCATGGCCCGTGCTCGGCCTCCCGCCGACCTGGTACAAGAGCGCGCCGTACCGGGCCCGCGTCGTCGCCGAGCCGCGCGCCGTACTGCGCGAGTTCGGGCTCGAGCTGCCGGAGGAGACGGAGATCCGGGTCTGGGACTCCACCGCCGAGGTCCGCTACCTCGTCCTGCCGATGCGCCCCGCCGGCGCCTCCGATCTGCTCGAGGCGGATCTCGCCGAGCTGGTGACGCGCGACTCGATGATCGGGACGGGCCTGCCCCTCGACCCCGCCTTGGCGTGACCGACGATCCCTACCTCGCGACGCTGGATCTGCCCCGCACCAACGGCGAGCTCGTCTTCGAGGAGCCGTGGCAGGCGCGCGCGCTCGGCATGGGCGTCGTCGCGCTGCGCGAGCTCGGCGTGGACCCGGTGACGTGGCGCGACGCCCTCGCCGAGGCGATCGAGCGCCACGGCAACCCGGCGGACGAGGACCCGGCGACCGCGTACTACGCCGCGTGGGTCGACGCGCTCGAGCGCGTCGTCGCCGCGCGCGCGTAGGCCCTACGGGAGCGGCGCGAAGCGCACGAGCGGCAGCCCGTCCGCGTCGACCCGCGACCAGTCGGCCGGCGCCGTGCAGCGCGCGGTCCGCACCGTCGGGTTGGCCATCGCCTCGCGCAGGCAGGCCTGGACGGCCTGCTGGCCGAGCTGGTTCGGGTGGAACGGCTCGAACGTCGAGAACGGCGGCAGCAGCCGGACCATGTGGACGCGCTCGGCCTTGGCGACGATCTGATCCGCGGGGATCGTGTCGACGTGCGCCGCGTCACGGGCGCAGAGCTCGCGGCCGGCGAGCAGCTCGGTGATGTCGACCCACCGCACCGGCTGGCCGGTGGTGGCCGACGCCCGCTGCGCGGCGCCGGCGAACTCCTGCATCAGCACCGCGAAGCGGGCGTTCAGGTAGCGCACGTCGGTGTCGTAGAGCGGGCAGCCGCCGGCGAAGAGCCGGTCGGCGTACGTCTCGGGGTAGCGGTTCGGCACGTCGATCAGGCGCGGGTACCCCTGGACGATCAACTCGTACGAGCCGGTCTCGTACCCGGCAGCGCGCATCGTCGCGTGGGTGCGCTCGATCGCGCCCTGCACCTTGCGGCCGACGTCGGCGAGGGCCGCGTCGGACAGGCGGTTGGTGGTCGTCCGCGACGTGCTGCAGCGGTAGTCGAATGGCGCGGGCACCGCGAACGCCGCCATGCAGCCGGCCATCACCGGCCCGAACCCCATGTCGTTGCCGCCGATCGTCAGCAGGACGGTCTTGATCCGCGCCCGCCTGGCCGCCTCACCGAGCATGGTCAGCTGGCCGGGAAGGCGAACGCCGAGGATCGTCGTGCCGTCGTCGATGCCGGGCTTGTACTGGACCCCGACGAAGCCACTCGCGGTCTTGGCGCCGGAGCACGCGAAGTTGAGTGCGACGGTGCCCGGTACGCGGATCGCGCTGCCACGGGCCCGATGGCAGCCGTCGATCGACTCGCCGGTCGGCGTGTCCCAGTAGGCGCTCTCGCCGTACGCGTCGATCAGGCCGACGTTGCGGCCGGAGAGGATGTTGCCGCGCCAGCGCCCCGCCTCGCCGGAGACCATGGAGTCGCCGATCGAGACGTTGATCGTCGCCCCCTGCGGCACGGCGGCCAGCACCTCGCCGAGGGCGGTGCGCGCCTGCGCCTCGATCGCCCCGGCATCCGGCGTTCCCGCCTCTCCAGCAGAGGCGAGGCGCCCGCGCGTGGCGCGGTAGCGATCCGCCGCGACGACGGCGATGGTGCGCACGAGGCGCCGGTCGCGCGGGCCGAGCGCGATGCGCGAGACCTGCACCTTCTGGATCGCGTCGCCGACGCGCTGGTAGATGATCGCGCGGTCCGTCGCGCGGTCGGTGCCGCGCGCGCTGCGGGCGACGACGTCCATGCGGATGCGATCCGTCGTACGGGCCAGGATCCTCTGCGTCGAGATCTCAACCCCCTGGTCGCCACGGGCGCGCGTCGTCCGCGGGCAGGCCGCAACGCCGGCGCGCAGGCGCGCCCACGCATCCTCGATGCGCTCGTCGCCGTAGGAGAACACGAGCACGCGCACCCGACGGCCGAGACCGGTCGCGGCCCACTCGCCCCAGTGCCGCGTGCCCGGCACACCGCGCGCCTCGTACACGGCGCAGGGGTACGGCGCGCGGTCCGCGTCCGTGGCGTACACCTCGGTCGCACGCGGCGACAGGCGCGCGGTCGGGAAGTCGGCGATGGTCGGGAGGGACGCGCCGATCTCCTGCGTTGGCGTCGGCAGGCCCTCGTCCGCCGACGCGGTACCGACCGCGCTGACGAGGAGCGAGGCGGCGACCGCGGCGAGCGCCGCGGCGATTCGGCATCGGCCTGGGTGTCGCATCGCGGGCATCGTACCCCGGCCGTGACGACGGCCCGGGTGGGCCAGCCCACCTCCGCGTCCGCTCGTCGGCGACCACGCGGACCGTCGCAGTCCCATGGCCCCGACTGGCACCCTGTGCGGCGCACCCCGGTGCACGCCGAAAGGACCGCATGGATCACGCCGCGAACCCCCACCACGCCCGGCGCTGGGCGATCCTCGCCGTCCTCGGCATCGCCCAGCTGATGGTCGTCCTCGACGGCACGGTGGTGAACATCGCCCTGCCGTCGGCCCAGGCCGACCTCGGCTTCTCCGACGCCGACCGCCAGTGGGTCATCACGGCCTACGCGCTCGCCTTCGGATCGCTGCTCCTGTTCGGCGGACGCCTCGCCGACCTGATGGGCCGCAAGGCGGTGCTGGTTATCGGCCTGATGGGGTTCGCCGCCGCCTCGGCGCTCGGCGGCATCGCGGGCAACTTCGAGGTCCTCGTGATCGCGCGCGCCCTGCAGGGCGTCTTCGGCGCGCTGCTCGCCCCCGCCGCCCTGTCGACGCTCACCACGACGTTCACCGACCCGAACGAGCGCGGCAAGGCGTTCGGCATCTACGGCGCCATCGCGGGCGCCGGCGCCGCGATCGGCCTGATCCTCGGCGGCGTGCTGACCGAGTACCTGTCGTGGCGGTGGTGCCTCTGGGTGAACCTCGTGCTCGCGATCCCGGCCGCCGTCGCCGCGATCGGCCTGCTCGTCAACCAGCGCCCCGACGGCAAGGCGCACCTCGACCTGCCCGGCACGTTCTCGGTCTCGATCGGCCTCCTCGCGATCGTCTACGGCTGCTCGCGCGCCGAGCAGGACGGCTGGACCGCGCCGATCACGCTCGCGCTCCTGATCGGCGGCATGCTGCTCGTGGCGCTGTTCGTGTTGATCGAGACGCGCGTCAAGCACCCGCTCCTGCCGATGCGCGTGGTCACCGACCGCGCCCGTGCGGGCGCCTACCTCGGCCTCGGCCTGGCCTGCGTCGGCATGTTCGGCGTGTTCCTGTTCCTGACGTTCTACCTGCAGCTCACGCTCGGCTACTCGCCCGTCAAGACGGGCTTCGCGTTTCTGCCGATGGTCGGGGCGATCATGATCATGGCCACGACGTCGACCGCGGTCCTGCTGCCGAGGATCGGGGCGCGCATCCCGATCGCGGCCGGCATGCTGTTCTCCGCGGTCGGCATGGCGCTGCTGACCCAGATCGGCGTCGACACCGCCTACGTCACCCACGTCCTACCCGGTCTCGTCGTGATGGGCCTCGGTCTGGGCATGCTCTTCGCCACGTGCTTCGAAGTCGGCACGTCCGGGGTCGCCGCGCACGACGCGGGCGTCGCCTCCGCGATGGCGAACACGACCCAGCAGATCGGCGGCTCGATCGGCACCGCGCTGCTCAGCACCATCGCGGCGAGCGCGGCCGTGGGCTTCATCGCCGACGGCCGCGGCGACCCGGTCGCCGCCGCGGTGCACAGCTACTCCGTGGCGTTCTGGGTCTCGGCCGGCATCTTCCTGGCCAGCGCGATCGTCTGCGGCCTGCTCACGCCGGGTGGCGTGCACGAGCGCGAGATGACCGCGCCCTCCGCCGGGGTCTGAGGCGCGAACGTCGGGTCGGCGGGGACGCCGGCCCGACGCCTCAGCGCCCGTTCCAGGCCAGCGCGATGTCGATGCAGCCGAACAGGATCCAGAGCGCGCCCATCGTCTGGCGCCCGTAGGTCGTGATGAACACGCCGACGCGGGCGAGCAGCGCGCGCAGCCCGGCGCCGCCGACGACCGCCGCGACGAACGGGGCCAGCGCGGGAAGGGCGACGATCGCCGTGGCCACGATCAAGGCGGCGGCCTCCTCAGGCAGCGGCCGCCCGGAGCGCGCGACCGCGTGCAGGATCGCGATCAGGATCACGAAGCTCGAGCCGTTCGTGATCATCACGGCGACGCCCGCACCGGCGAGGTCGCGCAACCGCCGGCGCCCGCCGAGCAGGCGCTCCTGAAACGCCGATGATCGCGCGGCGTTCGGGCGCACGACGATCAGCACGACGCCGGCGATGACCAGGACCACCCCGATCACGATGCGGGCGACGTCCGACCCGAGCCAGCCGGGCTCGAGGCCGTCCTGCTGCGCGCGGATCACGACGAGCCCGACGCCGTACAGCGCGATCGTGGTCGCCACGACGCCCACGGCGTAGGCACCCGATTCCGCGACGGGGCGCGAACCGGCGAGGATCGCCAATGCCAGCATCAGCACGACGGGGCTGATCGCAGCCGCGATGGCGAGCGGGATGACCTCGAGGAGGAGCTCGAGCACGGAGGCAGCCTACCGGTGCGGTGAGCGACGGCCGCCAAGAGCGGCCGACGCGCTCAGCGGGCTGGCACTGGCAGTGCGGCGTGCAGCTCGGCGCCGCCGCCCGCCCCGGGCGCAAGGCGCCACGTGCCGCCCGTGATGCCGACCCAGGCGTCGACGACGGCGAAGCCCATGCCGGGCACGATCGACCCGTTCGGGCCCAAGCCGTCGTCGGCGACGCAGAGGGCGACCTCCTGGGGACCACCCGTGATCGTGACCCGCACCTGCTCGGCGTGGCCGTGCGCCGCCGCGTTGAGCAGCGCCTGCTCGACGATGCGGTAGACCGCCAACTCGCCGTCACGTCGACCGAACAGCGCCGTGCGCGCGGCGTCGTCGATATCGATGACAACGGCGATCGAGCCGCGATACGTCTCGACGAGATCATCCAACGCGCTGACGATGCCCGTCGAGTCGATCGGGGGCGCGAGCCGCCGGCTGATCGACCGCACGCCCTCACCGCGCAGCTGCTCGAGATCGCCGATGACCGCGCGCAGCGCCTCGGCGTCCTCGCCGGGTGCCGTGTCCGCGAGGCGGTTGAGCCGCAGCACCGCGCGCAGGAGGGCACCTTGGATGTCGTCGTGCAGCGCGCGGGCGACGTCCGTGCGGACGCGCTGATCCGCCTCGACCACGAGGCGCCGCTGCTGCTCGAGCTGCTGCACCTGCTCCTCGAGCAGCCGTCGCTGCCGCGTGATGCGGTGGGCGAAGTAGCCGGCGGCGTTCGTGAGCGCGAGGGCGAACAGGAACGTCAGGAGGAAGTTGACGGCGAGCGCGACCGGGATGCTCTCGAACAGGCCCTGCCCCGTGACGTCGTCACTGACGAAACGGCGGCTCGCGACCTGGGCGGCACCGCCGACGACGCCGGCGATGACCAGCACGACGAGGTAGGCCGTTCGGGACGGAACCGCGCCGCGCAGCCGTCGGTTGACGACCACCATCGGCGAGACCGCTACCGCGACCACCACGAACCCGGCCAGCGTGCCCGCCGCGACGAGCGACACGAACGACGATGCGGTCTCCGTCGACAGGCCACTGACGATGATCGACCGGTTGAGGTAGCTCAACACGCCGAGGACGAAGATCGGCACCGGCGCGAACGGCCATGGGCCGAACAGCACCCGCGGTGCGTCGATGCGGTCGGGGTGCTGCATGCGGTGACCCTACCGAATCGCCGTGCACGTGCACGCGCCGTCGGACTGCGCCATCATCCGGGCATGGACGAGTCCGTGACGTCGACGATCGACGTGCTCTACGTCGAGGACGACCCCGTGCTGCGCGCGATCCTCGCGGACATGATCGAAGGCGCCGAAGGCGTCCGCGTGGCCGCGACCGCCGACGGCGCCGACGAGGCACTCGAAGCCGTGCGCGACCGGTCCTTCGACGTGGCCTTGCTCGACCTGGCACTCGGCGCGCGCTCCCTGCACGGACTCGATCTCGCCCTGCGCCTGCGGGAAATCCACGCGGACATCGGCATCGTCGTGATCTCGCAGCACCTGATGCCGAACTTCCACGCCTCGATCCCACCCCGGGAGCAGCACGGCTGGTCGTACATCCAGAAGCGCGGCGACCTCAGCGGCACGGAGCTGGCGCAGGTGATCCGCGCGACGCATGAGGGGAAGATGGTCCTCGATCCGTCGGCGCTCGAGGGCCGCGGCGTCGACACCTCGACGCTCCACCAGCTGACGCCACGCCAGCGCAACGTGCTCGCGCTCCTGGCCACCGGGCGCGATGCGATCGGCATCGCCGAGGACCTCGGCCTACCGCACACCACGGTCCGCCGCGACCTGTCGAACGCCTACAAGGTGCTCGTGCCCGACTACGGCCCGGGCGACGACCAACGCGTCGTCGCCGTGCTCGAGTACCTCCGCGTCACGCGCCCGTACGACTTCGAGGCGTAGACGCGGTGCGGGCGCCGCGTCCGGATGGACGCGGCGCCCGACGCGACGATCAGTACGTGATCGTGATCTCGGCGCGGCGGTTCTTCGCGCGACCGGACTCGGTCTTGTTCGTGTCCCGCGGCTTGGCCGCGCCCATCGACACCGTACGCACCTTCTTCGCCTCGATG
>JAUMCA010000162.1:0-2584 GCA_032119475.1 Thermoleophilia bacterium | reverse complement strand
ACCCCGCGCCGCTGCCGACGTCGATCAGCGGCCCGTGGGCGCCCTCGAGCAGCGGGAGCGCCGCGTGCGCATCGGCCACGTGCGCGGCCAGCGCGGCGGGGGACGCATCGGCGACGAGGCGCTGGTGCGCCTCGGCGACGCAGTGGAGGAACGCGTCGAGCGGTTCGCGTTTCACGTGAAACGCCTCTGCTGCGCGAACGTGCGTTTCACGTGAAACGCAATCAGTCGCGCGGGCGGACGACGACGCAGCGCTGCGGCTCGCGGCCGCCGGACTCCGTCACGACGTCGGGATGGTCCTGCAGGACCATGTGCACGATCTTGCGCTCCGCGCTCGACATCGGCTCGAGCTCGACCGGCGCTCCCGTGTCGACGGCGTCCTTGGCGGCGCGCTCGGCGGTATCGCGCAGAACGGCCTCGCGGCGGCGGCGGTAGTCCTGGGCGTCGACGACGATCGGCGTCGCGTTCTCCTCGCCGCGCAGCACGATCGCGTTGACGAGGTACTGGACGGCGTCGATCGTGTGGCCGTGCTTCCCGATCAGGAGCCCGAGCTCGTCGCCCTCGACGGTCGCGACGATGCCGTCCGCGCCCTGGCCGACGTGGACGGCCGCATCGAGGCCGATGCCGCCGCAGATGGCGGTCAGCACCTCGTCGACGCGCTCCGCCAGCGGGCCCGTCGCCACCGGCAACGCCGGGGAGGCGGCACGGACGGCCGACGCCCGCGGCTTGCCGCGGTCGCGCGCCGGTCGCGGGGACGGGTCGGCGGCGCCGGCCGCCGGGATCTCGGTCAGGCGCGCGAGCACGCGGGCGGGCTCGCGGCCGACGCCCATCAGACCCCGCTCGCCCTCCGACAGGACCTGCACCTCGACCGCGTCCTTGTCCAGCCCGGGGAAGCGCCGCTCGAGCTCGCGGATGGCGGACCAGCGGGCCTCGCCGACCGTCTCGCCCGAAGCCTCGACGGACGCCTGGTCGTGGCTCACGCGGAGCCCTTCGGACCCTGCTTCGGGGGCTTCGCCGGCCGCTTGCGCCGGGCGGCCTTGTTGCGCGGAGCCGCCTCGGGCGGTGCGGGGGCCTCGGTCGCCGGTGCAGCGTCCTCGCCGTCGCCGGCGTCCTCGGTCGTGTCCGCCGCGGCCTTGGGCGTCTCCTTCGGCTTGGGCCTCGGCTTGCCCTTCGGCTTGGCCGCGGCGCCGCCGAGGCCGAGGCGGGCGGCGAGGCCGGTGGCCTGCCCCTGCGCCTTCGCCTGCTCCTTCTTCTGGCGCTCCTTCTCCTGGCGCTCCAGCACCGACGGCGGCACCGGAGGCGGGAACCAGACGCGGATGACGGCCGCCTGGCCGCACGTCCAGAGGTTGGTCGTGATCCAGTAGATCAGGAGGCCGACGGGGAAGACCGTCGCACCGAACGGCGGGCTGACGATGAAGTACGCGAAGACGATCGGCAGGAACAGGAAGATGTACTTCTGCTTCGGGTCGACCGAGGTCGGCATCAGGAGCGTGGATCCCATCTGCGACAGGATGTAGATGATCATCAGCGGCCACAGCACGGATCCCGCGAGCGTGTCGAGCCCCTCGGTGATGTCGGGGATCCACCCCCAGAGCATCGACAGGTCGTCGGTCGAGGCGACCTCCTCCTTGATGTCCACGAGGAGGACGTAGAGCGCGAAGAAGATCGGCAGCTGCACGAGGAGCGGCAGGCACGACCCGAACGGGTTGACCTTGTTCTCCTTGTAGAACGCCATCATCTCCTCGTTGAGCTTCTGGCGGTCGTTCTTGTACTTCTGCTGGAGCTTCTTGATCTCCGGCTGCAGCGCCTGCATCGCGCGGAAGGACTGCTGCTGCTTGACGGTCAGCGGGATCATCGCCATGCGGACGATCACCGGCAGGACGAGCGGGTCGAGGAGGGCGTAGAGGGTGTCCACTAGCGGGAACGGCGAACCGGGTCGAGGCCGCCATCATTCCATGGGTTGCAGCGCAGCACCCGCCAGAGGGCGAGTGCGGGGCCGACGATCGGGCCACGGTAGCGGATCGCGTCGATCGCGTAGCGCGAGCAGGTCGGCTCGAAGCGGCAGTTCCGCGTCGGCGGCGCGCCACCCGGCCACAGCGGCCGCAGGATGTGCGCGTAGAGCACGTGGACGAAGCGGGCGATCACGACGGCGCACCGGCCTTCGCCACGAGCTCGCGCACCTCGTCGGTCAGCCAGCCGAACCCCTGCGCCTCGACCGCCGCGTCGAGTCCGGGCCGCGCGACCAGCACGACGTCCGTCTGCGGCGGGGCCTCGATCGCGTCGAAGGCCTCGCGCAGCTGGCGCTTGAGCCGGTTGCGGATCACCGCGCCGCCGACCTTGCGCGACACGGCCACGCCGAGGCGCGACCCCTGCTCCGCGGGGAACGCGTACGCGACGAGATGCCGGCTCGCGGCCGAGCGGCCCCGGCGGTAGACCGCGTCGAACTCGGCCGATCGCGTGAGCCGTCCGCGTCCCTGCGCACCGGCGCCCTGCACGGCGGGGCTCAGGCGGACAGCCGCTTGCGGCCGCGGGCGCGGCGGCGCCGGATGACGGCCTGGCCCGCACGGTTCGACATGCGCTTGCGAAA
>JAUMCA010000161.1:878-3026 GCA_032119475.1 Thermoleophilia bacterium | reverse complement strand
GACGGTGTAGGGGGTGTCACGCTTGAGCCCACGGAGCGTGAAGCTGGTGCCCCTGGTCTCCTGCGGCGCAATGCTGGCGTCGCCGGAGGCCTGACGGACGATCACGCTGTAGCGGTCCACACCCTGGTCGTCGGTCGAGGCACCCCAGCTGATCTTGGCTGAGGTCTGCGTGAGCTCCGAGACGGTGAGCGGCGCCGGCGCGGTCGGCGCGGTCGTGTCGACCGGCCGCGTGCGCGGTGCGACGAGGAACGTCGCCGAGAGCGCCTGCCCGGGATCGAGCGTGCACGGCACGTCGACGGTCTCGGGGTTGCGGTCGGAGTCGTTGGAGGTGAACCACGTCCGCACGCCGCCGCCTGGGTAGAAGGCGCGCAGGTTGAGCGTCAGACCGGTGACCTGCGCGGAGACGGTGCCCGCCTGCGGGTAGGTGAGCCAGGCGCCGGAGATGTCGGCGACCGGCAGGGTGCCATTGAGGTAGGTGGCAGCGGAGAACGGAGCCGCAGAGTAGTACGGGTTTCCGTAGGTCGAGGCGCCCTGGTAGGTCATCTCGACCAGGCTCGTGTTGCGGGCGAACTGGACGGTCGCGCCGAGCGCCGCAGCACCCTCCGAGGTGAAGTTCGTGACGACCGAGCCCGGCGCGGTGTCGCCGGCCTGCAGTCCGTCCGGGAACGTGACGGTGAACGACGCGGGCTGCACGCCGCCGACGGGGTACGAGCACTGCGCGGTCACGTTCAGCGAGGTCGCGGCGCTGGCTGGCGACGCGCCGCCGAGCAGGGCAGCGGCCGCCGAAGCTCCGAGCAGGGCAGCGGAGCGAGGAGAGAAGAACAAGGGCTTCCTTCGAGAGGACAGTCCGAGCGCCCAGGCGGGCGACTCAGACGAGGATGCCGTTCGGGGGCGCGGCGGAGACGGCGCGGATCACACCACAGGCCGTCGCCCCTGCCTAACGCGGATGCATTCGTTTTACGGTCGCGGGCGGTCGCCGCTTCGGCGAGCCGTCGACCGGCGGGGCCGTGGGTTCACCCTCCCGCCGCCGCGTAGATCGCGCGGATCTCGTCGGCCGTCAGCGCCGGCGGGATGCGTTTGAGCTCGCCGCGCGCTGCGGCCGCTTCGACGGCGCGCTCGAGCAGCGCCGCGTTGCCCGTGAGCGCGACGAGCCCAGGGCGGCCGGCGCGGGCGAGGAGGAGGTCGGCGAGCGTCTCGATCGGGACGCCCGCAGCGGCGTCGACGGGCACCATCAGCTCGGGGACGCGGGCGCGGAAGGCCCGGACGGTGTGCGGGAGCAGCGCGGCGTTGGTCGGCGCGTGCGGCAGGTCGGCGGTGCGGACGGCCGTCTGCGCGAGGGCGTGGTGCGGACCCAGACCGCTGCGGTCGACGGCCCAGCCGGCAAGGAGGGCGCCGAGGGCGATCGCGTCGCGATCAAGGGCTGCGGTCGCGAGGGCCTCGTCGATCCCGCCGTGACCCAACGCCTCCAGGCCCCACCCGAGCGCCAGGTGCCGAATCGCGTCGGCCGCAACCGACGCGGCGATCGGCGTCGTGCGGGCGCTGATCGCCGCGGTGATCGCGTGGCCCAGGGCGTTGGCGCTGCTGGCAGCCAGCTCGGCGTCCGGCTGCGAGGCGCTCAGCGCCGGATCGTTGACGACCACCGAGGCGCGCACCCGTGGGACCGACTCCGGAACGCCGCGTGCGTGGCGGTGGACGCCCGTCATCTCGGCACCGGAGAGCGAGGTCGGGATCGCGATTGGCGGGTCGAGCCGCTCGGCCGCGGCGACTGCCTTGGCGACGTCGATGACGCGCCCGCCGCCGAGCGCCACCAGGCGATCGACGGGGCCGTCATCCGGCTGGTAGCCCTCCGTTCGCACGTCGTCGAGGACGGCGGCGGCGACCACGTCGACCTGGCCGCCCGGCACGTAGACGACCGTCGCCGCGCGGGCCACGATCGACGGCGCGACCGCCTCAGCACGGACGGTCGTGAGGAGCACGAATCCCGTCCCGATCAGGTCGGCGGCGGCGTCGAGGGCGCCCGCCCCGAACACGATCGTCTGGTCTCGATCGACGTGCCGGAACGGGCTGGTCATCAGGCGCTGGCTTCTTTGTGGGCGTGGTTGATCGTCGCGTCGACCCACGGCACGGCAGCGGCGAGGTGCGGCCGGT
>JAUMCA010000161.1:0-831 GCA_032119475.1 Thermoleophilia bacterium | reverse complement strand
ACCGGCAAGCCGCCGGCCTCAAGCAGCGCCTTGGCGTTCCGGGCGAAATCGACGGCCATGATCGGATCCTGACGCCCATGCGCGATGAACACGGGCAGATCCGCCCGGGAGGCCAGATCGGGGGCCCAGCCCTCGACCGTCGGGATGAACCCGCTGAACGCGAGAATCCCCGCCGGCGCTGGCCGATCGCCAGAGAGCCCAAGCGAGTAGCTCATGACCGAGCCCATCGAGAACCCGCCGAGAATCGTCTTGCTCGGCGGGATCCCCGTGCGCTCCCACAGCTCGTCGTGGAAGGCGGCAAGCTGCTCGTAGGCGCGGTGGAACGTGTCCGGATCGGGATAGCCGACCCGCGGCACGACGTACCAGTGATACCCCGGCGAGCCGGGCAGCTGCAGCGGCGCCCGCGGCGTGACCACGTGGAGTCGCTGCTGCGGATCGAGCACGTCGGCGAGCCCGAGCAGGTCCTGCTCGTCGGAGCCGCGGCCGTGGTGGAGGACGAGCAGTCCGTCGGCGGTTCCGACGGCCGGTCGCTCCAGGTACGTCAGCGGACTCATGCCTGCACCTTCGCGTCTTCGTCGGCGCTCGTGGCGGTCGCAGCCGTGCGCGGGTTCACGACCGGCTGCAGCAGCTGCTCGAGCTGCGGGCGCAGATACTCGTGCTGCTTGGGCAGGCGCAGACCCTCGCCCAGGTGCGCGGGATCCTCGTCGACGGCGAAGCCGGGCGACGACGTGGCGATCTCAAACAGGATGCCCTGCGGCTGGCGGAAGTAGATCGCGTTGAAGTAGTCGCGATCGATCACCGGCGTCACGTGCATCCGCGCCTCGGCCGCCC
>JAUMCA010000160.1:0-3257 GCA_032119475.1 Thermoleophilia bacterium | reverse complement strand
CACGCGGTCGCCGGCGGCGACCTCACTGCCGTCGATCAGCCGGGACCGCTCGGCGATGCCGACCGCGAAGCCGGCGACGTCGAGGCTGTCCTCCGCCATCACGCCCGGGTGCTCGGCGGTCTCGCCGCCGAGCAGCGCGGCGCCGGCCTGGCGGCAGCCGTCGGCGATGCCCTCGACGAGCGCAGCGACGACCTCCGGATCGAGCCGGCCGACGGAGACGTAGTCGAGGAACAGGAGCGGCTCCGCGCCGACGCAGAGGATGTCGTTGACGCACATCGCCACGCAGTCGATGCCGGCCGCGTGCAGCGACCCGGCCTCGCGGTGGAGCTCGAGCTTCGTGCCGACGCCGTCGGTACCGGCGACCAGCACCGGGTCCTCGTAGCCGAGGCCGTTGAGGGCGAGCAGGCCGGCGAAGCCGCCGTGCGCGTCGATGACCCCGGGCCGCACCGTCGAGCGGACGGCCCCCTTGAGGCGCTCGACGACCGCGTCCGCCGCGTCGAGCGAGACGCCGGCGGCGGCGTAGGTGAGGTCGTCGGCCACGCTCAGACCACCGGCAGGCGCGTCGACTCGAAGCGCTCCTTGTCGGCGGCCTCCGGGACCGCGGTGGGGTACTCGCCGGTCAGGCACGCGCGGCAGTAGCGCTCGGCGCCGGCCCCCGTCGCCGCCTCGAGGCCCTCCAGCGACAGATACGCCAGCGAGTCCGCGTCGAGGTGCTGGCGGATCTCCTCGACGCTCTTGCGCGAGGCGATCAGCTGGTCGCGCGTCGCCATGTCGATGCCGTAGAAGCACGGCGCGATGACCGGCGGCGACGAGATGCGCAGGTGCACCTCCGTCGCGCCCGCGCCGCGCAGCATCTCGACGATCTTGCGGGTCGTCGTACCGCGGACGATCGAGTCGTCGACGACGATCACCCGCCGTCCGGCGAGGACGTCGGGCATCGGATTGAACTTCAGCTTGATCCCGTTCTCGCGCATCGCCTGGTCCGGCTGGATGAAGGTGCGGCCGACGTAGCGGTTCTTGACGAGGCCGTCGACGTACGGGATGCCGCTGCGGCGCGCGTAGCCCTGCGCGGCCGGTGCGCCCGAGTCGGGCACGGGGATCACGATGTCGGCCTCGACCGGAGCCTCCTCGGCGAGCCGCTCGCCCATCCGCTCGCGCGCACCGTGGAGGTGCACGCCGTCGAGCTTCGTGTCGGGCCGGGCGAAGTAGATGAACTCGAAGACGCACAGCGCCGGGTGGTGCGGGTCGAGGGGCGCGATCGCCTGCACGCCGTCGCGCGAGCAGACGACGATCTCGCCCGGCTCGATGTCGCGGACGGCCGTCGCGCCGACGATGTCGAGCGCGCACGACTCCGACGCGAGCACCGGGCTGCCGCCGAGGTCGCCGAGCACGAGCGGGCGGATGCCGTCCGGGTCGCGGAAGCCGATCACCTGGTGCTCGTCCATCACGATCGCGGCGAAGGCCCCCGTGATCTTGGACATCGCGACCTTCACGCCGTCGAGCAGCGAGCCGTCGTGCTCGCAGATCAGCGCCGCGATGACCTCGGTGTCCGAGGTCGTCTCGAAGCGGATGCCCTGCGCCTCGAGCTCCGCGCGCAGCTCGGCGGTGTTCGTGAGGTTGCCGTTGTGCGCGAGCGCGACGGTGCGCCCGTCGCGGTGGCGCAGCACGGGCTGGGCGTTCTGCCAGGCCGACGAGCCGGTCGTCGAGTAGCGGGCGTGGCCCACCGCCGCGACACCCTGCAGCGTCTCGAGCGTGGGCTCGTCGAAGACCTGGGAGACGAGGCCGAGCTCGCGGACGGCGGTCAGCCGCTGGCCGTCGGTGACGGCGATGCCGGCGCTCTCCTGGCCCCGATGCTGGAGCGCGTAGAGGCCGAAGTAGGTGAGGCGGGCGACGTCGCGGTCCGGGGCGTAGAGGCCGAAGACGCCGCACATGGTCAGGCGTCCCCGATGAGCGCCGGGATGGTGGCGGCGTGGACGGCGGTCGCCTCGGCGACGGCGACCTCCGCGGTCATCGTGCCGGCGGTGACGCGGATCATCGCGCCGCCCGCCGTGCCGACGACCTGCGCCGGCACCCCGTGCTCCATCGCCATCGCGAGCAGCACGTCGGGGTCGGTCGTGGCGGCGAGGACGAGGCCGCCGCCCGGCTCGCCGAACAGCGTCACGTCGTCGCGGAGGCCGAGCGCGGGCAGCGTGACGTCGATGCCCGCGCCGGCCGCGATCGCCATCTCCGCGGCGGCGACGGCGAGCCCGCCCTCGGCGGCATCGTGCGCCGCGTGCGTGAGACCGGCGTGGGCGGCGCTGTGCAGGAGCCCGATCAGCCGCGCCTCGGCGTCGAGGTCGACGTCGGGGATGCGGCCGGCGACGGTGCCGTGGACGTGCGCCTGGTACTCGGAGCCGTCGATCGCGGGGGCGCCGTCGCCGAGCAGGACGATCGTCGCGTCGTCCTGCGGCGCGGCGCCGATGGCACGGCGCGCGTCCTCGATCAGGCCGACGCAGCCGACGACGGGCGTGGGCGGGATCGGCCCGCCGGCGTGCTCGTTGTAGAGCGAGACGTTGCCGGACACGACGGGCGCGTCGAGCGCCTCGCAGGCCTCGGCCATCCCCTCGACCGCCTCCACGAACATGTACGGCGTCTCGCCGCGCTCGGGGTTGCCGAAGTTCAGGCAGTTCGTGATGGCGAGCGGCTTGGCGCCCGCGCAGGCGACGTTGCGGGCGGCCTCGGCGACGGCCTGGCGGCCGCCGCGGCGCGGGTCGAGCCAGACCCGCCGACCGCTGCCGTCCAGCGCCGCGGCCACCGCGCGGTGCGAATCCGGGAGCCGGACCACGCCGGCGTCCGCTCCCGGGCGGATGACGCTGCCACCGCCCACGATCTGATCGTACTGCTGGTAGACGGCCGCCTTCGACGCGATGTTGGGCGCGGCCAGCAGGCTGCGCAGGGCGTCCGTCGGATTCGGCGCCGGCGGCAGGTCGTCGACGCCGAGTTCGGCCACATCGAGCCGGGCCGGGCGCACCGGGTCGAGCGCGTAGCGCGGGCAGTCGTCGACGAGCGCGGAGACCGGGATGTCGCCGACCACCTCGTCGCCCGACGTGCAGATCAGGTTCTCGCCCTCCACCACCTCGCCGATCACCGCGCACTCGAGCTCCCAGCGCGCGCAGATGGCCTCGAGCTCGGCGAGCCGGCCGGGCTCGACGCAGGCGAGCATGCGCTCCTGCGACTCCGAGATCATGATCTCGAACGGCTCCATGTCGGCCTCGCGG
>JAUMCA010000159.1:0-4555 GCA_032119475.1 Thermoleophilia bacterium | reverse complement strand
TCCTCGACGGCGTGCAGTACGCCCGCGGCGGCGTGTACTCCGTGGTCGAGGCCATGGCACGCCACCTGGATATCCGCTGCAACACCCGGGTCGACCGGATCGAGCACCGCGGCGGCCGCGTGCGCGGCGTCGTGACGTCCAGCGGCGAGGTCGTACCGGCCGACGTCGTCGTCTGGAACGCCGACGCGATCCGGCTCGATGCCGCCCTCGCCGTCCGCCCACCGCTGCGTTCTCGGCGCGCCACGATGTCTGCCCTGCTGCTCTACCTCGGGACCGACCGCGAGTTCCCCAAGCTGCTGCACCACACCCTCCTCGTCGGGCAGGGCTACCGCCGCTTCATCAAGGACGTCACGGCGCGCCGGCGCCTCCCCAGTACCTACTCCACGTACGTCCACGCGCCGTCCCGCTCGGACGCCTCCATGGCCCCGCCCGGTGGCGACTCGATCGCGGTGCTGCTGCCCGTGCCCAACCTCAAGAGCGGTGACACCTGGGATCAGGAGCAGACCGACGAGATCGCCGAGGCGGTGATGATGGATCTCGAGCAGACCTTTGGGCTTGACGGCCTCTCCGCCTCGACCGTGGTGGAGCACCGCATGACGCCCGCCGACTTCCGCGACCGGCTTGGCGCCGTCGACGGCAACGCGTTTGCGCTCGAGCCGACCCTCCACCAGTCGGCTGCTTTCCGCGTGCCGAACCGCCATCCGAAGGTGCGCGGCGTCTACGCCGTCGGTGGCGGCTCACACCCGGGGGCCGGCGTGCCCGGCGTGCTGTTTGGCGCCGAGGTCACGGCGGGACTGATCGCGCAGGACTACCCGCGCCCAGGCGGTCGGCCGACGCCGACGGACGCGGAGCCCACGCCGAAGGTCGTGGCGTGAGCGCCGTGGCCGGTCGTCAGCGCTCTGAGCAGGCGCGAGCAGCACTCGCCGAAGCGCGGGCCACGCACCGTGCCGTCGGCCGTACGTTCTGGCTCGCGAGCCGGCTGCTGCACCGCGACGTGCGCGACGACGTCCACCTGCTCTACCTGGTCCTGCGCACCCTCGACGACACCGTCGACGAACGCCGCGCCGGCGCCGCCGAGATCGTCGGTGGCGTGGAGGCTTGGGCGACGAGCGGCCAGACGACGACGCGCGAAGCGCTGCTCCTCGACGACCTCGCCACGCGGCACCCGATCGAGCGCGACGTGATCTTCGACTTCTGCGCCGGCATGCGGGACGACCTCAGCGGCCGCGTGCTCACCACCGAAGAGGAGCTCGACACCTACTGCTACCGGGTCGCCGGGACGGTAGGCGTCCTGATGACCGGGTTGCTCGGCTCGACCGATCCGGCGGCGGCCCGGCGGCCAGCGATCGCGCTTGGGCAAGCGATGCAGCGCACGAACATCCTGCGAGACATCGACGAGGACGTCGCGGCCGGCCGCGTCTACCTTGCCTCCGAGACGATCGAGCGGTTCGGCTCGATTCGCCCCGGGCAGCGCTCGGCCCTGATGCGCGACCAGATCGCTCGCGCCGATGCCCTCTACGACGAGGGCATCGGCGGAATCGCCTACCTGGCCTCCGGCCGACGCGCCATCGGTGCCGCCGCCGCGATGTACCGCGAGATCCTGCGACAGATCGAGCGCGAGGGCCTCGGCGCGCACGCTGGCCGCGCGGTGGTGCCGCTCCCCCGCAAGGCTCGCGCGGCGTTCGGCGTGCAGCGTGAGCTGCACCCCTCGCCATGATGGGTCTGTGCTGAACGCCGCGCCGACCACCTCCCCAGCCCACTGATGCCAGCGGTTCGTCCGTCGCATGCGCTCGGCCTCACCCTGGCGGGAGCGCAGATCGCCTACGGCCTCGAGTCGCCGCGCCCGCCGTGGATGACGCGCGCGATCGTCGCGCTCCTCCTCACCACGAGCACGGCCGACGCCGTGGAGCAGCGCGGCCCGCGTGGAGCTGCGGTCGTGGCCGCCGCCGGCTCCATCGGGTTTGGCGCCGAACTCCTCGGCGTGCAGACGGGCCGCCCGTTCGGGCCCTACGACTACTCCGGGCAACTTGGGCCGAAGGTCGCCGGCGTCCCCCTGATGGCCGCGGCGGCGTGGGCGCTTCTGGCCCGGCCGAGCCGCGTCGTCGGGCAGCTCACGGCGCAGGGTCGCCCGCGCGCCGCTGCCGTGGTCGCCGCCGCTGGCGCCCTGACGGCGTGGGACGTCTTCCTCGACCCGCGCATGGTGCGCGAGGGCTACTGGAACTGGCCCGGCGGCGGCCGCTACGAGGGCATTCCCGCTTCGAACTATCTGGGGTGGCTGGCGACGGGTGCCGCGATCTTCGTGGCGGCGGAGCTGATCGATCCCAGCGACGACCCGCTCGCTCCGGGCCGCTCGGGCACAGAGCGCACCGGCGACACCGCCCTGGGGCTCTACGCGTGGACGTGGATCGGCGAGATCATCGCGAACGTGCTGCTGTGGAAGCGGCCGAAGGTCGCCGTGGCGGGCGGCGTCTCGATGGGGCTGCTCGCCGTGCCCGCGCTCCTCGCGCGCTGGCGAGCCGCCCGCTCCGGATGACGTCCACCACGCAGCGCGTCGTGGTCGTCGGCGCAGGGATCGGCGGACTCACCGCCGCCGCCGTGCTCGCCCACCGCGGCCACCACGTGACGATCGTTGAGGCGACCGGTGCCGTTGGCGGCAAGGCTGGTCGGCGGGTCGTCGGCGGGCTCGAATTCGACACCGGCCCCTCCCTGCTGACGATGCCGCACGTGGTGCGGCGCACGCTCGCGGCCTGCGGGCTCGACGAGGACGCGCTCGACCTGCGACCCGTCGACCCCGTCACCAGGTATCGCTTCCCCGACGGCACCACCGTCGAGCTCTCCAGCGACGAGTCGCGGTCGGTTGAGGCGCTGGAGGCGTGGTCGCCGGGTGCAGGCCGAGCCTGGTCGGCCTATCTGAGGAAGTGCGCGTCGATGTGGCAGGGCGCCGAGGCCGTGCTGGAGGGGCTGCCCCCATGGCCGCCGCGACGGCCGACCGACGACGACCCGACCCCGGATCCGATGGACGGCTTGCGCGTGCGCCCCCACCAGACGCTGCGCCAGTTTGCCCGTGGCGCCAGCGGCGGCGAGCCGCGGCTGCAGCAGATCATCGAGCGCTTCGCGACCTACGCCGGTGCCGATCCGCGCCGCGCGCCGGCCGTGCTCGCGCTCTCCGGCTACGTCGAGCATGCCTTCGGCACCTGGTATCCCGGGGTGCCCGGCGGAATCCACGCGATCCCCGAGCTGTTGGCCACCCGTGCGCAGGAGCTCGGTGCGACGCTCCTGCTCGACGAGCCGGTGAACGAGATTCTCGCCCCGGACGGCCGCGCGCGTGGCGTCCGCACGGCAGTCCGGCAGCTCGACGCCGACGCCGTCGTCTTCGCTGGCGATCACCGCACCCTGGCGGGCCTGCTGGACAGCGCTCGACTCAATGTCGTGACGGCCCGCTCGCGCGCCGCAGCGTTCGCCGGCCGGCCGGGTCGTCGCGATCCCTCGGTCTCCGGGCTCGCGCTCCTGCTCGCGGTGGAGCCCGGCGCCGCCGCGGACGTGCACCACGAGATCCGCTTCTGCACCGACTACGACGCCGAGTTCGACGACCTCTTCCGCCACCGCCGCCTGATCCGTGACCCCACCGTCTACGTGAGCGTGCCAACGGCCACGAGCAAGTCCGGCGGCGAACGTGCCGATAGTGGGGCTATGGGTCCGGAATCGGCACGTTCGCTCGCGGATGACGCGCTTGAGCCGTGGTTCGTGCTCGTCAACGCGCCCGCTGGCGCGCCGGAGCACGAGATCGACGGCTACGCCGCCAGCGTCGAGGCCGGACTCGATCTGCGCGGTGGCCGCGTCGTTGCGCGAGACCGCCGCTCACCGGCGGATCTTGCTCGCGAGAGCGGCACGCCAGACGGCGCAATCTACGGCGACGCGCCCCATGGCCGGCTCGGCACGCTGCGCCGTCCTGGGCCGCTCGTGCCGGGCCTGGCACGGCTGGTGCGCGTCGGCGGTACCGTTCACCCTGGTGGTGGTGTTCCCCTCGTGATGCTTTCTGGTCTAACGGCCGCCCGGCTCGTGGAGTCGGGTCGATGAGTGCCAGCCTGACCGGCGTCCCGCGCGAGCCGCGGCTGCAGGCGCTGCGCTACTGGGTGGCCGATCACAAGCTGCCCGTCTTTGGCTGGACGACCATCGTCGCCCTGATCGTTGGCGCGCTGATCGCGTGGCAAGCGGGTGCGGTCAACCCAAGCCCGCTGGCTGAGCCGGATACGTCGTTCGGCACGGAGGGCGCCAATCTCATCGAGAAGGGCGGCATCGGCGACGACGTGGAGGTCGGCGCCGTTGGCGATGGCCTCTCGCGCACCTACATTCTGCGGGAGAAGGGCGCCGTCGGCCCGCAGCCGGCCGTCATCTTCTTGCACGGGTTCGGGTCGAGCATCATCGCCGGTTACGAGCCATGGCTCGAGCACCTCGCGAAGTCCGGCGTGACGGTGATCTTCCCGTCCTGGCAGCAGCCTCCCTTCCCGACCGACGGCTCCCAGAACCCGCGCGACAACATGTTCCGCGGCGTCGC
>JAUMCA010000158.1:0-8036 GCA_032119475.1 Thermoleophilia bacterium | reverse complement strand
CGTCGCCGGCCATGCGGGCGCGCCTGGCGGCGCCGGCGGCCGCCGCCGGTGCGGAGGTCGTCGATGCGACGGCCGCGACGCTGCCCTGCGAGGACGGCTCCGTCGACGCCGTGGTCGCGACGCTCGTCCTCTGCTCGGTACCGGATCTCCCGGCCGCGCTGGCGGAGATCCGCCGCGTGCTGCGCCCGGGCGGCGCGCTCCTCCTGCTCGAGCACGTGCGCGCCGAGGACGCGCGGGCGGCCTCGTGGCAGGACCGGATGGACCCGCTGTGGTGCCGCATCGCGCAGGGCTGCCACCCCAACCGCGACACGCTGGCGGCAGTCGAGCGGGCCGGCTTCCGCATCGGCGAGCGTCACGAGGTGCCGGTGGCGATGCCGGGGGCATCGCTCTTCCCGCACGTCGCGGCAGTCGCCGTGCCGGGCTAGTCGCGCACGACGAGGAGCGTCTGGAGGGTCGGGTCGCCGCAGTAGCGGATGCTCGTGCCGCCGGCGGCCTCGGCCTGCAGGGCCTCGACGACCGGGCCCTGGATGACCTCGCCGGGCGCCAGCGCGGGGATGCCGGGCGGGTACGGCACGACCGACTCGGCGGCGATGCGCCCGATCGCCGTGGCGGCCGGGACGCGCTCGTGGTCGGCGAAGAACGCGTCGCGCGGCGTCATGGCCGTGATCGGGTCGACGGTCCACGCGGTCAGCGGCACCAGGGGGCGCGGCGTGCCGCGGTGCTCCTCGACCGCGCGGATGATCTCCGTCGTCATGCGGTCGATCGTCGCGGCGGTGTCGCCCAGCGTGATCACCGGGCAGAACGTGTCGCGATCCGCGAACTCGAGTGTGATGCCGCGCTCCTCGAGCACGCGCCCGACGGCGATGCCGTCGGCGCCGGTCCCGGTCAGCGTCAGCACGATCTTCGTGGGGTCGTGACGGAGGAGCGCGGGGCTGCGCTCCGCGATCTCCTCGCCCACGACGCCGAGGCCCGGGACGGCCCGGAAGCGCTCTCGCGCGGCCTCCGCCTCTCGGATGGCGACGTCGAGGAGCTCGGCGCCGTGATCCTGCACGATCGCCCGAGCGCGGTCGATGCTCGCCATCACGCCGCCGGACGGGCTCGTGGTGTGGAGCCCCTCGAAGGCCGCCTCGAGCCGCTCGAGGTCGAGCCGCGCGGACTGCGCGAGCACCATCGACGACTGGGTGAAGCCGGTGATGTGCTTGTGGACGCTCGTGACCAGCGCGTCTGCGCCGGCGGCGATGGCGTGGGGGGGGCGGGGGGGGTGAAAGCCGAGGTGCGCTCCCCAGGCGGCGTCCACCGTCAGCGGAATGCCGTGTGCATGGGCGCAGGCGGCGATCGCGGCGACGTCCGAGACGCCGCCCACGTAGGACGGCTCGACGAGCATCACCGCGCGGGCCTCGGGGTGCGCTGCGATTGCATCCGCGATCCGCTCGACGGGCATGCCCGCCGTCAGGCCGGTTTCGGCGTCGATGTCGGGGCGCACCCAGACGGGCTCGAGCCCGGCCAGCACGAGCCCGCTGAACAGCGACTTGTGGAGCGTGCGGGCGACGATCACCCTCTCGCCGGGCTTCGCGACCGTCAGCGCCAGCGCCATGTTGCCGTGCGACGAGCCCTGCACGGAGAAGCCGCACCAGTCGGCACCCCACAGCTCGCCCGCCAGCCGTTCGGCGCGCGCGAGGTTCCCGCTCGAGCCGGTGATGTTCTCGACCGCGCCGTACAGCGGCAGGTCGAGCGAGAGCAGCTCGTCGGCCAGCGCGGGGTTGCGCTTGTGCCCGGGCACGGTGAAGGGGGTGATCTGGGCGTCGAGCGCTCGCCGGTAGGCGTCGTACCGGGGGGTGTCGCTCATGGAACGGCCTCCGCGACGGGGCCGCCCAGACCGCCTCCGTACGCGGGCAGGGCCTCGTCGCGACGAGCCTACCGGAGCCGACGGTCGCCGGCGCGCATCTGGTACACCGTCGGCATGCGGATCGTCCTCCAACGGGTTTCGCGCGCCTCGGTCGAGGTCGACGGCGCCGTGGTCGGCGCGATCGGGCCGGGCCTCGTGGCGCTGGTCGGCATCGGCGAGGGGGACACGGCGGAGACCGTCGTGCGCGCGGCCGGCAAGACCGCCGCGATGCGGATCTTCCGCGACGCCGAGGGCCGCTTCGATCGCTCGGTGCGCGACGTCGGCGGCGAGGTCCTCGTGGTCTCCCAGTTCACGCTGCTCGCCGACACCCGCAAGGGCACCCGGCCGTCGTTCACGGGCGCCGCCCATCCGGACGTCGCCGCGCCGCTCGTCGACCGCTACGCCGCCGCGCTGCGGGACCTCGGGATCGACGTCGCCACCGGCGTGTTCGGCGCCGACATGGCGGTGTCGCTGGTCAACGACGGGCCGGTCACGATCGTGGTGGATCTGTGAGGGTGTCGCGAAGGGGTCAGACCGATATGCGACACGGGGTCCCCGGACGTTGTGCACGCGTCGCCGCGTGTCGCATATCGGTCTGACCCCTTCGCGACACCCCGCCGCCCGCTCTCTGGCGCTCTGGTAGCCTTGCGGGCGAGCGTGGTTCCGATGCGCTCGGCCGACACGGGCCACGAGCCCGTTTTTTCGTTTCTGGACCCGATAATCCGTGGAAAGGGGGTGTCCGTGGGCGAGCAGACCGATATCCATGCTGCCGTCGAGCAGTTGATCGCCGCGGCGCGCCCCGACCTCTACGTCTGGGACGTCGCGGCCGGCCACGGCCAGTTGCGCGTCATGATCGACCGGGACGGCGGCGTCGACCTCGGCCTCTGCGAGGAGGTCACGCGGATCCTCGCGCCGCTGCGCGAGGAGTACGCCCTCGAGGTGTCGTCGCCCGGCCTCGACCGGGCGCTCATGCGCCCGGACCACTACGCCCGCAGTGTGGGCCGCGAGGCCGCGTTCGTCATGCGGCAGCCGGTCGCCGATCGCACGGCGTTCGAGGGCCTGATCGTCGAGGCCGGTTCGGACGCCGTCACGGTGGAGACCGGCGGCGAGCGCCTCACGGTGCCGTACGCCGACGTCAAGAAGTCAACTCTCATGTGGAAGCTGGTGAAGCGATGAGCAAGGAGATCCTGGAGGCGGTCCGCGAACTCGAGGCGCAGAAGAGCATCGACGCCGAGGTGCTGCTGATCGCCCTCGAGGAGGCGCTCGGCGCCGCCTACCGCAAGATGCCCGAGGCCCAGGGCAAGCACGCACGCGTCGAGATCGATCGCGACAGCGGCGACTTCCGCGTGATGCAGATCGACGCCGACGACGAGCAGCTCGAGGCGCTCGGCCTGCTCGAGTACCCGCTGCCGCCGGAGATGAGCGAGTTCCCGCAGGAGCCGGAGCGCCCGCGCCGCGAGCGCCCGGCGTTCTACATCCGCGCGGACCGCGATGAGGCGCTGCCGGACAACGAGCCCGAGCCGATCATCCAGTGGGACGAGCTCGCCCAGCACGGCATCGTCGCGTACGACGCGACGCCGAGCAACTTCGGCCGCATCGCCGCGCAGACCGCGAAGCAGGTCATCCTGCAGCGGATCCGCGAGGTCGAGCGGGACATGATGTACGAGGAGTATCAGGACCGCGTGGGCGACGTCGTGACCGGCATCGTCCAGCAGGCGGACAACCGCTACTGCCTGGTCGACCTCGGCCGCGTCGAGGCGCTGCTGCCGGGCTCCGAGCAGGTGCCGGGGGAGCGCTACGAGCACGGCGCCCGCATCAAGGCCGTGATCATCGAGGTCCGCAACGGCACGCGCGGACCGCAGATCGTCCTCTCGCGCCGCTCGGAGGAGATGATCCGCGAGATGTTCACCCTCGAGGTGCCGGAGATCGCCGACGGCCTCGTCGAGATCCGCCAGGTCGCCCGCGAGGCCGGCTACCGCGCGAAGATCGCCGTGGAGTCGAAGGTCCAGGGCGTCGATCCGGTCGGCGCCTGCGTCGGTCCGCGCGGCTCGCGCGTCCGCATGGTCGTGTCCGAGCTCCGCGGCGAGAAGATCGACATCATCCCGTGGAACGACGAGCCGGCCCGGTTCATCGCCAAGGCGCTCGCCCCGGCGCGCGTCCGCGAGGTCCTCGTCGACGACGAGAGCATGCAGGCGACGGTCATCGTCCCCGACGACCAGCTGTCGCTGGCGATCGGCCGCGAGGGTCAGAACGCGCGTCTGGCCGCCAAGCTGACCGGCTGGCGCATCGACATCAAGTCGGAGACCGAGTTCGCCATGGAGGGCGACGAGGAGTACGCCGGCGCCGACAACATCGCCAAGTACCTCGAGGTGCGCGGCTACGACGAGCGCACGATGAAGGGCCTCCTCAAGGAGGGCCGCGTGTCGATCAACGGCATCGTGGTACGCCGCTACGAGCGCCTCGTCGGCCCCGAGGACGTCGTCACGATCGACGGCGACGAGGTCGATCGCCCCGTCGGATCGAACGACGGCGAGCCGCTCGCCGAGGGCGCGTCGCTGATCGGCGAGGAGATCGACGTGCCGAGCGGCTCCGAGGATGGCCAGGGCGTCGAGGAGATCGAGGTCGGCATCTCGTCCGAGGTCGATGAGGTCGACGCGGGCGAGGGCGAGCTCGACGACGCCGAGGACCCGTACCTCAAGGAGGACTAGGCCCGTGTCGCAGCCGGAGCGCACCTGCGCCGGCTGCGTCCGGCGCCGGCCGCAGAGCAGCCTCGTGCGGCTCGCGGTCGGCGCCGACGGCGCCCTCCTGATCGGTGCGCGGGGCGGACGCGGGGCCTACGTCTGCCCCGATCGGGCCTGCGCCGAGCGTGTCCGCGCGACCCGCGCTCTGCCCCGGCGGTTGCGTGCCGAGATCGCGCTTCCGGACGACTTCGAGGACCTCGTCGTGGCGGCGGGGCTGGAGGGTCGGAAACCCGGACGCTGGTAGGATCCTCCGCCTATGGCGAAGCGACGCATTGTGGAGATCGCGCGGGAGCGCGGGCTGGATCCGAACGAGGTCGCGCGCGTCCTCTTCGAGGCCGGCGTGCCGATCCAGCGCGACATGGTCGATGAGGTCGCCGCCGCCCGCGCGCTCGCCGGGTCGAAGCCCAAGAAGCCGCCGGCGAAGAAGAAGGCCGCCACCGCGACGGCGACGAAGCCCGTCGCCTCCGCGCCGCCCGCCGATCCGGCCGCCGCCCATCCGAACGCCATCCAGCCGGAGCCGCCGGCGCCGCCGAAGGAGGAGGCCGCACCGGCCGAGCCCGCCCGCGAGCGGCCGCCGCGCAACGACGGCCCGCGCCCGCAGCGCACCTCCGGCGGCAGCCGCTTCGCGCCCCCGCCGCCGCCCGCCGGCGGCACGCCGTTCGGCCGCAGCCGCCCCCAGCGCGGGGTGCCGCAGGGCAAGAAGCGCCGCGTCGTCATCGACTCCCAGGCCGCACGCGGTCCGCGCGAGCGCCAGCAGCGTGGCGGCGATCGCCAGCGCACGGAGCGCGAGGAGAAGCCGGTCGTCCGGCCGACCGGGCCGGTCACCGTCCCGAGCGGCGTCACCGTCAAGGAGTACGGCGAGGCGCTGGGCGTCTCCGCCGCCGAGATCATCAAGCTGATGATGGGCCTCGGCGAGTTCGTCACCGTCACGCAGTCGCTCACCGACGAGGCGATCGAGCTGATCGCCGCCGAGTTCGAGCGCCCGGTGACGATCAAGTCGTCCGACGAGGACATCGAGGACGTCGTCATCGAGGACGACCCGGCGACGCTGAAGCCGCGCGCGCCCGTCATCACGGTCATGGGCCACGTCGACCACGGCAAGACGACGCTGCTCGACGCGATCCGCGAGACGAGCGTCGTGTCGGGCGAGGCCGGCGGCATCACGCAGCACATCGGCGCCTACCAGGTCGAGGTCGGCACCCGCCAGGTCACCTTCCTCGACACGCCGGGTCACGAGGCGTTCACCGCCCTGCGCGCCCGCGGCGCGAAGCTGACCGACGTCGCGGTGCTCGTCGTCGCGGCGGACGACAGCGTCATGCCGCAGACGATCGAGGCGATCGACCACGCCAAGGCCGCCGAGGTGCCGATCGTCGTCGCGGTCAACAAGATCGACAAGCCGGGCGCGAACCCGCAGAAGACGCGCCAGGACCTCGTCACGCACGGCCTGCAGCCCGAGGATTGGGGCGGCGACACCGTGTTCGTCGACGTCTCCGCGAAGGCGAAGACGGGTCTCGACAACCTGCTCGAGATGCTGCTCCTGCAGGCCGACGTCCTCGAGCTGAAGGCGAATCCCGACGCGCCGGCCTCCGGGCCGATCGTCGAGTCGCGCCTCGACGTGGGTCGCGGCCCGGTCGCCACGATGCTCGTCCAGCGCGGCACCCTCAAGCCCGGCGACGCGGTCGTCGCCGGTGACGCCGGGGGCACGGTCCGCACGATGATGGACGAGAACGGCACGAAGATGGACAGCGCAGGCCCGGCCGAGCCCGTCGAGATCGTCGGCTTCGACAAGCCGCCGCCGGCCGGCGAGCTGTGCCGCGTGGTCGACTCGGAGCGCGACGCGCGCCACCTCGCGCAGCGGCGCGCCGCTCGCCTGCGCGCGGAGGAGCTCTCGCGCCGCAGCCAGAAGTCGATCTCGCTCGAGGATCTGTTCAAGCAGGTCTCCGACGGCGCCGTCCGCGACCTCAACCTCATCATCAAGGGCGACGTGCAGGGCTCGATCGAGGCGGCGGTCTCCGAGCTCGAGAAGATCAAGAGCGACGAGGTCGCCGTGCGCGTCATCCACACCGGCGTCGGCGGCATCTCCGAGTCGGACGTCATGCTGGCGACCGCCTCGAAGGCGATCGTCGTCGGGTTCAACGTCCGCCCGAACGTCGAGGCGCGCAATCTCGCCGAGCGCGAGGGTGTCGACATCCGCACCTACAAGGTCATCTACCAGCTGACCGAGGACATCGAGAAGGCGCTCGTCGGCATGCTGACGCCGGACATCGTCGAGGAGACGACCGGCCAGGCCGAGGTGCGCCAGCTCTTCAAGGCGTCCAAGATCGGCACGATCGCGGGCTGCATGGTCACCGCCGGCACGCTCACGCGCGGTTCGAACGCGCGCGTGATCCGCGACGGGGTGGTGGCGTGGGAGGGCGAGATCGACTCCATCCGCCACCTCAAGGACGAGGTTCGGGAGATCAAGGAGGGCTTCGAGTGCGGCATCGTGCTGAAGAACTTCGCCGACCTCTCCGAGGGCGACATCATCGAGGGCTTCTTCTCCAAGTCCGTCGAGCGGACCGAGCTCTAGCGCGGTGTCGCGCGAGGCCGAGGTCGCGTCGCTCGGCGGCGGGATCCATCGCGTCACCATGCCCCTTCCGTGGGCGCTCGATCACGTCCACTGCTACGCGCTCGAGGCGCCCGAGGGCTGGACCATCATCGACGCCGGGCTCGGCACGCCCGGCACGGTGCGCCGCTGGCAGGACGTCCTCGCGCAGCTCGGCGATCCGCCGATCCACCGGCTCGTCATCACCCACTACCACCCGGATCACATCGGCTGCGGCGCCGCGCTCGCCGACCTCGTGGAGCCGGCGGAGCTCGTCCAGGGACGGGCGGACGCGGCGCTGAGCCGGAACGCCTGGGTCGACATCGACGTCGAGGGGATCTACGCGCACATGCACGGCCACGGCATGACGCCGGAGATGGCCCGCGAGGCCGCCGACGACGAGGCCGCCTCGCCCGTGCGGATCCCCGAGCCGACGCGGCTCGTCGACGAGGGCGACGTCGTCCGGGTCGGCGACGAGGATCTCCGCGTCCTGCATCTGCCCGGGCACGCCGACGGCCACATCGCGCTGCACGGGGAGGTGTCGGGGCGCCTGTTCGGCGGCGACGTCATCCTCGCCACGATCAGCCCGAACGTCGGGCGCTGGGAGGACACGGAGTTCGACCCGCTCGGCCGCTACTTCGCAACGCTCGAGCGCCTCGTTGAGCTCGCCCCGCCGGTCGTCTACGGCGGCCACCGCGCGCCGATCGAGGACGTCCCGGGCCGGGCCCGCGAGATCCGCCTGATGCACGACGAGCGCCTCCAGATCGCCGTCGACGCGCTCCGCGGCGGCGCGGAGAGCGCCATGGACGTCGCCGCCGTCATCTGG
>JAUMCA010000157.1:0-8414 GCA_032119475.1 Thermoleophilia bacterium | reverse complement strand
AGGCCGTCATGGTCGATGAAGCGCGCGCGCTCGACGCGGATCACGCCATCGCGACGCTCGAGGTGGCCGACGACGAGATCGGCGTGCTCGAGGAGGAGCACCGCACGGCGCTGGAGGAGCTCGGCGGCGCGCGCTCGCTGCGCGCGGCGGCGGAGCAGGATGCCGACGTCGTGGTCGCGGCCCAGGCGGTCGAGGACGCCGCGGCGGACCTGCGCGCGGTCGCCGACGACTGGCTGACGCTGGCGCTCGCCCGGACGATGGCCACGCGCGCCCGTGACCGGTTCGTCGAGCGCCATCAACCCGGCGTGTTCGCCCGCGCGGCGCGGCACATCGCCGCGGCGACGAACGGGGCCTGGACGGACATCCGCATGCCGGACGGCGAGCGCGCCGGCGCGCGCTCGGAGGTCATCGACCGGGACGGCGAGCGGACGCCCTTCGCCGAGCTGTCCGAGGGCACCGTCGGGTTGGTCTACCTGTGCCTGCGGGCCGGCCTCGTCGACGAGATGCGCGACGAGGGAGGGCCGTCGCTGCCCGTGCTCATGGACGACGTGCTCACGCACCTCGACCCGGAGCGTCGTCAGGGTGCCGCTCGCGTGATCGCGGACCTCGCCACCCGGCACCAGGTCCTGTACTTCACCTGCCACCCCGAGCAGGTGCAGGCGCTGGTCGACGCGTCGGTCGAGGTGGGCGCGGCGCTCGACGAGCTGCCGCTCGCGCGCCTGGTCTAGTCGCCGGCCTCGGCCAGCGGGCACGCCGCGTCGGACGCGAGCTCGCTGATGCGACCGAGGATGCGCTCGAGCTCGACGCGGTCTGCGGCGGTGAGTCCCGAGAGCCATGGCGGCGGCGTTGCCGCGCGGATGCAGAGGCGGTCACGCAGGTCCTCGCCGGCCGGCGTGATCCCGATCGTGCGCACGCGGCGATCGTGGTCGTCCGGGCGGCGCTCCACGAGGCCGCGCGCCTCGAGCCGGTCGACGACGGCGGTCGTGTTCGCCGGGTTGCACCCCGTCGCCTCCGACAGCCGCGCCATCGGCTGCGGGTGCGCCGGGTCGAGCGCGCGCAGGAGGCGCATCTCGAGCGGGGTGAGCCCGAACTCGTGCTCGATGTGGGCGACCTCGGCCTGGTGGAGCCGGACGAGGGTGTCCATCAGCGAGAGCACCGACGCGTCGCAGGGGCGGGTCCTATTTGCGTGCATGATTGTCTATCAGTATAACTGTTTGTCGTACACACGTTCTTCATCAGGAGCATCCCATGCCCGCACGCATCGCCGTCGTCTACTACAGCGCCACCGGCATCGTCCACGAGCTCGCGCAGGCGGTCGCCGAGGGCGCCGAGGGCGCAGGTGCCGAGGTCCGCGTCCGCAAGGTCGCGGAGACGGTGCCCGCGGAGGTCGTCGCCACCAACCCCGCCTGGCAGGCGCACGTCGACGCCACGCAGGACGTGCCGACGGTCACGCATGACGACATCGTGTGGGCCAACGGCTACGCCTTCGGCACGCCGTCGCGCTTCGGCATGGAGGCCGGGCAGCTGAAGGCGTTCCTCGACTCGTGCGGCGGCCTGTGGATGGAGGGCAAGCTCGCGAACAAGGCGGGCACGACCTTCGTCTCCGCGATGAACTCGTTCGGCGGCAACGAGGCGGCCGCGCAGTCCCTGTGGACGCTGCTCGCCCACTGGGGCTGCGTCATCGTGCCGCCCGGCTACACCGATCCGGCGCTGTTCGCGGCCGGCGGCAACCCGTACGGCACCTCGTGGGCCTCGGGCATGTCGAACGCCAGCCCGGACGACGCCGTGCGCGAGGCCGCGCGCATCCAGGGCGCGCGCCTCGCGAAGGCCGCCGCCGCGATCGACGGGCAGCTGTAGGTCATCGGCGGGGTGGGGCGGAATGCCGCGTCGCCCCGCCGGATGGCCTGTCGGTGTCCGAAAGGGGTCAGACCCTTTTCGGACACCGTACGGCCTGCTCGCTGTTCGACACCGCCTCGGTGTCCGAAAAGGGTCTGACCCCTTCCGGACACCTCACGCCCCCGCGGCGAGCGCGTCCAGCTCGAGCGTCGCCCCGGGCTGGAGGATCTCCACCCGCGTGTCGGGTGCGACGCGGGCGGTGTGCTCGCGGAACTCCTCGGGTGGCTCGGTCGGCGGCGTGCCGCGGCCGATCGGCCAGAGCGTGCCCCAGTGGATCGGGATCGCGACGCGGGCCTCGAGCCGGCGCGCCGCCTCGGCCGCTCGCTCCGGGTCCATGTGGCCGGGCCCGAGGCCGGGCCCCCAGCCGAAGATCGGCAGGCAGGCGATGTCGACGGGGCCGAGCTCCGCCATGCCGTCGAACAGGTCCGTGTCGCCCGCGACGTAGATCCGCTGGGCACCCTCGAGCAGGTAGCCGATCGGCTTGGCGTGTGGCCCGAGCGGGTGGTCGCGCTTGCCGTCGTGCTCGGCCGCCGTGGCGGCCGCCGTCAGCGCGCCGATCTGCAGGCGCTCGCCCTCGGCGATCTCGATCACCCGGGTGAAGCGCTTGCGCCGCAGGGTCGTGGCGGCGCCGGCGGGCACGACGATCGGCATGTCCTTGCCGAGGCGCTCGAGGGACGGCGGGTCGAGGTGGTCGTGGTGCTGGTGGGTGATCAGCACGGCGTCGAGCCCGCGCAGGGCGGAGGCCGGGACCGGGTGGAAGCGCTTGAGGTGGAGGACCCGCGGTCGCAGGACCGGATCCACGATGACCCGCGTGCCGCCCATGGCGACGACGACGGTGCCGTGCCCGACCCAGGTCAGGTGGTCGCGCCCCGGACCCGTCACGCGGCGCCCCCGGCTGCGAGCTCGGCAGCGCGGGTGGCCCGCACCTCGGCGTGGCCGAGGTCGTCCAGCCAGTGGATGAGCACGCGGTGGAGGTGCTCGGCGCCCACGACGGGCGCGTCGGGCCACGGGAGGTCGGTGGGGAAGAGGATGAACGGGTGCATCTGCTCGCCGCCGAGGCCGCCGTGGTGGCCGACGAGCCCCTCGAACGCCCCGATCTCGTCGGTCGAGGGGTCGAACGCGGCGTTGACCATGATATCGGCGCAGTGCGGGAAGCCGTCGGTGCGCCGGACGTGGTCGGCGGCGTGGGGGCCGTACGGCGCCAGCGGGTCGATGCCGTCGATGCGGCCGGAGTCGAGGTGGTGGATGCCGTGGCGTCCGATCGCGAGCGGCCCGAGCTCGGCCGAGCGCACGAGCACGAAGCCGATCCCCGCGTGCGCCGCCAGCCGGTGGACGAGGAACGGGTAGGCCGCGTTGATCTCCTCGAGGGTGCGGCGCCCCGGTGCGCCGTCGATGTAGATCAGCCCGAGGCTGCCGGAGGCGAGGACCTTCACCTCGTCCTCCGCGAGCTCGGCGGCGTCCGCCTCCAGGTCGTGCTCCGGGCCGATCACGATCGCCCCGCCGCTGCGCCGGCTGCGCGTCGCGGCGCGCACGACGCGGTTGCGTCCCGCGAGCACCTCGGAGACCACGACGCCGAGCCGCGACCACGCCTCGTCCTCGTCGAACGCGAGGTCCGCGACGTCGACGCCGCAGGCGTCGCGCACCACCTCCTCGAGCGTCTCCCCGTGCTGGTCGGCGAACGTCATGCCCTGGCTCTGGCCGTGGTCCGACAGCACGACGATCCGGTACGGCCGGGGCGCCGTGGCCGCGGCGCGGGCGATGCGTCCGAACGCCCGGTCGATGCCGCGCAGGACCTCCAGCGTGTCGAAGCGCTCGATGCCGGAGTGGTGGGCGACCTCGTCGTAGCCCACGAACGTGGAGTAGACGACGGGGCGTCCGGCGTACGCGTCGGCGATCACCGTCTGCACGGCGATGTCGCGCAGGATCACCACGGTGACCGCCCGCAGGAGCGCGTAGCGGACGCCGCGCCGCACGCGCGGGACGACGTCGCGGTGGATCTGCTGGCCCGAGGCGAGCAGCTCGCGCCCGATGTCGACGATGCCGAGCACGAGCGTGCGGACGACCGAGTACGGGTTCGCGAAGTACGCGAAGTAGTCGCCGCCGCGGGTCGGCCGGGCGTGCAGGCCGGCGATCGTGAACGACGAGTGCTCGGCGTCGCCGGTCAGCAGGTTGCCCCGGCTCGCCCCGCCGCCGACCAGGAGGCCCCGGCCGTTCGACTGGCGGCGCTCGATCTCGGCGGCGCCCGCGGGATGGTTGGAGACCATCAACGCGCTGCGCTCCTTCTCGTACCAGCGGAACGCCGGGATATCGGCGTTGGAGCCGTGCAGGATGCCGGCCTGGCTCGCGCTCGTCTGCGACGACCAGTCGCACTCCCACCGCTCGAGCCGGTGCGTCCCCTCGCGCAGCCAGCGCGCCAGCTCCGGCACGTTGCCGTCGCGGATCGCCCGCCGCAGCACCGGCTCGGCGAGGCCGTCGATCTCCAGGAAGAGGATCCCCGGTACGTCGACGTCCAGCCGCGCGTCCGCCCGTCGGCGGGCCTGCCGGCGGATGACGTTGCGGTAGTAGAAGTCGTCGTCGTCGATCCCGAGGACGCTCGTGACGACCGTGTTCGTCACGGTCAGCAGGATCGCCACGACGAGCGACGTCCAGAAGCTGTCGGCGTAGACGCCGTCCGTCACGTTCAGCGCGCCCCACACGACGACGCCGTTCAGGAGGATGCCCGCGAGGCCGAGCGTGAGCACGGTGATCGGGAGCGCGATGCGGATGAACATCGGCCAGATCAGCGCGTTGACGAGCGAGATCAGGACGGCCGCCGCGACAGCGTGCCACCAGGCCTCGACGACGAGCCCGGGCAGGACGCGCGAGGCGACGTAGAGCGTCGCGGCGGCGATCAGCACGGTGAAGGCCGCGCGGATGTAGGTCCGCGGGCTGCGCAGCGGTCGACGTGGCGGCTGCGCGCTCACGATCGGAGCCGCGCCTTCTGGACCTTCCCGAGCGCGTTGCGCGGCAGGCCGTCGACGAAGGTGATCGCCCGGGGGCGCTTGTGCGGGGCGAGCAGGCCGGCGACGTGGTCGACGAGCGCCGTCGCGGACACGGCCGCATCCTGGTCGAGCACGACCCAGGCGGCGATCCGCTCGCCGAGGTCGTCGTCGGCGACGCCGAGCACGGCGGCCTCGGCCACCGCCGGGTGCTCGAGCAGCGCGGCCTCGATCTCGCCCGCGCCGACGCGGTAGCCGCCGGTCTTGATCAGGTCCGTCGAGCTGCGGCCGACCAGGCGGAGCACGCCGTCCGGGTCGAGCGTGCCGACGTCGCCGGTGCGGAACCAGCCGTCGCGGAAGGCCGCCGCGGTGGCGTCGGGCTTGCCCAGGTAGCCGTCGAACAGCGCGTCGCTCGCGATCTCGACGCCGCCGATCTCCGCGCTGGCGACCGGCGCGCCGACGTCGTCGACGATCCGGATCCGCACGCCGGGCAGTGCGGTGCCGACCGCGCCGGGGATGCGCGGGCCGTCGTGGCGCGCGCTCGCGATCATCAGGGCCTCGCTCATGCCGTAGCGCTCCACGATCCGCTGCCCGGTCGCGGCGGCGTACGCCTCGTGCACGCGGGCGGGCAGCGCGGCGGACCCCGACACGATCAGGCGCGCGCCGCGCAGAGCGCCGGCCGTGGCCGGGTCGGCCTCGGCGGCCGCGAGCAGCCGACCGTGCATCGTGGGCACGGCGAACAGCATCGTCCCGTCGGCGGCGAGGGCCGCGGCGATCGCCTCCGGCGTGAAGCGGCCGACGTGCCGCACGCCGCCGCCGAGCCGCAGCGGTCCGACCACGCCGAGCACGAGGCCGTGGACGTGGAACAGCGGCAGCGCCTGCACGACGACGTCGCGCTCCGTCCACGCCCAGGCGTCGGCGAGCGCCGCGAGGTTCGCCTCGATCGCCCGGTGGGACAGGATCACGCCCTTCGGCGGTCCGGTCGTGCCCGACGTGTAGACGATCAGGGCGGAGGCATCGGGATCGGGTGCGACAGCGGGCAGAGGCGCGCGGGCCGACAGATCGACCGCGATGCGCGGCAGGTGCGCCAGCGCGGCCGGCAGCTCGGCGGCGGCCGACGCCAGGACGGCTTCCGGTGCGCTGTCGCCGGTTTCGTGCGCGAGCTCGGCGTCGCCGGAGGCGGGGTTGAGCGGGACGACGGGGACGCCGGCCGCCAGCGCACCCGCGACACCGAGACCGGTGGCGAGCTCGGGGGCGCACCAGAGCGCCACCCGCGTCCGACCCGCGAGGGCCGCGGCGACGGCGCCGACCGCTCCCGCCAGGTCGTCGCCGTCGAGCCGCTCGCCGGCGATGGCGAGCGATGCGCGCGGCAGTCCGGCCAGAAGCGTCACGGGACGTGAGTCTACCGGCCGCGCTAAGGTCGTCGGCATGATCCGTCGGCAGTGCGAGGGCGGCTGGCAGCTCGTCCGCCAACCGGAGCACGGCGCCCTGGCGGCGGCCGTGCTCGACGCGATCGCCGACCGACCGGCGGGCCCACCCGACGCGGTGCGCCTCGCCGTCGCGCACCACGACGACGGCTGGATCGCCCGGGACGCAGCCGTGCGCGAGGGTCCGGACGGCGGGCCGGAGACGTTCCTCGACCTCCCGTTGGCCGATCACCTCGCCTTCTCCGACGCCTCCGTCCGCATCGCGACGGACCTCGACCCCTACGCGGGTGCGGTCGTCGCGCGCCACGTCGCCTGGCTGCACGGCGGGCGCCGCATCGACGACCCGGCGCTGGCGGAGGAGCGGGACGCGCTGCTCGATCGGTGGCAGGCGGTCGCGATCGACGGCGCCGCCGCCGCGGCGGTGGACGAGGAGGCGGTCGAGCACGACCAGCGGCTGTGCGCGCTCGTCGATCTCCTGTCGCTGTGGCTGTGCGGCTGGCCGGACGGGGACGCCCTGATGGTCGAGCGCCCGGACGGCGCGCGCGTGGAGTGCCTGCGCACCGGCGAGCGCATCCGCGTGCCCGTGACGCTCCTGCCGCGCCGGGTGACGGTGGCCGTCGACGCCATCGAGGTCGAACCGCGCGCGCCGTTCGCGACCCGTGGAACACCACGGCCGTCGCTCGTCCTGGAGCCCGTGTGAGCGAGACGCTCGCCGCGGACCTCCGCCGCCTCGTCGGCGACGACGGGGTGGAGGCGCCGGTCGTCGACCGGGCGTGGCTCGCCGACGGGACGGAGAGCGCCGCCGTGGCCGGCGCGGCCGACGCGGTGGTCCGCCCACCCGACGTCGCCGCGGTGCAGGCGGTCGTGCGGTACGCGGTCGAGCACGGCATCCCGCTCGTCCCGCGCGGCGGCGGCACGGGCTACGCGGGCGGCGCCGTCCCGGTGCCGGGGTCGATCGTCCTGTCGCTCGAGCGGCTGCGCGCGGTGCGGCGGCGGCACCCGGAGGCCTGGTCGCTCGAGGTTGACGCCGGCGTGACGACGGCCCAGGTCCGCCGCCTCGCCCGCGAGGACGGCCTGTGCTTCCCACCCGATCCCGGGGCGGGAGAGCAGTCCCAGATCGGCGGCAACGTCGCGACGAACGCCGGAGGGCCGCACTGCGTGAAGTACGGCGTCACCGGCCGGTGGGTCACCGCGCTCGAGGCGGTGCTCGGCACGGGCGAGCTCGTCCGGCTCGGGTCCGGTTTGCCGAAGGACGTCGCGACGCTCGACCTGCGCGGGCTGCTGATCGGCTCCGAGGGCACGCTCGGGGTCATCACCGGCGTGACGCTCCGGCTGATCCCCGAGCCGGCCGTGCGGCTGCCCGTGCTCGCGATCTACGCCTCGGCCGCCGACGGCGCCGACGCCGTGGCGCACGCGATGGCCAGCGGCGTGGTTCCCTCGGCGCTGGAGTTCCTCGACCGCGGCGCCATCGAGGCGTCGCGGGCGACGTACCCGGGCGTGCTCCCGGCCGACGCGCAGTTCGCGGTGCTGGCGGAGGCGGACGGCACCCCGGCCGGCGCGGCGGCGGAGCAGGCGCTGATCGCGGAGATGCTGCGGCCGGCCGCGTCGGATCTGATCGTCCCGGACGCGGCCGACGCCGACCGCATCTGGGCCTGGCGCGACGGAGTGTCGCTCGGCGTGCTGGCCAAGCGCGGCGGGAAGCTCAGCGAGGACATCGTCGTGCCGGTCGACCGTCTCGCCGAGGCCGTCATCGGGGTGCGGGCGCTGGGGGCGGAGGTCGGCCTCGAGACCACCTCGTGGGGCCACGCCGGCGACGGCAACCTCCACGCCTCCTTCCTGTTCGACCGCGCGGACCCGGAGGCGCTCGCGCGGGCGACGGCGGCGGCGCCGCGCCTGTTCGCGCTGGCCCGCGACCTCGGCGGCTCGATCTCCGGCGAGCACGGCGTCGGCCGCCTCAAGATCGAGGCGGCCGCGGAGGCCGACGCCACCGTCAATCGCCTGCAGCGGTCGATCAAGGCGGTCCTCGATCCCGCGGGGATCATGAATCCGGGGTGCAAGATCCCGTGATGGGTGGTGCGTGACTCAAAGGGGTCTGGCCCCTCTGAGTCACCCG
>JAUMCA010000156.1:0-3797 GCA_032119475.1 Thermoleophilia bacterium | reverse complement strand
ACTCGTCGGTGGCGAGCGCGCAGCGATCCTGGAATACGCAGGCGGGCAGCTCGGTGCCGATCAAGGGCAGCGAGCCGGGGATCGTGTCGAGCCGGCGCTCCGACTTGTTGGCCCCGCGGCGCGGCAGGCAGCGCAGCAGGCCGACGGTGTACGGATGCTGCGGATTGTCGAAGACCTCCGCAGCCGGGCCCTCCTCGATGATCTTGCCCGCGTACATCACGCCGACGCGATCGCAGATGCGGCGCACGACGCCGAGGTTGTGCGCGATCAGGAGCACCGCGGCGCCTGTCTCCTGCCGCAGCATCGAGACGAGATCCAGCACCTCGGCCTCGACGGTGGCGTCGAGACCGGTCGTGGGCTCGTCGAGGATCAGCAGCTGGGGATCACAGGCGAGCGCAATCGCGATCACGACGCGCTGCTGCATGCCGCCCGACAGCTGGTACGGGTAGCGCTCCATCACGCGCTCGGCGTCGGCGATGCGCACGCGCTTGAGCGCGTCGACGGCGCGCTGGCGCGCCTCGGCCTTCGAGTGGCCGAGCACGGCGAAGGCCTCGACGACCTGCTTGCCGACCTTGATCGTCGGGTTCAGCGACTGGCCGGGATCCTGGTAGACCATCGAGACGCGGGTGGCGCGGAGATCCTGGAGCTGCTTGCCGCTCATCGCCATCACGTCGTCACCGTCGATCGCGACCGAGCCACCGGTCACGATGCCGTTGCCGGCGAGGTAGCGCACCGCGGCGTAGGCGGTGGTCGACTTGCCGCAGCCGGACTCGCCGACGAGCCCGTAGGCCTCGCCGGGGCGGATCTCGAGCGACACGCCACGCAGCACGGGGCGCGGGATGCCGCGGACGTCGTAGGCGACCTCGAGGTCGCGGATGCTGAGCGCGGCGGTGTCGGTGGCGGTGCTCATCGCTCGAAGGTCTCCTGGAGGGCGTCGGCGATCAGGTTGACGGAGATGACGAGGGACGCGATGGCGGCCGCGGGGAACACCGTCACCCACCAGTACCCGCCGATGATCAGCTGGTACTCGTCGGAGACCATCAGGCCCCAGTCGGGCGACGGCGGCTGGAGGCCCACGCCGAGGAACGAGAGGAAGGCGATGGTGAAGATCGCGTAGCCGATGCGCACCGTGAACTCGACGACGACCGGGCCCGTGATGTTCGGGAAGATCTCCCGCGTCATGATGTAGAGGCTGTTCTCGCCGCGCAGCTTCGCCGCCTGCACGTAGTCGTTCTCGCGCTCGGAGAGCACGGCGGCGCGCACCGTGCGGGCGACGATCGGGGTGAAGAACACGCCGACGACGATGATGACGTTGGTGGTCGTCGAGCCGAGCGCCGCGAGGGCGAGGAGCGCGACGAGCGACACGGGCAGGGCCAGGAAGCCCTCGACGATGCGGCTCAGCACGTCGTCGACCCAGTTGCGGTAGTAGCCCATGATGAGGCCGAGCGCGGTGCCCGCGACGGTGCCGAGGATCGCCGCGAGCGGCGCGGCGATCAGCACGTCGCGCGCGCCGACGATGACGCGGGAGAACACGTCGCGGCCGAGCTTGTCGGTGCCGAAGAAGTGGTCCGGTCCAGGCGGGAGATGGCCGTCGAAATCGGTGGCGTAGGGGTCGTACGGCGCGATCTGCTCGCCGAACAGCGCGCAGGCGACCCAGAACCCCAGGATCACGAGGCCGATCAGCCCCGACGGGTTGCGGAAGAACAGCCGCAGCTTCTCCCGCCGCGCGGAGCGGTTGTCGGCGGTCGTCATGTCGGCCGTCGTGGTCGGCTCGACGACGGTGGGATCGACCATGCTCATCCCTCATCCCCCAGGCGCACACGCGGATTGAGGATCGAGATCAGGATGTCCGCCACGAGCGTCGCGACCATGTAGACGATGCCGATCACGAGCACGCCGGCCGACAGCACGGGGATGTCCTTCTCCCGCGCAGCGGTGACCAGCAGGCGGCCGAGCCCGTTGTAGTTGAAGATCAGCTCGACGGCGAGCAGGCCGCCGAACAGGTAGCCCGTCTGCGTGGCGATCACGGAGATCGTCGGCAGCAGCGCGTTGCGCAGCACGTGGCGGCGGATGACGACGCCGTGCGGCAGGCCCTTCATCACGGCCGTGCGCGTGTAGTCGGCTTCGAGCGCCGAGATCACGCCGGCCCGCGCCATGCGCGCGATGTAGCCGAAGTAGACGAGGACGAGCGCCATGATCGGCATCGCCAGGTAGTAGAGCTGCGTCACGGGGTCCGCGCCATCCGGTGGACGGGCGAGCACGGGGAACCACCCGAGCGCCACGCCGAACGCGACCACGATGAAGGTGCCGGTGACGAACTCGGGCAGCGAGGACCCGGCGAGGCTGAAGGTGACGATGATGCGGTCGTAGAGCGATCCGCGCTTGATCGCGGCGACGACGCCGCCGAGCACCGCGAGCGGGATGGTGACCAGCAGCGCGAGGATCGCGAGCTTGGCGGAGTTCCAGAACGTCTTGCCGATCAGATCGGTGACCGGCTCGCGCGACTGGAAGGACTCGCCGAAGTCGAGCTGCAGGTACCCGCGCATCTGGGAGAGGTACTGCTCGTACAGCGGGCGGTCCGCGCCGAGCCGGCGGTTCAACTCGTCGACCGACTCCTGCGGCGCGAACGGCCCGAGGATCGCGCGGCCGATGCTGTCGGGCAGCACGTTCGACAGCGCGAACACGATGATCGTCAGGAGCAGCAGCGTGACGATCGCGAGCGCGATGCGGCGGATCAGGAAGCGGGTCATCGGGATGCGTAGCCTAAACCGGCGCCGACTATCGCGCGACCCGGGGAGAGCCCTGTCGCGCCAAAGCAGACGGCGGGTCGGAAACGAAAAGCGGGGCCCCTCGATCGGCTGACCGAGGGACCCCGCTCGTGTCGTTCAGTTCAGGCCGATCAGACCTGGCCGGCGGACTCGAGGAACGTGAAGCCCATGGCCGTGTTCGCCACGCCCTGGTACTTGTTCGAGTACGCCGCGAGGGCGCTGATCGTGTAGCCGACGCCGACCGGCGTCTCATCGACCATGTTCGCGATGAGCTTCGACGCCGCGGCCTTCTGGCCCTCGACGTCGACGGCCGCCTGGAACTCGCCGAACGCGGCGTCGAACGCCTCGTTCGCGTACTGCGACGAGTTCCACACGCCACCCGTCGAGAGGGCCGCGTTGAGGTAGACGTTCGGCGTGCCGCGATGGCCGTAGTCGACGATGCCGAGCTCCGACGCACCCGAGCACGGCGGATCGGCCGGCTCGGCCGGGCACCAGTACTTGCCGTAGAAGGAGCCGTAGTCGGCGCCCTTCAGGTTGATCGTGATGCCGGCCTCCGCCGCGCCCTCCTTGATGAGGGTCGCGAGGCCCGGCATCTCCTGCCCCTTGATGAAGTTCATCTCGGCGGTCAGGTTCGACACGCCGGCCTCGGCGAGCAGCGCCTTGGCGGCCTCGATGTCCTTCGTGCGCTGCGGCGCGGCCGCGGCGTCGAAGTACGGGTAGAGGTCGAAGACGACCTGGTCGTTCGCGACCGCGCCGCGGCCGCCCAGGAGCTTCTCGACCATCTTCTCGCGGTCGAACGTGAGCGCGAGGGCCTGGCGGACGCGCTTGTCCGCGAACTGGCCCTTGTCGCAGCGCATCCAGACCTCGCGGTGCGTCGCCGACTTGAGCTCGACGATGTTGAGGTCCGGGTTGTTGAACAGCACCTCGCCGATGTCGTACGGGAACTGCGGGATGCCGTCGATCTCACCGGCGGCCAGCGCGGCGATCTGCGCCTGCGGGTCCTCGATGAAGACGAACTCGATGGCGTCG
>JAUMCA010000155.1:0-5606 GCA_032119475.1 Thermoleophilia bacterium | reverse complement strand
GCCCAGGATGCGCGTGTCGATCGCGAGCGCGATCTGGAGGTAGACCGCGACGACGATCGCGACGACGGAGACGAGCGTCCAGCCGATCCATCCCGCTCCCCGCGCGTCGGACTCGCCGTCGGCGTACGCGGCCTCGAGGGCCTCGATCTCGTCGAGCTCCTGCGTGCTCACGAACCCGCCTCCGTCAGCACCACCACGTTCGCGAACGAGCCGAGCTCGACCCACGGGACGACGAGCACGCTCTTGTAGGTGTCCTGGTCGCTCTGGCGGGCCTCGCTGACCACGCCGATCGGCAGACCGCGCGGGTAGGCCGAGCCGAGCCCGCCCGCCGTGTCGACGAAGCCGCTCGTGATGACGCGGTCGCCGGGTTTCACGACGCTGGATCGGGGCACGAAGCCGAGTACGAGGACGCTCGGATCCGCGGCGCTCGGCTGCAGGATGCCGTCCGCGCCGCGTCGGCCGGCGACGGCCGCGCCGACGGCGACGGCCTCGTTCGACAGGAGCGCCACGCGCGCCGTCTCGTCCGTGACGCTCTCGACGCGGCCGATCAGCGCCGCGCCGCCGATGTCGACGCTCGTCGATACGCCGGCCAGCACCGGATCGCCGACGCGCACGCCGCGGCGCTCCCCGGCGTCCACGATCACCGAGCTGGCGGTCAGCGACGGCGAGCGGCCGACGACGCGGGCACCACGGGGAACGTAGTCCTGGCTGCGCGGGAAGGCGGGCGAGCGCACGTAGCCCACGAGGCCGCGCAGCTCCTCCGCGTCCTGCACCTCGACCTGCGCGGCCGCGAGGTCGGCCCGGAGCACCGCGTTCTCCGCGGCCAGGCGGTCGCGCTCGGTGCGCGCGCTGCGCAGGTCGCCGAACCACGCCACGAGGTCCCGCACCGGCTGCGTGATGCGACCGGCTGCCTCCTGGACGACCACGGTGCGATCGGCCGCCTCGCCCTGCGGCCCGGCGACCTGCGATTCGGCGCGGATCGACAGCGTCACGAGTGCGATCGCGGCCACCACGAGCACGACCGGGATGATCCGGCGATGGATTCTGGTTCGGGCTGCTGCGGGCATCCGTCGTGCGCTCGGGCGCGGCGTGACGCCGTGCCGGAACATGGCGAAGTCTACCGCCGAGCGCTCAACGGGACGGTGGGACGGGTCTCAGGCCACGGTGCCGTCGAACGGCAGACCCGCCTGCGCCCAGGCGGCCACGCCGCCCATCAGGTTCGCGCACTCCGGCCGTCCCGCCGCGGCGAACGCCTCGGCCGCGGCCATCGAGCGGCCGCCGGAGCGGCAGATGAACACGGTGCGCTCCGCCTCCGGCAGCTCCCGCCAGCGCTGCGGCAGCTCGCTGAGCGGCAGGTGCGTGGTCCCCGGAATGCGACCGGCATCCCACTCGTCGGCCTCGCGGACGTCCACGAGCAGCGCCCCGGCTGCGCGCAGCGCGTCCACCTCGACGGGCGGCAGGTCGTCGACCTCGCTCATGCGCTGCAGCCTACCCGCCCGCCTCGGCCCGGTGCGCGCGGGCGAAGGCGATCGCGGCGTCCGCGGTCGTCACCGAGCCGGCGGCGTGCTCCTCGGCGATGCCGGCGAGCAGGTCGCCGATCGCGGGGCCCAGCGGGATCCCCAGCGCGTCGGCCAGCTCGTCGCCGCGGATCAGCGGCGGCGACGGCGCGGCGAGCAGTCCGCGGACGAGCACGCGCGCGGTCTCCTCGTGTCGGCGGATCCAGCGCTGCCGGGCGCGAACGCCGCGGGTGGCCCAGCGGTCCGCCAGCGACACGATCACCGCGGGAATGCCGTACGGGTCCGTCGCGACGCGGTAGCGATGCACCTCGCGTGCGCCGATGCCGTCGCGCCCGACCATGAAGCCCAAGCGGAGGTGCTCGCGCACGACCACGGCCGTGCAGCGCTGGAGCGCCGCGCTGGCGCGCAGTCGACCGAGGATGGCCACGGCCATGTCGGCGCCCTGCTGCGCGTGGCCGGGGAAGCCGATGTGGCCGTCGTCGAACGTCGTCCGCGTCAGGGGCTTGGCGATGTCGTGGAGCAGGGCGCCCCAGCGCACGGCGGCGGCGACGTCCGCGTCGCCGTCGAGCGGCGCGCGCAGCGCCGCCGCCACGTCATCGCCCAGATCGCCGAACGCGAAGCCCGGCTCGTCGACGAGGTCGCAGGCCGCGTCGAGCACCTGCAGCGTGTGGTCGAGCACGTCCAGATGGTGGTACCGGTTCTGGATGACCCCCTCCAGCGCCTTCACCTCCGGCAGGACGACGGCGAGCAGGTCGAGGTCGTCGAGCATGCGCAGCGCGTCGACCGGATCGCGCGAAGCCAGCATCCGCTCGAGCTCGACGCGCTGGCGCTCGCCCGCCGGATCGGCGGCCAGCGCGGCGTCGCGCCGTGCCGCGACGGCGGTGCCATCCTCCACCACGAGGTCCAGCTCGGCCGCGAGGCGCACGAGGCGGAGCAGGCGCAGCGGGTCGTCGCGGAACGCATCGTCGGACACGAGCCGGAGCGTCGCGCCGGCGACGTCGTCGAGCGCGCCGGGCACGGCCTCCAGCGTGGCGTCGGCGAGACGCACGGCGATCGCGTTGACGGTGAAATCGCGGCGCGCGAGGTCGGCCGGGATCCCGTCGGGCGCGCCGGTGACGTCGATCTCGCGGTCGCCGGCGACGACGCGCCAGGTGCCGTGCCGCTCGGACAGCGGGAAGACGGGCGCGTCGAGCTGCCGCGCACAGCGACGCGCCGTCGCCTCGGGATCGCCCGTGGTGACGAGGTCCCAGTCCGCGAGCGGCCGGCCCATCAGCACGTCCCGCACCGCACCGCCGACCAGCCAGATCCCGCCGTCGTCCGGGAAGGCGGCGCGCACCGGCTCGAGCGCTCCGGTCAGCAGCGGGTCGAGCGCCGTCACGCCCCGACCTCCCGTCGTTCGGCGCGCGTCGGGGCGCTGCGCACGCGGCAGGTGATATCGTACGCGATGGAGCCGCAGCCACGCGCGAGCTCCTCCGCCGTCACGCGCTCGTCGCCGTCGGCACCGAGCAGGACCACCGGGTCCCCCACCTCCACGGCCAGGTCATCGGGCAGGAGCACGCCGAGCTGGTCCATCGAGACGGTCGCCGCAACCCGGCACCGGTGCCCGTGGATCAGCACGTCGGAGACGCCGGACAGCGTGCGCGGATAGCCGTCCGCGTAGCCGACCGGGACCAGCGCGACGCGGCACGGCCGCTCGGCGAGCAGGCGGCGCCCGTAGCCCGACGACGCGCCGGGAGCGAGGTCGCGGATGCCGCGCACGACGCTCGTCCAACGCAGTGCGGGGGTCAGCCCGTGGGCGGCGCCGTCGGCGTTCATCGGGTCCAGCCCGTAGATGGCGAGGCCGGGGCGCACGGCGTCGAACGCGAGCTCGGGGTGGCGCAGCGTCGCCGCGGAATTGGCCAGATGGCGCGGGCAGGCCGGGAACGCCGCTGCGAGGGTGCGGAACGCGTCGGCCTGGGCATCCACGAAGGATCGGTCGTCCTCGTCGGCGGTGGCGAGGTGGCTCATCAGCCCCTGCAGGCGCTCCGGGCGGGGGCCCTCCGCCAGCGCACGGCCGACGGCGAGCGCCGTGTCGGGCGCGAGGCCCCAGCGCCCCATGCCGGTGTCCGCCTTCACGTGCACGTCGAGATCGGCGAGGTCACGCGCCCGCTCCCAGCCGTCCGGTGTCGAGATCACCGCAGCACAACGGCCGAGATCGCGGCAGGCCGCCTCCTCCCCCGGCGCCAGCGGCGACAGCACGATCAGGGGGACATCGGCGACGGCGGACCGCACCTCGACGGCCTCGCCGAGCGTCGCCACGCACAGGCGGGTGGCGCCACCGGCGACCGCTGCGCGCGCGGCGATCGGCGCACCGTGGCCGTAGCCGTCAGCCTTGACCACGGCCCAGACCTCGGCGTCGCCGGCACGGCCGGCGAGGCGTCGGACGTTCGCGGCGATCGCCGCCGGGTCGATCGCGACCAGGCTGCGCGGAGCCGCCATCGCCAGCCGGCGCCGCCGCCGAACTCGTAACGGTCCAGCGCCGCCACGACGTGACCGCGCGTCACCATGCCGACGTAGCGGCCGTTCTCGACGACCGGCAGCCGGGAGACGCCCTCGTGCGCCATCCGCTTCGCGGCCTCGTGGAGCGTGTCGCTCGGTGCCGCCGTCTCGACGTCGGCGCTCATCAGATCCGACACGGTGACGGCGAACGCCTTCTCGTAGTTGCGGTCGAATTCGGCCAGTGCGGGGATCTGCACCAGCCAGTCGAGCAGCGGGAGCGCGTACGTCGACCCGCTCTCGTCCGTCTCGACCTCCTGGAACAGGAGGTCCTGCGCCGTCACGATCCCGACCACCGCACCGGCGGCGTCCACGACCGCGACGCCGTCCAGCGACGCCGACGCCATCAGGTGCACGAGGTCCTTGGTCGTGGTCTCGGGCGTGACGGTCGGCGCCGTCGAATCCATCAGCTCTCGGACGGGGCGGTCGATCACAGGAGGCTCCCGGGTCAGTCGCACACCGGCAGGTGCGCGATCAGGTCGCCGGCGATGATAGCGCCGCCATGGCGCGCGGCCGCCGCGGCGCGGGCCGCTGCGACGTGCGACGCCGCCCCCGCGATCGCGGCCGTCCAGGCGTCGAGGCCGCGGGCGAGGTACGCCGCGATCACGCCGGCGAGGACATCGCCCGACCCCGCGGTCGCGAGATCCGCGCTGTCGTGCGCGCGGATGCCGAGGCGGCCGGCAGCGTCGATCACGATGGTGTCGGCGCCCTTCAGGAGCGCCACGGACCCCGTGGCGGCGACGAGACGCTGCGCCGTCTCCAGCCGGTGCGCGGCGATCTCCGCGGCGTCGGTGCCGAGCAGGCGGGCCGCCTCCCCGGCGTGGGGCGTGATCACCGTCGCCGCCGAGCGCGCGCGCAACGCGGCGTGGCCGGCGTCGTCGGCCAGCCACCACAGGGCGTCGGCGTCGATCACGAGCGGACGGTCGAGAGCGACGGCGGCGTCGACGATCGCGCGGGCGTCGGGCTCCCGGCCGAGGCCCGGGCCGAGGACCACGGCGTCGGCCCGCTCCGACCATGCCGCGATCCGCTCCACGGCGAGCGGGCGCACCATGGTCTCGCGCAGAAATCCGGCGACCATCGGCTGCACGTCCGCCGGAACGAGGCACTGGACCACCCCGGCGCCGGCCCGCAGCGCGGCGGCGGCGGCGAGCCCGGGGGCACCGGCCATGCCGAGCGACCCGCCGACCACGAGCACCGCGCCGGCGTCGTACTTCGTGCCGCCCGCGTGGCGCGCCGGCACGAGACGCGCGCCGTCCGCCACGGCGACCGCGGCCGGGCCCTCGGGTGCGTCCCCGGGAATGCCGATCGGGACGACGGCCACGGCGCCGCAGGCATCGCGCCCGGGTGCGATCAGGTGGCCGAGCTTGCGTCGGTGGAACGCGACGGTCACGTCGGCGTGCACGCAGGCGCCGGCGATCTCGCCGGTTGAGGCGTCGACCCCGCTCGGCAGGTCCAGCGCCACCACGGGCACTCCGGCATCGCCGATCGCCGCGATCGCCTCGGCGACCGCTCCGCGCGGTGCACCGCTCGCTCCCGTGCCCAGCAGGGCGTCGA
>JAUMCA010000154.1:0-7176 GCA_032119475.1 Thermoleophilia bacterium | reverse complement strand
GCGGCCGCGGACGCGGCAACGGCGGCGGCGAGCAGACGCCCGCCTCCGTCTCCGCCGAGTAGGGCGCCTCAACCGATCAACGGGCCCCCGCTGATCGGATGAGGGCGGGCGGCTCCGGCCGCCCGGTCGCTCACTCCACGGGAGCGCGACGTTCGAACACGAGCTGAGCGGCCCAGCGCACGAACAGGGGCGCGCGGAATCCGAGCGCCCCCAGCACGCCGATCGCGATCGCCGTCGAGCCGACGATCACCAGCCAGTCGGCGAACCCGGGTGGGCTGATGGCGAAGAACTCGCGCACCGGCGGGATCGCGTAGGCGAGGAACGTGCCGGCGATGAGCACGCCCATCAGGACGCCGACGCCCCAGGCGCGCACGTCCGAGTGCTCGACCGCCTCGTCCTCGAGCAGCAGGATCAGGTACAGGCCGATGAAGATGGCGACGAGCAGCGCGGCGCTGCGGCCGTCCTCGATCGTCCGCCCGGGCAGCGCACGCGTCATCGCGTAACCGGCGGAGACGCCGATGCCGGTGACGATGCCGCCCGGCACGCTGAAGCGCAGCAGGTCGCGCAGGAACGGCACCTGCGTCGGGCGCCCGACGCTCGGCGCGAGCGCGAGCGCGAACGCCGGGATGCCGACGGTGAACGCGCCGATCAGCGACAGATGGCGTGGGAGCAGGGGATAGGCGGCGCCCGACAGCCCGATGGTGAGGATCAGCGTCGCGGCGAAGGCGCTCTTGACCACGAACAGCTTCGCCACGCGGCGGATGTTGGCGAGGATCCGGCGGCCCTCGGCGACGCCCGGCGGCAGGGACGAGAACGAGCCGTCGATCAGGACGATGTCGGCGACGCCCTTCGCGATCTGCGAGCCCGTGCCGAGCGCGATCGCCATGCGCGCGGCCTTCATCGCCGGCACGTCGTTGACGCCGTCGCCGATCATCGCCACGTAGCGGCCGCGCCGTCGCAGCGCGTCGACCAGCTCGCGCTTCTGCTCCGGCGTGATGCGCCCGAAGACGCTGTGGCGCTCCGCGACGTCGGCCATCGCGTCGAGATCGCCGTCGGGCAGGTCCGCGCCGCTGATCGCCGTCGTGTCCGCGAACCCGGCGGCCTGCGCCACCGCCTCGACGGTGCGCGGCGCGTCGCCGGAGATCACCTTCAGGTCGACGCCCTCCTCGCGGAAGTACGCCACGACGTCGCGCGCGTCCGCGCGCATGCGCTCCTCGAGCACGACGAGGCCGCGCGGCTGGAAGCCGAACGGCAGCACCGGCGCATCGTCGTCCTCCTCGGGAATGGCGGGCAGCCCGGCGGCGGTGCCGACCACGAGGACGCGGCCGCGCTCGGCCTGGTGGCGCTCGACGGCGGCCTGCAGCGGGCCCGCGCCGAGGACCTCCGGTGCGCCCAGGACGATGCAGCCGTCGGCCAGCTGGACGCCCGACCACTTCCAGCGCGACGAGAACGGCAGCTCGGCGAGCGCCTCCTCGCGCTCGCACGGGATCTCCGCCGCGATCGCGTCCGACGAGCCCGAGCGCACCTCCGCCGACGCGGCGAGCCGCCCGAGCAGCCGCCGCACGCCGTCCTCCGTCGTCTCGGGTCCCGGCACGACCGCGCTCAGCAGCAGCGTGCCGTCGGTCAGGGTCCCCGTCTTGTCGATGCAGATCGTGTCCACACCGGCTAGCGACTCGACGGCGTTGAGCCGCTGGACGAGGGCGCCGGAGCGGGCGATCTTCACGGCGGCCAGCGCGAAGGTCAGGCTGGTCAGGAGGATCAGGCCCTCCGGCACGATCGAGATGAGGCCCGCGGTCGCCGTCTCCGCGGCCTGGCGGATCTCCGTGTCGTGGATGCGGAACGCCAGCACGAGTGCGCCGGCGAGCGGCACCATCGAGAGGATCAGCACCCGCAGCAGGCGGTCGATGTCGAGCTGGAGCGGCGAGCGCTGGTCCTTGACCCGGCGCGCCTGCGACGTCAGCCGGTGCGCGTACGCGGCCTCGCCGACGGCCGTGACGCGGTACGCCGCCGCGCCGGCGGTGCAGAAGGAGCCGGAGTAGACCGCCTCGCCGACGCGCCGCGCGACGTGGTTCGACTCGCCGGTCAGGATCGACTCGTCGAGGGAGAGGCCGCGCGCCTCGACGACCTCGCCGTCGGCGATCACCTGATCGCCGGGCTGCAGCTCCACGACGTCGTCGGGGACCACCTCGTCGGCGAGCAGCTCGGCGATCGCGCCGTCGCGACGCACGTGTGCGCGCGGGGCGACGAGCAGGGCGATGCGGTCCAGCGTCCGCTTCGCGCGCAGCTCCTGGACGATGCCGATCGCGGAGTTGATGACGATGATCAGGGCGAACAGCGCGTCCGCCCACGCCCCGACCGCGACGATCAGGATCAGGAAGCCGAGCGTGATCGCGTTGATCAGCGTGAAGACGTTGCGGCGGAGGATCGCCCGCAGCGGGATGGTGGTCTCCGGCGGCCTCGGGTCGCCGAGGAGGCGTCGGCGATCGGCGACCTCGGCCGTGGTCAGGCCAGGGTGCGCGGTCGCCGTCACGTTCGAAGGGTACCTAGGAGAAGGCGCCCGGCAGTTCCGGCAGCGCGGGCCGCGCGGGCGGCTTCGGCGGAGGCTCGGGCCGCAGGCCGGTCAGCGCGACCCGGAGGACGGCCCGGCCGTAGAGCGAGGCGGCGGATTCGCTCGCGCCCGACGGGTTGTCCGTCATGGCGACGGTGATCAGCGGTCCCCGTGGGGTGAAGATGGCGGCGACGTCGTGCCACGCGCGGTCGACGTCGCCGATCTTGTGCGCGGTCGCGTACGGCGTCCACGGCGCGAAGAACCCCGGATGGGAGGTGTGGGCGAGCAGCCACAGGGCGACGCGGGCGTCACGGCCGGTCAGCCCCATCCGGCGCGCCTTGCCACGGCCGGCGGCCGCCTCGACGATCGCCTGCATCAACACCCCGAGGACGTGCGCCGTCGTCACCTTGCAGCACGGCACGTCCGGCTGGTCGACGACCTGCACGGGCGGCACCGCCGAGCGCCGCAGACGGCGGTCCTGCCCGGGCAGGTAGCCGGCGGCCGTGTCCGTCCGCGTCGCGCCGAGCGCGCGGGCGACGGCCGTGGCCCGCGCCCCGCCCGCCTCGGGGCTGCCGCCGAGGAGCGTCAGCACCTGGTTGGCCGCGTCGTTCGACGACGAGCGGACCATCGACTGCAGGGGTCCCCAGGCCGACGTCGCGGTGACGTCGGCACGCAGCTGCATCAGCAGCGCGATCATCACCGGCAGCTTCACGGTGCTCGCCGCGGCGAAGCGCGCGCCTGCGTTGTACGACGCGCCCTCGCCAGACGCGAGGTTGACCGCCCACGCCGCCGCTGCGGTGGCCGGGTGGCGCAGCTGGCGCATCCGCAGTTGGGCGCGACGCGGCGTCTCGCGGATCGGCCGGATCGTCATCGACGCCTTCGGCAGACCGAGCACGTCGGTCGCGGTCTGCGAGCCGACCGCCCGGCCGTCCGCCCACCCCACGACGGTGACCGTGATGTCGCGCGGGGGCAGGCCGATCGGGCCCACGGTCGCGCGTCGCGTGGGCCGCTTGAGGTCGACGATCGCGTAGCGGCGGCCGTTCACCCGCACCTCGACGGTGTCCACCGGGCGCTGGGCCCGGAACGAGATCAGACCCGGATTGGCCTCGAACGGGCGCGGAGCGTCGACGGCGAACGCGATGGCCACGGGCGCAGCGTAGGGCGAGCGCGCCCGGGCCCTGTCCGGTTGGGCCGGTAGCGTCCGAGCCGGTGGAACGCCATGAGGATCTCGCGCGGCTCCTGGACCTGCGCCTCGCCGGGCTGTGGGCGGAGCTGTTCGAGGTGCCGCGGGACCAGTGGGATCCCGAGCTGATCGGCTGGTACCTGCGCACGGCCTACAGCCAGGGCTACGCCGACGCCATGTCGTACATCGACCGGGCCGAGATGCGCGACGAGCTCCAGCGCATCGACGGCGGCCGGCGGCCCGAAGCGGCCTGAGCGGGTCGCCTGCGACCGCGCGGATGTCGCGAAGGGGTCAGACCGAAACGCGACACGCGAGATCCGAGCGCCGCCGCGCAGGCGCGATGGCGTGTCGCGTTTCGGTCTGACCCCTTCGCGACATGCCGACGCAAACCCCCGAAACCCCTCAGCCGGAGGCGGCCGACCCTCCGATAGACTGGGTGCCGTGAGCGAGACACCCGCACCCGCACCTGAGCAGCCGGCCAAGGGCTTCCGGCATATCCGGCTCGTCATCGCCCTCGCCGTCGCCTCGCTGCTCGGCACCTTCGCCGTCTACACGGCGTTCGCCGACACGTCGATCCCCGTCCTCGGCATCGCACAGGCGTCGACGGGCTACGACGGCAAGGAGGTGCGCCTCGAGGGGCGTGTCACCAAGGCCACCGGCGATGCGGCGGACCCGCAGGGCCTGCGCTTCACGGTCCGCGACTTCGAGAAGAACACCACTATCGACGTCGTCTACCGCGGCTCGGTGCCGGACGCCTTCCGCGTCGGGCGCGAGGTCGTGATCGACGGCCGCCTCCAGGGCGCGACGCTGCAGGCCACGCCGGACACGCTCGTCACGAAGTGCCCATCCAAGTACCAAGAGGGCCAGACGACGACGGACGCGGCGTAGCCCGGGGCGCGGCGTGGCGCTCGTAGGGCAAGGCGCGCTGATCCTCGCCTTCGCGCTCGCCGTCTACGCGACGGGGGCGGCGGTCACGGCGGGCACCGGACGGGACCGCCGGTTCCTCATCAGCGCGCGGCACGCGCTGTGGGCGATCCTCGGGCTGGTCATCCTCGCGGACGTCATCTTCATCCGCGCGATCTTCGCGCACGACTTCTCCTTCACGACCGTCGCCGCCACGACGTCGCGCGCGCTGCCCGACTTCTACCTGTTCACCTCGTGGTGGGGCTCACAGGCCGGCTCGCTGCTTCTATGGACGACGATCCTGATGGTCTGCACGATCATCGTCGTGCGCAGCACCCGTCGGGCGCTCGGCGAGCTGCAGCCGTGGTTGATCGCGGTCCTCGGGGCCATCGCGGGGTTCTTCCTCCTGCTCCTGATCGTGCCGGCCAGCCCGTTCCAGACGCAGATCGCGCCGTCCGACGGGCAGGGCCTCAACCCGGCGCTCCAGAACCCGTACATGGCGACGCATCCGCCGACCCTGTACATCGGCTACGTCGCGATCGCGATCCCGTTCGCGCTCGCCATGGCCGCGATGATCGCGGGCCGCGGCGACGCGCGCTGGGTCGTCGCGTCGCGCCGCTGGACGCTGATCGCCTGGGGCTTTCTCGGCATCGGCATGCTGCTCGGGTCGCACTGGGCGTACCAGGAGGTCGGCTGGGGCGGCTACTGGGCCTGGGACCCGGTCGAGAACGCTGCGCTGATGCCATGGCTCGTCGCAACGGCGTTCCTGCACTCCGTGATGGTCCAGGAGCGCAAGGGCATGCTGAAGGTCTGGAACATCGCGCTCGTGTCCGGCGCCTTCGCGCTGTCGATCTTCGGGACGTTCATCACCCGCAGCGGCATCCTCTCGTCCGTCCACGCGTTCGTGTCGACGAGCATCGGCTGGTACTTCATGGTCGCGCTGGCGGTGATCATCGCCGGCTCGACCGCCGTGATCCTGTGGCGACTGCCGCTCCTGCGCGCCGACCAGCGGATCGAGTCGCTGGTCAGCCGCGAGGCGACGTTCCTGTTCAACAACCTGCTGCTCGTCGGCATCGCGTTCGCCGTGCTCTGGGGCGTCGTCTACCCCCTGGTGACCGAGGCGCTCGGATCGGTCCGCGAGACCGTCTCCTCGCCGTTCTACGAGTTCTTCGTGATCATCTTCGGCCTGCCGCTCCTGCTCCTGATGGGCATCGGGCCGCTGATCGCCTGGCGACGCGCGTCGCTCAAGCAGCTGAAGCGGTCGTTCCTGTGGCCGCTCGCCGCGGGCCTGATCACCGGCGGCGTCCTGGTCGTGGTCGGGCTCGGGTCCTCGTGGCCGGGCGTCGTGGCGCTGTCCGTCTGCGCGTTCGTCACGGTGACGATCCTCAGCGAGTACATCCGCGGCGCCGCGGCGCGCCGGAGCATCGCGGGGGAGGGGTGGCTGACCGCGGTGTGGCGGCTGACCGACCGCAACCGCCGGCGCTACGGCGGCTACATCGTGCACCTCTCGATCGTGGTCTTCGTGATCGGCGCCGTCGGGTCGACGGCGTACGAGACACGCGAGGTCGGGCTCCTGCAGAAGGGCGACACGATGCAGGTCGGCGCGTACACGCTCACGTTCCAGGGCGTGCAGCCGTCGCAGGGGCCGAACTACACGCAGCGGGCGGCGGTGATCGACGTGGCGAAGGGCGGCGAGCCCTACAAGCAGATGCTGCCGGCGCGCCGCAACTACCCGCGCGAGCAGACGACGTCGAACGAGGTCGCGATCGACACGACGCTGACCGGCGGCGACCTGTTCCTCATCCTCGACGGCATCCGCGCCGACGGCGCCGTGCAGATCAAGGCCTTCTACAAGCCCGTCATCCTGCTGCTCTGGCTGTCCGGATTCCTGTTCACCGGCGGCCTGCTCCTGTGCGTGTGGCCCGACGCGCGCGAGTCGCGGCGCATCGTGCGCCGGTACGCGGAGGAGCCGATCCCGGGCGAGGCGCGTTGATCGAGATCCTCGCGCTCGGCGTCCTGGCCATCGTCGTGGTCGTCGCCGTGGCCTGGCCGCTGGTGCGGCCGGCGACGCCGGAGGACACGCTCGATGCGTCGACGGAGGCGCAGCGCCGCCGCCTGCAGCTGCGCGAGGACCGCGATGTCGCACTCGAGGCGCTCAAGGAGCTGGAACTCGACCACGCCACGCACCACGTCGGCGACGAGGACTACCGGGAGCTCGTCGCGCAGTACCGGGCGCGGGCCGCGGCCGCGATCCGCGCGCTCGACGAGGAGCTCGGCACGGCGCCGGCCGGCGACCGCCAGCCGTAGGCTTCCCGGGTGAGCGTTCCCGTCCGGTTCGAGCAGCGCGGCGCCTGCGCCGTGATCGCGCTCAACGACCCGCCGACGCGCAACGCGCTCGGGCCGATGGCCGCCGAGCAGCTCGAGGCGCGGGCCCGCGAGGCGGCCGCCGATGACGCCGTCCGGCTCGTCTTGCTGACCGGCGACGGCGGCGTGTTCTGCTCCGGCGCCGCGATCCGCGCGTGGGAGCGGCTCGACGACGCCG
>JAUMCA010000153.1:0-14663 GCA_032119475.1 Thermoleophilia bacterium | reverse complement strand
CCTGCGCCTTCACCGGCGGTGGACTCCCGAGGAACCCGAGCACCAGCATGGCGACCAGCAGAACACCGGCCGTAACGCGCGCGACGGGGTGCTGCTCGTGGATGGGGCGTTGGTAGATCACGACGGCGAGACGCGCACGACCGCAGTCAGCGCGGCGGTGCCGAGACCGTTGAATCCGACGGTGCACGCGAAGCGCGCATCGCTCGGCGCGAAGACCGGCGTGCACTTGCCGTTGTACGTGCCGTTCGCGTTGGCACGGATGCTGATCAGCACGGATGCGCCGTTGTAGCGGGGATCCTCCTCCGACCGCTGGAACTTGTAGACCGCGGCGTACGCCGATGCCTTCATGACCGAGCGGAGGCTGCCGACGCTGCCGGCGGCTCCGGGGGCGATGCGCCCCGCGCTGTCGATCGCCGGATTCCACAGCGCGTTGGACCAGTAGGGCCCGTCCACACGCTTGAGGTCCTGGGGCATGCCGTTCAGGATGCGGACCTCGAAGGGACGCGACGTCACGGTGAACACGTGCTTCGAGTCGCGGCCGGTCTCGAGCTCCGGACCCATCGTGCAGTCGAGATAGGACGATTCGATGCAGGAGTTCGCCCAGCCACCCGACGACAGGCGGAACGTGACGAGCGCTTGGTAGTTCTGCGGACTCACCGTCTGGCGGAAGGAGTAGATCGCCCCACCGTCGGCATGCAAGCCGCCTCCGACGATCGCATCGCCGGTGCCGTCGGCCGGGATCTCCCGCTGCGCGATCCAGTCCGGCTCCACCTGCTGCCAACCGGCGAAGACGAGCGGCCGGACCTTGCCGAGTCGTCCGGGACCGACCCAGCTCTGGATCTCGTTGCGGATGACCGCGCAGCCGGTGTAGTTGGCGTAGTCGGCGCGGCACGTGTACCGGTCGCGGATCTCGCCATGGGCCAGGGCCGACGCCGGCACCAGGCCGACGAGCGCGCACGCGAGGGCGATCAGGATGGTGATGCGTCGCACGTCAGACTCCCACCGTCACGACGGCCTGCAGGATGCCGTCCGCGAGGCCGAGCATCGTGACGGAGCATTCGATGGTCACGGCACCGCCGGAGGGCACGGTGCACTGGCTCTTCTCCGTCGTTCCGTCTTGGTCGATCGCGATGTCGATGTCGAGCACGCCGCCGGTCAGCGACGTGGCGCCCGCACCGTCGACGAAGGCGTACGAGAGGGCGACGCTGTTCGCGCGCGACGCGTCGCGGTAGAAGTGGTAGTACGCGGCACCCGTCCGACCGTCGGCGCCGGCGCGGATGGTCTCCGGATCGGCGGTCTGCGTGTCGCGGATCGCGCCGTTGGCCCGCACCTCGAAGGCTCGGACGAGCGGCTGGTCCGTCATGTTGAGGACCTTCACGATCAGCGGCCGGGACTCGATCGACGCGATACCCTTCGCATTCTGCATGCGGGGGAACGGGCTGGCGATCCAGTTGATCACCGGGCTGCCCTCGCGATTCGTCTTCCAGACGTCCGGCGTCGTGCAGACGAGGTACTCCGCGTCCAGGCAGGATAGGCTGAAGCGCTTCGTTTCGCTGAACTCGGCGAATTCGTCCAGGTACGCCCGGACGCTGACCTGGCGCGACGCGAGCGGCTCCGTCACGCCGCGGTACGAGATCACCGCGCCGGCGTTGGTGGTCCACGTCGGCTCGAAGTAGTTCCAACCCGCCAGGTTGAACGGGATCGGCGCGGCCGTCGAGAAGCGGGAGTTGTTCCCCGACTGGTTCCGCGTCCCGCTGCGGGTGATCTCCCCTTCCTGCAGCTCGCCCGGCTTCTCGCCGAACACCAGCACGCGGTTCGTCACGTACGCGCACATGCTCGTCCCGTACTCGACCGTACTGCATGCGGTCTGCAACGCGGACTGGCCGCTCGCGAGCGTCGGGGACAACACGGTGGCGAGCAGGCCCATCACAGCGGCGACGATCAGGGATCGGCGGGGAACGAGCCTTCGCATGCGTGCCGGTCCTTTCGTGCGCACGACGAGCGGCATCGACCGTGGGCCGGCTCCGACTACGTGCTGTTCGACGAGATGCGGTTCCTCTGCTGCGCCTTGCTGGGCGCCGCCTCGGCGTTCCTCTGCGCCCATCAGGGTCTCGCGGAGATGGGGTTGATGAAGCACGTGAGGTCGGCCTTGCCCTTCCAGTCAAATCCGGCGACAAGATACCACGGCGTTCCATCCCGGGACAGCCGCGCAGGTGATCCCGCTCACGAAGCCGGCCCGAGCGACGGATCCGCGTGACGGTGCTCCGCTGATACCCTCGTCGCCATGCCCACGATCCATCGATTCCCCCTGCTCGCGAGCCTCGGCATCGCCGTGCTCGCGCTCCTGCCGATCTCCGCCGGTGCCGCCGTCGGCGGCGTCACGGAGTTCAACCGCGGCATCCCGGCCGGCGCGGCGCCGCAGTCGATCACGCAGGGGCCGGACGGCAACCTGTGGTTCACGCTCCCGAACGCCAGCGCGATCGGGCGCATCACGCCGCAGGGCACGATCACGACCTTCGCCGTCACCCAGGGCGCACAGCCGTGGTCGATCACGAACGGGCCCGACGGCAACCTCTGGTTCACCGAGCTCGCGGGCAACCGCATCGGCCGCATCACGACGGCCGGCGTCGTCACCGAGTTCCCGATCCCGACCGACGGCAGCCAGCCGTGGGGCATCGTGACCGGTCCCGACGGCAACCTCTGGTTCACCGAGGCAACCCCCGGCGAGAACGCGATCGGCCGCATCACCCCCGCCGGCGTCATCACCGAGTTCATCTACGACTTCGGCGCCTCCACGATCCCGCAGGGGATCACGGTCGGCCCGGACGGCAACCTCTGGGTGCTCGAGACCGGCATCAGCAACATCGCCGAGTTCACCACGGCCGGCGCGCTCGTCAAGAGCTACGACATGGGCATCCCCGAGAACGCGGGGCTGGCCGGCATCGTGAAGGGGCCGGACGGCAACCTCTGGTTCACGCAGCAGAACGCCAACCAGATCGGCCGCATCACCCCCGCCGGTGCGGTCACCCAGTTCCCCGACATCGGCGCCACCGGACCCTCGGGCATCACGGTCGGGCCCGACGGCAACTTCTGGGTCACCCAGACCGGCGGCAACCGCAACAGCATCCTGCGGATCACGCCGACCGGCGGCGAGACGCAGTTCACCAACGGGATCGCCATCAACGCCGGCGTCGCCGGCATCACCTCGGGCCCCGACGGCAACGTCTGGTTCACGGAGGCGACCACCTCGCGCATCGGACGCCTGCTCACCGGCGTGACGCCCGTCAACACCGTCGTCCCCACCGTGTTCGGTGCCCTTGCGATCGGCAGCTCGCTCGGCGTCAACGTCGGCACGTGGACGAACCTGCCCACCGGCTACGGGTACGCGTGGCTCCGGTGCTCCGCCGCGACGGGCGGCACATGCCAGACCGTGCCCGGCCGCACCGGCAACACGTATCCGCTGACCACCGCCGATCAGGGCCGCTTCATCAAGGTCGCCGTGACGGCGAGCAACCTCAACGGCGGCACGCGCGTCGTCTCGGCGGCGAGCGGCCAGGTGCCGTCCAGCGCGTTCACGAGCACTGGCCCGCGCGTGCGGTACACGCGCACGTCGGTGATCCTGACCAGCTCCGTGCGGGTCGGCTTCGCCGGCCGCATCACGCAGGTCGCGACGAATCGGCAGAACGGCCGCGTCGTCCGCCGCTGTGCGATCACGAGGTACCCAGCCGGAGCCGGTGTCGTCACGGTGCAGTGCACCATGCTCCGCGCGACGCGCAACCAGCTGAAGCGCGAGTCGCTGCGGATGACGCTGACGACGACGTACACGGCGAACGGCGCGCCGGCGGCGACCAAGGTCCAGTCGATCTTCCTCGCGCGGCGCGGGTAGCGACGCGGGCCCTGCGCGGCCCGGGGCAGCGCCCGGGCCGCGCAGGCGCCCAGTACGCTGCGCCGGTGGCGGGGAGCAGTGGCGACCGAGCGGCACACTGGCCGGCGATCGAGAGGAAGCACGGCGAGCCGATGGAGCACTGGTTCGCGCTGATGGCGACCGTCGCCGACCGCAAGTACGAGGAGCAGATGGCGCTCCTGCAGGAGCAGCACGGCTTCAGCCGCGCGCACGCCAACGCGGTGGTCATGTACAGCCGCGGGTCGACGACGTCGAAGCGCTACGGCACGCTCGACGACTACCTGCACGGCGCGGATCCGGCGGGTGCGCAGACGCTGCGGGCGATCTTCGCCGCGATCGCCGAGCGGCATCCCGACCTCGAGCTGGCGATGGCGTGGAACCAGCCGATGCTCAAGTCGGGCGACGCGTACGTGTTCGGGGCGATGCTCGGCGCGCGTCACATCCTGATCGCACCGTTCCGTCCGGCGGTCATCGCCGCCTTCGCGCCGCGCCTCGAGGGCTACACGGTGAACAAGAAGACGATCCGCGTCCCGCTGGACTGGGACGTCGACAAGGCGCTGCTGCAGGACATGGTCGGCGCCTGCCTGATGCCCTGAGGCCCTCGGTCAGAGGCGGTCGACCAGGCGGCGGACGCGCACGGCCCCCCGCACCCGGTCGCGACGGCTCGACCGCTCGCGCAGCTCGCGCGTGATCCGTCGGGTCTCGGCCCGTACGACGTGGAGCGCCGTCGCGGCATCGGCCGGCGGCCCGTAGCGGGCGAGGATCACGGCGTCGACCCACTGCTCCGTCGGCACGCCGAAGGTGCGATCGACCGAGCGGCCGAGGTCCACCGCGCCCCCCGAGCCGACGTCGACGCCCTGGTCGTCGACCCACCCGGCGAGCTCCTCGTACGCGACGCCGGCGCCGCGGCGCGGATCGTCGGTCCGACGCGCGCGCCACGCGAGCAGCATCTTCGCGAGCCAGACGAGCGTCCCGGCGACGCCGACCGCGACGAGCGCGGCCACGGCGATCAGCAACCGGCCCGGCCACGGCGACGGCGCGTCGCCGCCCGACCCCGCACCGGCGACGCCGATCTCCGCCGCCCCGCGGTTCGGGCCCTGATTCCCCGCGGGCATCGCCTGGCCGGCGTCGGCACCGCTCTGCGAACCGCCCGGCAGCAGGATCTCGCTCGGCACCAGGCCGGACGAGGAGGACGACGCACTCGAGGAGCCGGCCCGCGGCGGTGTCGGGTCGAACACGACCCACCCGACGTCGGCGAGGCGGACCTCGACCCACGCGTGCGCGTCGCGATTGGTGACGACGCGGGTGCCGCCGTCCACCTCGCCCGGCGAGAAGCCGTACGCGACGCGGGACGGGATGCCGAGCATGCGCAGCAGGACGGCCATGGAGCCGGCGAAGTACTGGCAGTGCCCCGCGCGCCTGTCCGACAGCAGGAACGACGGCAGCGGCCCGATGACCGTGTTGATGTACGCGGCGCTCTCGTCATACGTGAACGTCGTGCGGAACCAGTTCTCGACGATGGTGGCCGCCTCGTACGGCGTCGATGCGTCAGCGGTCAGCGCCTGCACCTCGGCGTAGGCCTCCGACCACCCCCAGACGGTGGAGGACGCGAAGATGTCGCCGCGGATCTGGGCTCGCAGGACGCGCGCGATCTCCTGCTCGCGGCCGGGCTCGCCGAACGGGGGGTAGACGCCGTCGTCCACCGTCACCTCGGCTCGGGTGAGCGGTGCGACATCGGCTGCGCGAGCCGCGCGCAGCGCCTCCTCCGGCATCGTCGCCACCTCGACGGCGTACGTCTCACCCACGGGCAGCTCCGCGGCCAGTGACACGGTGCCGTCGCCGGTCAGCGTGATCGGGCGCACGGCCACCGGCAGCCCGCTGAAGCCGACCGCATCCGTCGGCAGCGGGAGATCGGTCGTACGCACGGCGACGTTCCGGATCTCCACCTGCCGCGTCTGCCCGTCCGCGCCGGCGACCTGCGACGCGAGGGCATTCGGCAGGCTGACGGCGCCGACGTCGACCGTCTGCGTCGCCTGCGAGGCCGGGATCCAGCGGTAGCCGTCGAAGATGTCGAGCGTGCCGACGCGCAGGTAGCCGACCTCGGGGTCGTCCACCTGCAGGACGGGTACGGGCTCGCCGCCGAAGTCGATCGGCTGCAGCTGCTGGTCCCAGACGAACGCGACGCTCACCGGTTCCGGCTTCTCGACGGTCCAGGTCGTCCACGGCAGCGCGCTGGCGCGGGTGACGCCGGGGACGGCGGCCAGGGCGATGGCGACGACGGCGAGGCCGCCCGCCGAGAGCGCCGCCGTCGCGAGCGGGCGACCCCGCTCGAGATGGCCCGCCCCGGCGAGGACGACGAGGCCGAGGGCGCAGAGGCCGACGCCGTGCAGCCACAGGCGGTCCGGCATGATGAACAACGTCACGGGCGTCGCCGCGGCGGCCGCCGCGAGCACCCCGAGCAGCGGCACGCGAAACGCGATGAGTCCGCCGGCGCAGACGAGCAGCAGGACGAGCGCGATGACCCGCACCACGGCGATCGCGTCCGGCTCGGCGTCGGCGTCAGCCGGCCAGATGACCTGCACCCAGGCGACCCCCGCCTGGCGGATCGCCTCCACCACCTCGTCGAGGTACCCACCCGCCCCCAGATACCCGTCCGGACCGCGCAGATCCTCGCGCCAAGGCCACGCGCCGCGTCGCAGCCCGATCACGACAGCCAGTCCGACGACACCACCGGCGGCGAGCACGGCGATCCGGCCGAACCGCGGTCGCACCAGCCGCGCGACGACGCCCACGGCAGCCACCGCGGCGACGGCGACGGCCACCTCGAGCCAGCCGGTGGAGGGTTCGAACAGCCGACGCAGATACGCCATGACGAACATCCCGCAGAGCGCGTACAGCGCGAGCGGCACGGCGAGCGCGCGGAGTCGCGTGCTCATGCCGGCACTCCGTCGACGACGCCGATCGCGACGACCCGCAACGGGACGTGCGGTCCGATGCGAGCGACCAGCGCATCGAGGGTCGGTCCCGTCGCGGCGGTCACGAGCGTGATCGCATCCGCGCGCAGGATGCTCGGGTCGCGGTCGACGATGTCCGCGAGCGGGCGGCTGCGATCCGCGCGGGCCGCCGCGAGGGCATCCAACGCGTGCCGCCAGGCCGACGGGCCATCGAGCGGCAGTCGCTCCACGCGGGCGCCGACCAGCACGAGGGTGGCCCGGTCACCGGCGGCGGTGGCGCCCCGGACCGCCGTCGCGGCCGCCCGCATGGCCGCGTCCGTCGCCGGCCCGTCGAGCAGCGATGCGTCGAGGTCGACGACGATCGCAAGGCCGGAGCCGGAGTCGTCCTCGATCTCCCGCACCATCAGCCGACCGGTGCGGGCCGTCGTCTTCCAGTCGACCCGGCGCAGCGACTCGCCGTACGCGTGCTCGCGGATGCCGTGGAGGTCGAAGCCGACGGGTTGCACCCGCCGCCGCGCGCGCACCGCATCCCCCTGCCCGTCGAGGCCCCCCGGCTCGCGGACCGGCTCGTCCCAGCGCGGCCAGACGACGACGGACGCCGCGACCTCGAGCGCGCGGCGGTCACGGACGAAGCCGAACGGGTCACCGCCGGCCACCTCCGCCTGCGCGACGGCGTGGACGCCGCGGGGCAGGGCCGGCACGGCGATCGCCGCGGCAGCGCCCGTGTCGTCGGCGTGGAGCCGCGCCGACACGACCGCGTCGGCCACCCGCAGTCGGACGGCGCCGGATGCCGGAGCGCGACCGACGACGCGCGCGGTCAGGCGGAAGCCGTTCGCCTCGATCGGCCGGCTGGGCGTGACACCGACCATCAACCGGAGTGGCCCGGACTCGCGGCGGCGCACCCACGCCAGAGCGACGAGGGGGCCGATCAGCAGGGCGAGCGCGAGCGGCACGAGGACGTCCGCGCCGAACGCCCACGAGACGCCGTAGGCGCCGACGCCCGCGATGATCGCAGCCCATCCGCGCCCGGTCAGCATGGGCTAGATCGGGACGGGGGTCTGCGCGACGAGGTCCGCGACGACGTCCGCCGCGCTGTCCGCCGCGGACCGGGCGCCACCACCCACCATCACGCGATGGGCGAGCACCGGGACGGCCACGGCGCGAACGTCCTCCGGCACGACGAACGCGCGGCCCTCCAGCACGGCGCGGGCGCGTGCGACGCGCATCAGCACGACGCCGGCACGCGGACTCGCGCCAAGCGAGAGTCGTGCGTCGTCACGCGTGCGACGGAGGATCGACACGGCGTAGGCGTTGACGGACTCCTCGACGTGCAGGTCGCGGGCGACGGCGATGGCCGCGAGCACCTCCTCGTGCGTCACGACGGGCTCGATCAGCGCGACCGGATCGCCGGCCGCCTGCTCGGCGAGGAGGCGCTCCTCATCCTCGCGCGAGGGGTAGCCCATCCGCAGCAGCATCGCGAATCGATCGAGCTGCGCCTCGGGCAGCGGGAACGTGCCCTCGAACTCGATCGGGTTCTGCGTGGCGATGACCATGAAGGGCGGCGGCAGCACGTGCGTATCGCCGTCGACGGTGACCTGCCGCTCCTGCATCGCCTCGAGCAGCGCGGCCTGCGTCTTCGGCGAGGCGCGGTTCGCCTCGTCGACGAGGACGAGATTGGCGAAGACCGCGCCGGGGCGGAAGTGGAAGCGGTTGGCGCTCTGGTCGTAGACCTGCACGCCGGTGATGTCGCCGGGCAGCAGGTCCGGCGTGCACTGGACGCGCGAGAAGCCGAGGCCGACGGACCGGGCGAGCGAGCGCGCCAGCGCCGTCTTGCCGACGCCCGGCACGTCCTCGAGCAGGACGTGCCCTTCGGCGAGCAGCGCCATCAGGACCTGGTCGATGAGGCCAGGCGGGGTGCGCACCGCGGCGTCGATCGTGTCGCGGACGCGGGCGAACGCCGCCGCTGGGCCCCGCTCCGTCTCCATGGCACTCACCTGATCCAGTCTAGAGCCGTCGCGGTAGCGCCGGCGTGCACGGCGGGCGATTGACGGCGAGTCGTCAACCGGGTGGTTCGATCAGCCGGTGACGAGGGTCGGCGGCACCACGACGGCCGGGGCGTGGCTGCTCGGCGCCAGCTGGCCGAGGACATGAGCCTGACGTGGCCATCGGAGACGGCGATGCGCCACACGTCAACCCGCCTCGAGCGACGCCCGCGGACGCTCAGCGCTTCGCGAAGCACGCCACGCGATCGTGGCGAGAGCAGGGCTCGACGTGCGCCCACGGCGACGATCAGACGCGATGGCGCCGGCCCTACCCGCGCAGGGCGATTGGTCGAAGTGCGGCAGCCACCCGTACGTGACGGTTCCGGCTAACCGGAATATGGGGTGGAAACGGCCGGCCGGCGACCCGCCCGCCGGCATACTCCTGTAGTGCCCGAAGCGCAGACCGCCCCGCACCACCCGACGTCGCGCCATCGCATCTCGGTGGTGATCGGCGAGGACAGCGCCATCGTCGCCCGCGGTCTCGCCAGTCTCGTCGCAGAGCACGCGGACATGCGCGTCGCCGAGGTGGCGCACAACCGCGACGCGTTGATCGCGGCGGTCGTGCTCCACCACCCGGACGTCGTGATCAGCGATCTGCGGATGCCGCCGACCGGGTCCGACGAGGGCATCCAGGTCCTGCGGCACCTGCGCGCCAAGCGCGTCCGCACCGGCTTCATCATCTTCAGCCAGTACTGGGAGCCGTCGATCATCGCGGAGCTGCTATCCGACAACGCCCGCGGACGCGGGTACCTCCTCAAGGACCGGCTGACGAAGGCCGACGAGTTGCACAGCGCCATCCTCGCCGTCGCCTCCGGCAGCACGGTCATCGACCCCACCGTCGCGGCGACCATGGTCGACGCGGGCGTCGACCCCCTGGCTGGACTGACCGACGGCCAGCGTGAGGTACTCGGGTTGATCGCGCAGGGCCTCAGCAACGAGGCGATCGCGGAGCGGCTGAACATCACCGCGTGGGCGGTCGAGAAGCGCGTCACCACGCTGTTCCGCAGCCTCGAGATCGACGACGAGCCCGGCACGAACCGCCGGGTCGTGGCGACGCTGCGCTACCTCGCCGCGCGCGTCGGCGCCGACGCCTAGGACGCGACCGGCACGCGCGCGACGACGCGGGTGCCGCCGCCGGCCTCGCGCTCGACGCTCAGGGCCCCACCGACGCGGTCCACGCGCTCGCGCATCCCGGCCAAGCCGAACCGATCCCCCGCCTCGGTGCCCTCGGTCTCGATCCCGCGGCCGTCGTCGACGACCGTCAGCTCGACGCCGTTCCCATCCCGCTCGAGCAGCACCCGCGCCTCGGTCGCCTCGGCGTGCTTCATCACGTTCATGAGCGCCTCCTGCGCGACGCGGAACAGCGTCTCCTCGACCACGTCGTCGAGGTCACCCAGGTCGGAGCCGGAGAAGGTGGCCCGGACACCCGCGCGCTCTTCAACCGCGGCCACCAGCAGTCGCACCGCGTCCGCCAGACTGCGACCCTCCAACTGCCGCGCGCGCAGCCCGCTCACCAGGCGCCGCGCGCTCTCCATCGCCGTCTCGATGTCCTCGCGCGACCGGAGCAGGGCAGCGCGCGTCCCGTCGGCGTCGCCGGCGCGCAACTCCGCCGTCGCGATGTCGAGGTTCGCGGCGGTGAGGGACTGGAGGAGATCGTCGTGGAGGTCACGCGCGAGACGCTCCCGCTCCTCCAGGAGGGTCCGCTGGCGCTCCGCGTCGATCTGCGCGTCGCGCACGGCTGCCCGCTGCTCGCGCAGCTCCGAGATGTCGCGGGAGATCCCGAGCAGCTCGATCAGGCTGCCGTCGGGCGCGTACCGCGGAAGCGCCTGCACCTCGGTCCAGACGGTCGACCCGTCCGCGCAGAGGTACTCCAGCTCACCGCGGAAGTCGCCGGGCGGCTCACGCCCCTCCTGGATCGCGACGTAGATGTCCATGAAGTACCCCGCGGAGATCGCAGCGGATTCCGGCGCTAGGATCTCGTCGAGCGGCTGTCGCATCGCCTCCTCGACGGTGAAGCCGCGCATCCGCTCGACCGAGGGGCTCACGTACGTGATCTCGCCGGACGCCGACATCGTCCAGACCACGTCGTTGCTGTTCTCCGCGAGCAGGAACAGGAGCTCCTTGCTGCGCACGTCGTCGGATTCGGCGGCCATGGAGGGCATGGTAGGGCGCAGGCGTTTCACGAAACAACCGTTCCTCTACTGCGCGGTGGACGCGAGGCGCACGAGCACCTCGGCCGCCGGCGGCAGATCGTCGATGTCGCCCACGCCGGCACCGGCGTAGAGGCACGCCGCGTCGACATCCCCCGCGTCACCCGCGATCGGCGGGGCGTCGTCGTACCGGGGGATCCGGCGGCCGTCGGGCCGCTCGAGCACGACGTCCCCCTCCCCGGGTCGGTCACCGGGCCACGGACAGCCGGCGGCCTCCCACGTGTCGACCGTCGGCGACCGTAGGACCCGATGCGGGCCGAACGGCCACGCGCCGTCGAAGACGAGGGTGAGGGCCGCGTCGGCCGACGCGGCCTCCACCAGGCGCTGCTTGTAGCGGGGGTGCGCGCGGCTCTCGAGCGTGGCGACGAAGCGCGTGCCGAGCATCGCGGCCTCCGCGCCCGCCGCCAGGACGCGTGCCACGTCGACCGACGTCGCGAGCCCGCCCGCCGCGATGACGGGTACGGGCCCGGCCTCGGCGAGCACGTCGTCGAGCAGCCGCTCGAGCGGCTGGGTCGCCTGGACGTGCCCACCGGCCTCGACGCCCTGGACGATGATCCCGTCCGCCCCGTCGGCGACCGCCTCGGACACCGCGGAGGCGGTGCCGACCTGCACCAGCACGACCGACCCCGCCGCATGGCAGCGCGCCACTCGCGCCGGACCCGGCTGGCCCCAGGAGAAGGTGATGACCGGCGCGGCGGCGTCGAGGAGGGCGCCGAGCTGGTCCTCGACGGGGAAGCGGAGGACGAGATTCCCCCCGAACACGCCGACCGTGCCCGACCGCACCGCTGCGACATCCGCGGTGATGGCATCGGGCTCGGACCAGGTGCACGCGAGCAGCCCGAGCCCACCCGCCTCGGCGACCGCCGCGACGAGCTCCGGTCCAGCGCACGCGCCGATCGGCGCCTGGACGATGGGGTGCGCGAGGGCCGGGAGCGCCACGGGAGAAGGCTACCCGTCGTCGACGTGGCCCCCCCGATCGTGCGGACCACTACGGGCACCGCTGCGGGCGCTTGGCGCAGGATGCGTACGCGACCGCATGCGTGCTGCGGACGCCGCCCCTGACCGCGCGCCGATGCCGATGCCCCGCTTCCCCTTCCCCGTCGTGCTCCCGCTCGCCCTTCTGGCGTTCGCAGCCGCCCCCATCGCGTCGGCCGACGTCCCGGCCGCCTCGCGCGCCACCGCCTGGCAGCAGGAGATGCTCGAGGAGGTCAACGCGATCCGCACCTCCCGTGGTCTCGGGCGCCTTCGGCTCTGCCGTCCGCTCGGCGTCGCCGCCCAGCGCTACGCGGGCACCATGCTGCGCACGTCGATCGTCAGCCACACCGGTCCGAACGGCAGCTCCGCGGGGGGTCGTATCCGGGCCAGCGGCTACACCTACCGGGTGCACGGCGAGAACATCGCCCGGGGGCCGGCCACGGTCGCCGTCGTCGTACGGGCGTGGTTCGCCTCGCCCGGTCATCGGCGCAACCTGCTCTACCCGAGCTTCCGCCACGTCGGCTTCGGCCACGCCGTCGGCGATCCGTCGATCGGCGAGATCTACTGGTCGCAGAGTTTCGGGGCCGGCGGTCGCTGCGACTGACGGCGGTTCGCGCCGGCCGGGCGGGGGTAGAACCCATGCGTCAGGAGGCGACGATGGCGAAGGAAGCGGGACGGACACACGACCCGGAGGAAGCCCGGGAGGGGCGCCTGCGGGAACCCGGCGATACCGCGCCGGACGAGCGTCTCCCCGCAGACGAGACCGTGCATGCGCGGCGCCTCCACGAGTCGGAGGAGCAGGAGGCGGTGCACCACGCAGCACCGGGACGGCCGGAACGACCGGATGACGAGGGGCCCGCGCAGCGACAGGCGGAGCCACCGCATTCGTAGGCGGGGGGTTAGCCGGTATCCGGAAGTTTAGGCGCGCCTAATATCCGCGGAATCGGCAGGGTCCTGACAGTCGATCACGGCGCATACTCGATCCACCCCGGACGACAGGAGTGGGCGATGGGCCTCTTCAACAGCCTCAGGAACGTCCTCGAAGGTGCCGCGGGCGATCAGCTCGGCGGCCTCGCGGACACCGCCCAGGGCGTGCTCGGCGGCGACCTCGCCGGCGCAGCCGAGCAGCTCACCGGCCACGACGTGACCGGGATCCTGGAGACAGGCCAGGATGACCCGCTCGGCACGGCTGCCGACCTGATCGGAGGCGGCGCACCGTAGATCGCTCCCGCCGTCGCAAGCGACGGCGCACATAGGGTGGTCCCTCCCCGGCCGTCAGCCCAGCGCCGACGGCAGTGGACCCCCGTCAAGGCGTGCCGGCCCCTCTCCATCCGGTCCTCGGGGCCGGCACGCGCACGTCCGCACCCCACATGACCGCCGACTCCGTCCTCCTCGCGTTCCTGATCACCGCCGCCGCCGGTCTCTCCACCGGCATCGGCAGCGCGCTGGCACTGCTCACGCGCACGACGCACCGCGCCTTCCTGTCCATCGCGCTCGGATTCAGCGCCGGCGTGATGGTGTACGTCTCGTTCGTCGAGATCCTCCCCAAGGGCACGGATCGCCTGCAGATCGGCCACGGTGACGCGCTCGGCCTCGTGCTCGCGACGGCCGCCTTCCTGGCTGGCTTCGCCGTGATGGCGGCCGTCGACCGACTGCTCCCGGCGTTCGCCAATCCGCACGACGGCATCACCGTGGAGCTGATGGACCGCCCCGAGACCCCGCGGCCCGGCCGAGGCGCCCTGCGACGGATGGGCATGCTCGTCGCCATCGCCGTGGCCCTGCACAACTTCCCCGAGGGCATCGCGACCTTCCTCGTGCTCCTCGAGGATCCCGCCCTCGGGATCGCGCTCGCGATCGCCGTCGCGATCCACAACATCCCGGAGGGGATCGCCGTATCCGTGCCGATCTACCACGACACGGGGAGCCGGCTGCGGGCGTTCGGGTGGTCGTTCGCCTCGGGACTGTCCGAACCGCTCGGGGCCCTGGCCGCGTACCTGGTGCTGCGCCCGTTCGTCGGCGACGACCTCCTCGGCGTCCTCTTCGCCGTCGTGGCCGGCGTGATGGTGTTCATCGCCCTCGACGAGCTGCTGCCCGCCGCCCGCGAGTACGGCCGTCCCCACCTGGCCATCTACGGCGCGGCCGCCGGGATGGCGACGATGGCGCTGTCGCTCGTCCTCGTGGCGGTCTGACCCGCCGTCGAGGGATAGAGTCTGCACATGGGACTGCTCGACGGCGCGAAGGCGAAGCTCAGCGGCGTGCGCGAAGGCGTGCCGCCGGAGTTGCGCGACAAGGCACACGAGGCGGCGACGAGCGCGAAGGCCGCCGGCCGTGACGTGGCGGCCCTCGCGGGCACGGCGGCGACCATCGCGGGCCAGGCCGCGAGCGCCGGGGCCGGTGCGTTCAGCGACGCGCGCGACGACGGGCGGGGCCTCACCGAGGCGGCGCGCAAAGCCGGCCGCGAGGCGCTCGACACCGCAACCGCCCCACCGTCTTAATGAAACGAAGGGGTCTGGCCCCTTCGTTTCATTAAGGATGAGGTGAACGCCGGGAATGTGAGGCCACCGTGCGCGCTGCGTGC
>JAUMCA010000152.1:0-6409 GCA_032119475.1 Thermoleophilia bacterium | reverse complement strand
GGGTCGAACAGGTTCTGGTCGCCCTTCCAGATCGATATGTTGTGGTGGCAGCCGTTGGCGGACACGCCCATGAACGGCTTCGGCATGAAGCACGGGAACGCGTTCATCTCACGGCCGACCTGCTTGCAGATCTGGCGGTACGTCGTGAGGTTGTCCGCGGTGATCTCGGCGCGATCGAAGTTGAAGTTCAGCTCGAGCTGACCCGGCGCGTCCTCGTGGTCGCCCTGGATCATGTCGAGGCCGAGCGCGCCCGCGTACTCCATGACCTTGTGGATCAGCGGCTGGAACTCGCTGAACTGGTCGATGTGGTAGCAGAACGGCTTCGACATGCCCTCGACGGACGGCGTGCCGTCCGGGTTGTTCTTGAGCCACATCATCTCGGGCTCGGTGCCCGCCATCAGGCGCATGCCGTGATCGGCCTCGAACGCGGCCTGGGTGCGCTTGAGGTTGCCGCGGCAGTCGGCGGTCAGGAACGCGCCCCCGTCCACCTCCTCCTCGCGACCGCGGAACAGGGTGCAGAAGACGCGGCCGACCTTCGGGTCCCACGGCAGCTGCGCGAAGGTCTCGGGGTCGGGCAGGCCGACCAGCTCGCGCGCCTCGGGGCCGTAGCCGATGTAGTCGCCGTGGCGGTCGACGAACAGGTTCGCCGTGGCGCCGTACACGAGCTGGAAGCCCTTGCGCGCCATCGACTCCCAGTGCTTGGCCGGAACGCCCTTGCCCATGATCCGGCCCGTGACGGACGCGAACTGGTAGTAGACGTACTCGATGCCCTGGGCATCGATCATCTTCCGGACTTCCTTGACCTGGTCTGCGCGACCCGGGGTCTCGAGGTATTGATCGAGATCGGTCATGTTGGCGGGTTCTCCTCTCCCTTTCCCCTCCCCGGGCGTCCCCGGGGCCCGAGCGTCCTCGGGTACCGGGAAACCTATTCGGGACCCCGCCTCCGGGCAATGTCCGCGTTCGCGCATGCGATGCCGCTGCACCTAGAGCATGTGCACATACGTACCGCCTTAAAGGTATGGGGAAAGCCCGAAATCCGCCCGTTCCACGGCGCCGACCACCGAAAAGGGCGCTCGCTCGTGACAGCACGCACGTTCTGCCACTGGTACGGTGTCCACTCTGAACACACCGACACCCGCACCCCCGCCCGCCTCCGCTGACGAACGGCGCGTCCTCTACGAGATCATCCGGACGGTCTCGTCGAGCGTCGACCTGGAGCGGGTGCTGGACGCGATCCTCGAGCTCGTGACCGAGCATACGCGCGCCCACGCGACGCTGATCTTCATCGTCGACGACGACTCGGGCAACCTCGTCCTGCACGCCGTCTCCGACGAGCAGTACCGACCGCAGGTCGGCAAGGCCGCGTTGCGCCGGGGCGAGGGCCTCGCCGGCTGGGTGGCGGAGCACCGCGAGCCCGTCTTCATCCCCGAGAACGCCCTCCAGGATCCGCGGATCCGGATCTTCCCGGAGTTCGAGGAGGAGAAGTACCAGTCGATCGTCTCCGTGCCGCTGATCGCGCCGAGCGACGAGGTGATCGGCGTCATCGCCCTCCACGCCGAGGCCCCCCGCGTCTTCACCGAGGAGGACGCGGCCTTCGTGATCCACTCCGCGTCGCTGGTGGCTGCCGCGATCGTCAACGCGCGCCTCTACGAGGCGGCGCGGCAGCGCGTCCGCGAGCTCGAGGGCCTCTCGGTCCTGACGACCGCGGTGTCGTCCGCGACCACGCTCGACGAGCTCCTCCCCACCGCCGCCGCCCAGACGCTCCCGCTGCTCGGCGCCGAGGCGGCCCACGTCTACCTGCTCGACCGCGGCGACCGCCTCCAGCGGCATGCGTCCGCGCCGGAGGTGGGCGACGCCCCGAACGCCATCACGGTCTCCGAGCTGGCGGAGGTCCGGCGCTCGGGCTCGAACCACACCGTGGCCGCCACCCTCGCCGCCGCCCTCTGGGGCGGGACGCCGCGACCCGACGCCCTGCTCGTGCCGATGCTCGCCGACGGCGAGATCGTCGGAGCGCTGGTCGCCCACGCCGAGGACGGGCGCCGGTTCACCCGCTCCGAGCGCGACCTCGCCGCCTCGATCGCCTCGCAGATCGCGGTCGGCACGAAGAAGATCCGGCTGATCGAGGGCCTCGAGGAGCGCAACCTGATCAAGGACTTCTTCGCCGACCTCGCCGCGGGGCGCTTCGCGGACGGGCTGTCGAGCCGCGCGCGGCGACTCGGCTGCGACTTCGGCCAGCCGAAGCTCGCCCTCGTGGCGATCGGCTGGCGCGGCGCCGATGACGACGAGCGCACCCGCGCCCTCGAGCGGTTCCGCGCGGCCCTGGTCCGCCTGTTCCCCGGCGTGCTGATCGACCAGCGTGACGAGGAGGCCGTCGCGCTCGTGCCGTCGCTCGGCGCCGACGAGACCGAGGCCGTGCGGCGCCTGCAGCGCGCGATCGGCGAAGGGCCGAACCAGCTGCCCCTCGTGGTCGGCGTCTCCAGCCCCTGCCTCGGCGCCGCCGCCCTCGCGACCGGACTGCAGGAGGCCCGTCAGGCGGCGCTCGCCGCCCCGGTGATCACCGACAGCCCCGCGATCGTCCCCTACGACGGGCTCGGGCCGTACAAGTACCTCCTGCGCGTCCCGCTCGACGGCGACGTCCGCGACCGGCAGCGCGACGCCCTGCGCCGCCTCGGCGACTACGACCGCCAGCGGCAGGCCCAGCTGACCCGCACGCTCGAGGAGTACCTCCGCCAGCGCGGCAACATCTCCGCCACGGCGCAGGCCCTGTACGTGCACCCGAACACCCTGCGCCAGCGCCTACGGCGCATCGAGGAGCTGACCGGCATCGACATGAAGCGCGACGACTGGCTGATGATCGAGATCGCGCTGAAGCTGATCCGCCTCGAGGAGGCGCTGGGGCCCACCGGCCCCTGATCGATCAGAGGGACCCCTCTGATCGATTGAGGACCGGCGCTCACCACATCGATACCCATCGATGTCCGTGCCGCTTCTACGGTGCCGACATGTCGACTGCCCTCGCCTGCCGCACGCCACTGATGGCGCCGGCGCTCTCCGACGCCGATGCCGCCGCATTGGCCGCCGCGCTCAAGGCCATCGCGGATCCGAACCGCGTCAAGCTCCTGCACCGCCTGATCGCCGCCGCCCCGGAGGGCGTCTGCGTCTGCGACCTGACAGCACCGCTCGGCATCGAGCAGCCAAGCGTCAGCCATCACCTGCGAATCCTCCGCCAGGCGGGCCTCGTCGAGCGACGCCGGAAGGCGAGCTTCGCGTACTACAGCGCGCGGCTGGACGCGCTGGATGCCCTCGCCGCGCTGATCTCGCCATCCGCGGGGCGCGCATGATCCGCGTCGGGATCAACGGCTTCGGTCGCATCGGGCGCCTCGCGCTGCGCGCCGCCTGGGACCGCCCCGACATCGCATTCGTGCACATCAACGAGGTCGCCGGAGACGCCGAGACGGGCGCCCACCTGCTCGAGTTCGACTCGGTGCACGGACGCTGGAGGCGGGAGATCTCCGCCGACGAGAGCGCCATCGCGATCGACGGGACGCGTGTCGGCTGGTCCTCGTCCGCGCTGCCCGGCGAGGTACCCTGGGGCGATCTCGGCGTCGACGTGGTGCTCGAGGCCACGGGGCGCTTCCGCACCGTGGCCGCGCTGCAGCCGCACCTCGCAGCCGGCGCACGACGGGTGGTCGTCGCCGCTCCGGTCAAGGACCCGTCGGTGCTCAACGTCGTGGTGGGGATCAACGACGGCGCCTTCGACCCGGTGCGACACCCGATCGTGACCGCGGCGTCGTGCACCACGAACTGCCTCGCACCGGTCGTCAAGGTGCTCCACGAGGGCATCGGCATCGCGCACGGCTCGATCACGACGCTGCATGCCCTGACGAACACGCAGACCATCGTCGACGCGCCCCACCGGGACCTGCGTCGCGCCCGCGCCGCCGGCATGTCGCTGATCCCGACCACCACCGGCTCCGCGACCGCGATCGGCCTGATCTTCCCCGAGCTCGAGGGACGCCTCAACGGCCTCGCGGTACGCGTGCCGCTCCTCAACGCATCCCTGACCGACTGCGTCTTCGAGGTGGCGCGGCCGACCGACGTCGACGAGGTGAACGACCTGCTGCGCATGGCCGCCGACGGCCCGCTGGCCGGGATCCTCGGCGTCGAGGAGCGTCCGCTCGTGTCGATCGACTTCGTCGACGACCCGCGCTCGGCCATCGTCGACGCCCCGTCGACGCTGGTCGTGGGCGGCACGCAGGTCAAGGTCCTCGCCTGGTACGACAACGAGTGGGGCTACGCGAACCGGTACGCGGAGCTGGCCGTGATCGTGGGCGCGCGCGGCGCATGAGCGCCCGTGCGGCGGACATGCGCACGTACGCGGTCGTGACAGCCGCCTACTGGGCGGACACCGTCACCGACGGGGCGATCCGCATCCTCGTCCTGTTCTGGTTCTACCAGCTCGGCTACAGCCCGTTCGAGCTCGCCACGCTGTTCGCCTTCTACGAGGTGTTCGGCGTGATCACGAACCTCTGCGGCGGCTACATCGCCGCGCGCTTCGGCCTCCGCTCCACCCTCGTCGCCGGCCTGCTCGTCCAGATGGGCGCGTTGCTGATGCTGGCGCTGGCCCCGAGTCCATGGCTCGTCGTCCCGTACGTGATGGCCTCGCAGGCGCTCAGCGGCGTCGCCAAGGACCTCACCAAGATGAGCGCGAAGAGCGCCGTGCGTCTGGTCGTCCCAGAGGGCCACCACGATGCGCTGTTCCGCTGGGTCGCCGTGCTCACCGGCAGCAAGAACGCGCTCAAGGGCGTGGGCTTCTTCGTCGGCGGCCTGCTCCTCACGGTCGTCGGGTTTCAGCCCGCGCTCGGCATCCTCGCGGCGCTCGTCGGCGCCGCGCTCCTGCTCGTCCTCGCGCGTACGTCGGGCACGCTCGGGCGGCCGGACGCGAAGGCGCGCTTCCGCCACATGCTCTCGCACGACCGCGCCATCAACCTGCTGGCCGCCGCCCGCGTGTTCCTGTTCGCGTCCCGCGACGTGTGGTTCGTGGTCGGGCTCCCCGTCTTCCTGCGCAGCGTGCTCGGCTGGTCGTTCTGGGAGGTGGGCGGGTTCCTGGCCGTCTGGGTCATCGGCTACGGGATCGTCCAGGCCCTCGCCCCGCGCCTCCTGCGCTCCCGGGCCGAGCCGACGGGCGGCACGGCGACGTGGCTCGCCGCCGTGCTGGCGATCCTGCCGGCCGGCATCGCGATCGCGCTCGCGCGCGATCTCGATCCCACCGTGGTCCTCGTCGGCGGCCTGATCGCGTTCGGGGTGGTGTTCGCCCTCAACTCGTCGGTCCACTCGTTCCTGATCCTGCGCTACGCCGACGGCGACAAGGTCGCGATGAACGTCGGCTTCTACTACATGGCGAACGCCGGTGGACGGCTGGCGGGCACGCTGCTCAGCGGCCTGCTCTACCAGTGGCAGGGGCTCGAGGCGTGCCTCTGGGCGTCGAGCGCGATGGTGGTCGCGGCAGCCGCGGTGTCGCTGCTCTTGCCGCGCGGGCGCGCCGGCGGGCTGCAGCCGGCGTGACCGGCCGGACCGTGCAAAGGGGTCTGACCCCTTTGCACGGTCCCTGACGGATCAGCCGCGCTGCTTGACGAGCTCGGTGAGCTTCGGGACGACGTCGTTGAGGTCGCCCACCACGCCGAAGTCGGCGTAGTCGAAGATCGGCGCGTTCTTGTCCTTGTTGATCGCGACGATCGTGCCCGACCCCTGCATGCCGACCTTGTGCTGGATCGCGCCCGAGATGCCGCACGCGATGTACAGCTTCGGCGTGACGGTCTTGCCCGTCTGGCCGACCTGGGCGCTGTAGGGGTACCACCCCGCGTCGACCACCGCGCGCGTTGCCGCGACGGCGCCGCCCATGGCGGAGGCGAGGTCCTCGAGCGGGCCGAACCCGTTGGCGTCGCCGATGCCGCGGCCGGCGCCGACGAGGACGTCGGCGGCGCTGATGTCCGGGCCGGTCTCGACCGCGTCCTCGTGGCCGACGAGGCTGACGGCCTGCGCCCACGCGGAGAAGGTCGGGCTGAACCGCTCGACGGGCGCGGTCGCGCCCGTGCCCTCGGTCGCGGCGAACGAGTTCGCCCGTGTCACCACCACGCCGACCGGCGTCGTGAAGCCGCAGTGCGCGAGCACGGAGTCGCCGAGGCCGGACCGGCGGGTGACGAGCGCGCCCCCGTCCGGGACGAGCTCGACGGCGTCGATCACGATGCCGGCGCCGAGACGCGCCGCGAGGCCCGCCATGGCGTCGGCCGCCATGATCGAGGCGCCGGCGATCCAGTAGCGGTACTGGCCCGCCTCCTGCGCCGCCGCGCACGCGTCGACGACGGCCTGCGCGATGCCGGTGCCGAGCGCCGGGTCGTCGGCGACACGG
>JAUMCA010000151.1:0-5486 GCA_032119475.1 Thermoleophilia bacterium | reverse complement strand
GTGACCAGACCCGTCACCGCACGTGATCGCCTGCGCTATCGCTTCGACGCGACCCTCGCCCGCGGCACCATCGGCGTGATCGGCTGGCTGGCGGTGATCACGCTGATCTTCGTGCTGATCGCGGGGCTCCTGATCGCCGTCCTAGGGATCCGCCACGACGGGGAGGGCCAGACCGGGTTCGTCGAGGGTGTCTGGCTGAGCCTTCTGCGCACGCTCGATCCGGGCACGATGGGAGGCGATCAGGGCTGGGACTTCCGCGTGATCGCACTGGCGATCACCATCATCGGCATCTTCATCGTGTCGACCTTGATCGGTCTGATCGCGAGCGGCATCGACCGGACCGTCGAGACCCTGCGCAAAGGCCGCTCCCTCGTGGTGGAGGAGGGTCACACCCTGATCCTCGGCTGGTCACCGAAGCTGCATCAGGTGCTGGCCGAGCTCGAGGTCGCGAACGAGAGCGAGCGGAATCCGAGCGTGGTGATCCTGGCGCCGCGCGACAAGGTCGAGATGGAGGACGAGGTACGCGACCGCGCAACGCGTCCGCGGCGCATGCGCGTCGTCTGCCGCTCCGGCAGTCCGGCGGACGCGACCGACCTCGAACTCGTGCGCCCGCTCGCCGCGAAGTCCGTCCTGATCCTCGTCGACGACGAGACCGGCGACCCGCAGGTCGTCAAGACGGTCCTCGCGCTGATGCGCTTCGACCCGGGGCTCGAGCGGCTGCAGGTGACGGCGGAGTTCACCGACGGGGAATCCGCGCGCGCGATCGGGCGCGCGACGGGCGGGCGCCTCGGCGTCGTCGTGTCGACCGACGTCATCGCCCGGGTGACCGCGCAGGTGTGTCGGCAGTCCGGCCTGAGCACGGTGTTCCAGGAGCTGCTCGACTTCGACGGCGATGAGATCTACTTCCACGGCGACCCGGTACTGGTCGGTCGCACGTTCGGCGATGCGATCGGCGCCTACCCCGAGGCCTCGGCGATCGGCCTCGCCGCTGCGGACGGGTCGGTCGCATTGGCGCCTCCGATGAGCCGCGTGATCGCATCGGACGACCGCGTGATCGTCATCGCGCCCGACGATCAGGGCATCCGCGTCGACCCCGAGGCAATCGGAGGAGACGGCGCCACGAACCCGGCGGAGGCGGCGATCGTGCCGGTCGTGGAGCGCACGCTGGTGATCGGGTGGAACCCGCTCGGGCCGCAGATCCTCAGCGAGCTCGACCGCTACGTCGCGACGGGGTCCCACGTTCGGGTTCTCGCCGACCCTCGCCTCGTCGACCTGCCCGCGGACGTGGAGGGGCTCGCGAACATCGCGGTGCAGTTCGTGCAGGGCGGCACGATCGACGGCGACCGCATCGCCGAACAGCTCGCCGTCGACCGCTACGACCAGATCATCATCCTGTGCTACCGGGGCGACGACGTCGCGTCGAGCGACGCGCGCACGCTGCTGACGCTGCTGCAGGTCCGTCAGGCGATGCAGGAGGAGGGCTGCCCGAACACCGGGGTTCGGCTCGTCACGGAGCTTCTCGACACCCGTGACGTCGAGTTGGCGATGATCGCCAACCCGGACGACTTCGTCGTGTCGGAGCGGCTGACCAGCCTGATCCTCGCGCAGCTGTCGGAGAACCTCGGTCTGCGCGGCGTCTTCGAGGACCTGTTCGACGCGGAGGGCGTCGAGCTGGTGCTGGTGCCCGCATCGCGGTACGTGGAACCCGGCGACGAGGTCAGCGTCGGCGAGCTCGTGCGTGCGGCGCGCCAACGCGGCCACGTCTGCGTCGGCTACCGGGTCGCGGCCGGCGCGACCGCAGGCGGGATCGCCGGCGGTGGGGTCGTCGTGAATCCCCCCAAGCACGGCCGCATCGCCCTGGGGTCGGATGACCAGGTGCTCATCCTGGCCTAGGCGCGGTCGTGGGCCGGCCGACCGGCCCCCGTCGCAGCGGGGCTAGCCCCCTTGTCAGCCGTCGAGATGGCCCATAGCGTGGCCGTCGATCTCGCCCACGGCGGATCGGTACGTCGCCCGAGGAGTTCGTGCGGGTCTTCCGCATCGGTCGACGCACCAACCCATCCAGAAGGAGAAGACCGTGAACGAAGAGCAGTTTGGACGTGCCATGGCCGACATCCACGCGCGCGCGCTGACCGACGCCGACTTCAAGGCGGCGCTCATCGCCGACCCCGCGTCGGTGTTGCGCGAGGCGGGCGTCGAGGTGCCCGAGGGCACGAGCATCGTGGTGGTCGAGAACTCGCCCTCGACGAACTACCTCGTCCTCCCCGATCCCGAGGCCGTCTCGGATGAGATCCTGTCGGCGGCGAGCGGGGGATCGACGGTGAGCTCGTTCGGCACCTTGCCCCTCACCGCCAGCACCATCGGCACGCACTAGATCGAGGACAGCCGACCGTCTGAGCGGTGACGCGCGACCGGGGAGCGCCGGTGCGGCGTTCGCTTCCGGCCGCCGGCGGTGCCCCCGTCCGCGCGACCTCCATGCGTGTGGTCGAGCGGGATCGTGGGCCGACTGACCTGCTCCGACGTGGCGGGGCTAGCCCCCTTGTCAGCCGTCGAGATGGCCCATAGCGTGGTTGTCGATCTCGCCCACGGCGGATCGGTACGTCGCCCGAGAAGTTCGTGCGGGCCTCCCGCATCGGTCGACGCACCAACCCATCCAGAAGGAGAAGACCGTGATCGATGAGCAGTCCGGACGTGCCCTGGCCGACGTCTATGGGCGCGCGCTGACCGACGCCGACTTCAAGGCGGCCCTCATGGCCGACGCCGCGTCGGTGCTGCGTGAGGCGGGCGTCGAGGTGCCCGAGGGCATGAACATCCAGGTGGTCGAGAACTCGTCCTCGAAGAACTACCTCGTCCTCCCCGACCCCGAGGCCATGACGGATGAGCTCCTGGCCGCGGCGAGCGGCGGATCCTCCGCGGGCACCGCGAGCACCGCGGGCACGTTCCTCACGACCTTCGGCACGATCGGCACCGCCGGCTCCGCCGGCTGATGGGCCGCTGACTACCTTCGCGGAGACGCGCGACCGGGGTGGGGCGACGCGGGGACGACGGAGTCGTCCCCGCGTCGTCTCGCGCCAGCCGGGGTGTCGCCCTGCCCGGAGGCGCCGGAGCGGCGAGCCGTTGATCCGCGTCCCGGAGTCGCGGCGCGCCGCCGTGGGATCGCGCGGGCGCCGCGGACCTCGTCTCGAGGCTGACGAGGCGTGATCGACAACCCGGAGTTCCGGCCCGACTACGCGCCCGTGTTCGTGGAGGGCGACGCGGCGTACCTCGTCTCCGAGCAAGGCCACATCGTGGTCAAGGGGCCGGGGCCGATCGCCGTCGCGCGGACGATCCACGAGGGCGCGCCGTCGGTGGGCGACCTCGTCGACGCGGGCGCGATGCCGACGCACGACCTCTACCTGCTGCTCGCGCGCTGGGAGCACCTCGGCTACCTCCGCGAGCGCGGCGAGGCGCCGCCCGCGCTCCCCGTCGTCGGCCTGATCGCCCTCGCCGGCATCGACCCGACGGCGATGCGCACGGCCCTGGCGGAGGCGGGGCATGCCGTGGTCGATGCGGAGGCCGAGCACGACGTCGCGGTCGTGCTCGTCGACGACTACCTCAACGCGGCGCTCCCCGCCCTGAACGCGCGCCGGCTGGAGTTCGGCCGCCCCTGGCTCCTGACCCGTCCCGGCGGGCAGGTCGTCTGGGTGGGCCCGTATCTCGTGCCAGACGAGACGGCGTGCTGGGAGTGCCTGGCGGATCGGCTGCGTCAGGCGCGGCCGGTGGAGTCGTACCTCGGCAGTCGCGTCGGGCACCTGGTGCACCCGCCGTTCGCGCCGGACCCGGCGGCGATGGCCCTGGCCGCGGGCATCGTCGTCGACTGGCTGCGCGCGACTCCGGCGTCGGCGGCCTTCGGGACCGACCTCCGCACGTACGCGCGCGCGGACGGCTCCCTGACGCGCCATCACCTCGTGCGCCGCCCGCAGTGCCCCGCGTGCGGCGACGGCTCGCACGGCTCCGATCGTGTGCCGCAGGCCGTCGTCCTCGGGGCGTCGCCGAAGGCCTTCCGCGCCGACGGCGGCCATCGCGCCGCGAACCCCGCCGCGACGATCGCCCGCTACGAGCACCATGTCAGCCCGATCACGGGCGCTGTGACAGCCCTGGAGTCGGTGTCCGCGGGCGACTCGCCGCTCGTCAACGTCGTCTTCGCGGGCCACAACCTCGCCATGCGGCGCGGGAACCTCGCCGGGTTGAAGTCGGGCCTCCGCCAGTCGAGCGCCGGGAAGGGCATGAGCCCCGAGCAGGCACGGGCGAGCGGGCTGTGCGAGGCGCTGGAGCGCTTCTCGGGCAACTACACGGGCACGGAGCCCCGGCGCCGCGGCACCCTCGCCGATCTCGGGGACCACGCGATCGACCCCCGCACGGTCGTCCACTGGAGCGAGCGGCAGTACGCCGAGCGCCGGCCGGACGCCGAGCGGGTCGGCGGCTTCAACATCGTGCCCCGTCCGTACGACCCGGACTTCGAGCTCGACTGGTCGCCCCTCTGGTCGCTCACCGACGACGCGCACAAGTGGCTGCCGACGCAGATGCTCTACTTCGGCTACCCGTTCCCCGAAGAGCAGTTCTTCGCCTGGGGGGACTCGAACGGGAACGCCGCCGGGAACACGCTCGAGGAGGCGATCGCCCAGGGCTTCTTCGAGCTGGTCGAGCGCGACGCCGTCGCCCTCTGGTGGTACAACCGCGTGCGGCGCCCGGCCGTGGACCTCGCCTCGTTCGAGGATCCCTACATCGGCCGGCTGCTCGACCACTACGCGTCGCTCGAACGCGAGGTCTGGGCCCTCGACCTCACGAGCGATCTCGGCATCCCCGTCGTCGCGGCGATCAGCCGGCGCATCGACCGCTCCCCGGAGGACATCCTCTTCGCCTTCGGCGCCCACTTCGACCCGCGGATCGCCACGGTCCGCGCCCTGACCGAGTTGAACCAGTTCCTGCCGGCGGTCGTCAACGTCGACCGCGACGGCCGCTACGCGTACGACGACCCGGAGGCGCTGCAGTGGTGGCGGACGGCCACCCTGGAGCGCGAGTCCCACCTCGAGCCGTCCGACGGCCCGGCGACCCGGCTGGGCGACTGGGTGGACCGCTCCACGGACGACAGCGGCGAGGACGTGCGCATCGCCCGGGGCATCGTCGAGGACCGGGGCCTCGAGTTCCTGGTCCTCGACCAGACCCGCCCCGACATCGGCCTGCCCGTCGCGAAGGTCGTCGTCCCGGGCCTGCGCCACTTCTGGGCGCGGCTCGGCCCGGGGCGCCTCTACGACGTCCCCGTCGAGCTGGGCTGGCTGCCGCAGCTACGGGCCGAGGAGGACCTCAACCCGATCGGAGTGTTCATCTGATGGGCGGGGAGGCCCGCGGGGGCGGTGATCCCGTGGCGCGTGCCCCTGGTCGCGGCGTCGCGCCCGACCGCATCGCCTACCGCTGGGCGCGCGGGGTGCGCAGCGCCGAGCGCGAGGGCG
>JAUMCA010000150.1:0-1545 GCA_032119475.1 Thermoleophilia bacterium | reverse complement strand
GACGACGGGTCGGCGGCTGGAGTCCTACAACACCGGCGTCCAGACGGACAAGTTCACGAGCCCGCTCCACCAGGGCGAGTTCCTCGAGCTGTGCCCCGAGGACATGGAGCGCATGAACCTCGAGGACGGCGAGATCGTCCGCGTGGCGAGCCGGCGCGGCGCCGTCGAGGCACCGGTCCGCACCGACGTGCGGCTGCGGCCCGGCCTGGCGTTCATGACGTTCCACTTCCCGGATCAGGTCGACACGAACCTGCTGACCATCGACGCGGTCGACGAGAAGAGCGGCACCGCCGAGTTCAAGGCCTGCGCGATCAAGGTCGAGAAGATCAAGCGGGCCGCGCGGGCGGACGTCGCCGAGGCCGAGCGCGAGCTGGTCGCGGGCGACTGATGGACATCAAGCTCCTCAACGCGGCCCCGACGGACGCGGAGCGCGAGGCCGTCGACCTGCTGCTCGGCCCGCCGGCCTCCGGCTGGGACGGCGGCGAGCGCGACGCGCTCGTCGACACGCGCGTGGCCGAGGGCGGCCATGAGGTCCGGGAGGAGCGCCACCTGCTCCTGCCGGCCCTGTGGGCGGTGCAGGACCGCGTCGGCTACATCAGCGCGCCGGCGCTCGGGTACATCTGCCGTCGCCTGACGATCCCGCCGGCGGACGCCTACGGCGTCGCGACGTTCTACGCGATGCTCGCGACCGAGCCGCAGCCGCCGCGGGTGCTGCACGTCTGCGAGGACATCGCCTGCAAGTGCCACGGGTCCGACGATCTGATCGCGACGCTCGAGGAGCGCTTCGGTCCCGAGGGCGCCATCTCCGCGGACGGCCGCTCCACGTGGCACCGCTCGCCGTGCCTCGGCCAGTGCGATCGCGCCCCGGCGCTCCTGATGATGGAGGCCGGGCTCGAGCCGTTCACCCGCTCGTACGCGCCGGCCTCGACCGCCACGGCGCTCGCCGCGCTCGCGGAGGAGGACGCCGAGGGCACGCAGCCCGCGGCCCCGCCGCAGGGTCCGGAGGGGCTCCGGCTGCTGCGCCGCGTCGGCGTGGTGGATCCCGCCAGCCTGGACGACTACCGCGCCAAGGGCGGCTACGAGGCGCTGCGCGCCGCCGTGCAGCTCGGGCCGGACGGGGTGATCCGCGAGGTCAAGGACTCGCGCCTGATGGGCCGCGGCGGCGCCGCGTTCCCGACCGGCATCAAGTGGGAGGCCGTGGCGCGCCAGCCGGCGCGACCGCACTTCCTGATCTGCAACGCGGACGAGTCGGAGCCCGGCACGTTCTCGAATCGCATGCTGATGGAGGGCGACCCGTACTCGCTGATCGAGGCGATGACCGTCGCCGGCTACGCGATGGCCGCCGACATCGGCTTCATCTACCTCCGCGGCGAGTACCCGGAGGCCGAGCGCGCGCTCCAGCACGCGATCGACGAGGCCACGAAGCGCGGCTTCCTCGGCGAGGACATCATGGGCGAGGGCTTCTCCTTCGACATCGAGATCCGCCGCGGCGCCGGCGCGTACATCTGCGGCGAGGAGACCGCGATCTTCAACTCGATCGAGGGC
>JAUMCA010000149.1:0-10143 GCA_032119475.1 Thermoleophilia bacterium | reverse complement strand
TATGCGACACGCCTAGGGCCCTCGTTCATGCGCGACCGCTCCTGCGTGTCGCATATCGGTCTGACCCCTTTGCGACACCCACACCGCCGGTTCCCCTTTGACCCCCCACCCCGCTCCCGGCTACACTTCGCGCCGATGCGCACGATGCCGCACACGCACGAAGGGACTCTCGGCCGCCTGGCTTCCGCCGGCGGCCATGGGGTCGTGGCGTCGTCGCCCATGTCCTCGCTCCTCCTCCTCGTCGGCCTCCTTCCCCGTTAAGGGGAATGCACAGGCCTACGCGCCGCCTGCCCGGCGCACGAAACGACGAGACACAGGACAGGTGCGTGACCGCACCGAACGCCTCCCGAAGGGGGAACGATGAGCACACACGACAAGGACTACGTCAGGATCTTCGACACGACGCTGCGCGACGGCGAGCAGTCGCCGGGCATCAGCCTGAACGCGCAGGAGAAGCTCGAGATCGCGCGCCAGCTGGAGCGGCTCGGCGTCGACATCATCGAGGCGGGCTTCGCCATCTCGTCGCCGGGCGAGATCGAGGGCATCGGGCTCGTCGCCAAGCATGTGCGCTCGTGCACGATCGCCTCGCTCAACCGCACGCAGCAGGCGGACATCGACGCGTCGTGGGAGGCCCTCAAGGGCGCTGAGCGACCCCGCTTCCACGTCTTCATCGCGACCAGCGATCTGCACATGGAGCACAAGCTCCGCATGACGCCGGAGCAGGTCGTCGAGCAGACCCGCGAGGCCGTCGCCTACGCGCGCTCGAAGGTCGACGACGTGGAGTTCTCCTGCGAGGACGCCACGCGCTCGCGCCCCGAGTTCATGGCCGAGGTCGTGCGGACGGCGCTGGCGGCCGGCGCGACCACGATCAACATCCCGGACACGGTCGGCTATACGACGCCGGACGAGTACAAGGAGATCCTCGAGACCCTGTACGCGAACGTGCCGGAGCTCCACGAGGCCACGCTCAGCGTCCACACGCACAACGACCTCGGCCTCGCCACGGCGAACTCGCTGGCCGGCGTGCAGGCAGGCGCGCGCCAGGTCGAGGTGGCCGTCAACGGCATCGGCGAGCGCGCGGGCAACTCCGCGCTCGAGGAGATCGTGATGGCGCTGCGCACGCGGAACGCGCTCTACGGCTTCACCACCGGCATCGAGACCCGCGAGATCGCCCGCGCGAGCCGGCTGGTGTCCCGCCTGAGCGGCTACCCCGTGCAGCCGAACAAGGCGATCGTCGGCCGGAACGCGTTCGCGCACGAGGCCGGCATCCACCAGGACGGCGTGCTCAAGAACCGCCGCACGTACGAGATCATGGACGCCGAGTCGATCGGGTTGGAGGCGAACGAGCTGGTGCTCGGCAAGCACTCCGGCCGCCACGCCCTGCAGAAGGCGTACGCCGACATGGGCTACGCCGTCGAGGGCGACGAGCTGAAGCGCGCGTTCGCGAAGTTCAAGGAGATCGCGGACCGCAAGAAGACGGTCTCCGCACTCGACCTGGAGGCGATCCTCGACGACCAGTCCCGCGACACGGCCGAGCGCTACGTGCTCGAGTCGATCGCGCTGACGACCCGCACCGGCTCGCCGTCGACCGCCGAGGTGGTCGTGCGCATCGGCGAGGACGTGCGGAAGGCGCGCGGCGAGGGCGACGGGCCGATCGACGCGGCGTTCGTCGCGCTCAGCGAGGTCGTCGAGACCCCCGCGACGCTGCGCGAGTTCAACGTCAACGCGGTCACGGGCGGGCAGGACGCGCTCGGCGACGTGCGCGTCGTGCTGGAGCACGACGGGCGCACGTACACCGGCCAGTCCGTCGCCCCGGATATCACGGAGGCCGCCGCGCAGGCGTTCCTCCGCGCCGCCGCGCTGGCCGAGGCGGGCATTCCCAATCCGATGGTCCGCGAGACCATCTAGGCACGGCAGAGAAACGGAGCTCCACGTGAAGATCGCAGTCCTCCCCGGCGACGGGATCGGCCCCGAGACGACGCGAGCGGCGCTCGCCGTCCTCGCGGCCGCCGGCGACGTCCACGGCTTCACCGCGGAGATCGAGGAGCTGCCCTTCGGCGGCAACGCGATCGACTCCCACGGCGATCCGTTCCCCGCGGAGACGCGCGCGGCGCTGCCGGGTGCCGACGCGGTCCTCAAGGGCGCCGTCGGCGGCCCGCAGTGGGACACCGGCGAGATCCGCCCGGAGCAGGGGCTGCTCGCCCTGCGCGCGGAGCTCGCGGCGTTCGCGAACATCCGGCCGATCCGCATGTGGACCGGCAAGCTGGACTCGCCGCTGCGCCCGGAGCTCGTCGAGGGCCTCGACATGGTCATCATCCGCGAGCTCACGGGCGGCCTGTACTTCGGCCCCAAGGAGCTGACGTCCGAGACGGGCATGGACACGTGCCGCTACTCGGCGGAGGAGGTCGAGCGGGTCTGCCGCTACGCCTTCGACCTCGCCCGCACGCGTCGCGGCAAGGTCTGCTCCGTCGACAAGCAGAACGTCCTGTCGAGCTCGAAGCTGTGGCGCCACGTCGTCGTCGAGCGCGTCGCGCCGGACTACCCGGACGTCGAGGTGACGCACCAGCTCGTCGACTCGATGGCGATGAAGCTGATCGAGCAGCCGACCGCGTACGACGTGATCGTCACGGAGAACATGTTCGGCGACATCCTGTCCGACCTGGCCGCGAGCGTGTCCGGCGGCATCGGCCTGGCGCCGAGCGCCTCCCTGGGCGCCACGCGCCCGGGCCTGTACGAGGCGATCCACGGCTCCGCGCCGGACATCGCCGGCCGGGGCATCGCGAATCCGACCGCGATGATCCTCACCGTCGCCATGATGCTCCGCGACCTCGGCCAGGCCGAGGCGGCGGACGCGATCGAGGCGGCGGCCATCCACTGCCTGGAGCACGGGCCGATCACGCCGGATCTCGGCGGCTCGGCCACGACAGACGAGGTCGGCGCCGCGATCGCGGCGCTGATCGCCGAACGCGAGGTGACCGCATGAGCGCGATCGACATCGAGAAGGCGCGTTCCCGCACGGGACGCATGACCGGCGCGGAGGCCATCATCCGCTGCCTGGAGGCGGAGGGCGTCGACGTCTGCTGGGGCATCCCCGGCGGTGCGATCCTCCCGCTCTACGACGCCTTCATGGCCGTCGACCACGACGTCCAGCACGTACTCGTGCGGCACGAGCAGGGCGCCGGCCACATGGCGCAGGGCTACGCCCGCGCCACGGGCAAGGTCGGCGTCTGCATCGCGACGTCCGGCCCGGGCGCGACGAACCTCGTCACGCCGATCGCGGACGCGTTCCTCGACTCCACCCCCATGGTCGCGATCACCGGCCAGGTGCCCCGCCACCTGATCGGCACGGACGCGTTCCAGGAGGCGGACATCACGGGCATCGTGATGCCGATCGTCAAGCACTCGTTCCTCGTCCAGGACGTCGAGGACCTCCCGCGCATCTTCCGCGAGGCGTTCCACATCGCCGCCACCGGCCGACCCGGTCCGGTGCTGGTCGACATCCCGAAGGACGTGCAGCTGTCCGAGTTCGACTTCTCCTACCCCGAGGAGATCGAGATCCCCGGCTACGACGCCGACTACATCTCCGGCATCGACCCGGCGTCGATCGACGCCGCGGCCGACCTGATCGTCCACGCGCGCAAGCCGGTGCTGTACGTCGGCGGCGGCATCATCAACGGCGAGGCGTCGGACGAGCTGATCCTGCTCGCCGAGGCCCTGCAGGTGCCCGTCACCACGACGCTGCTCGCGAAGGGCGCCTTCCCCGACTCGCACCCCCTGTCGGTGCAGATGCCCGGCATGCACGGGTCCAAGTACGCCAACTGGACGATCCACCGCTCCGACCTCCTGATCACGATCGGCGCGCGCTTCGACGACCGCGTCACCGGCAAGCTGGACGCGTTCGCGCCCGGCGCCAAGGTGATCCACTTCGACATCGACCCGGCGGAGATCTCCAAGAACCGCACGGCCGACGTGTCGCTGATCGGCGAGCTGCGGGAGACGATCCCGGCGCTCCGCGACGCGGTGCTCGCCAAGCGCGGCACCGATCGCCTCGCCGCGCAGGTCGACTGGCTCAACGACGTGCAGCAGTGGCGCAACGAGAACCCGTTCCGCTACCGGCGCGAGGAGAGCGGCATCCTCAAGCCGCAGTACGTGATGGAGGCGTTCGACCGGGCCCTCAAGGGCACGGACGTCATCTGGGTGACCGGCGTCGGCCAGCACCAGATGTGGGCGGCGCAGTTCCTCACCATCGACGGACCGCGTCGCTGGCTCACCTCCGGCGGCCTCGGCACGATGGGCTTCGGCGTCCCCGCCGCCATCGGCGCCCAGCAGGGTCGCCCCGATGCGTACGTCGTCAACATCGACGGCGACGGCTGCTTCCAGATGACCATGCAGGAGCTGGCCACGGCCATCTGCTACGACGTCCCCGTCATCCACGCCGTCCTCAACAACGGCTGGCTGGGCATGGTGCGCCAGTGGCAGGAGCTGTTCCACGGCGAGCGCTACTCCGAGACGGACCTCTTCGGCACGATCCCGGACTTCGTCAAGCTCGCCGAGGCGTACGGCTGCCTGGCGCTGCGCGCCGAGACGGAGACCGAGGCCGACGCGGTGATCGCCGAGGCGATCGCGGCGCGGCGTCCGACGGTCATCGACTTCCGCGTCGACCGCGAGGAGAAGGTGTATCCGATGGTGCCCGCCGGCGCCGCCTCCCACGAGATGATCGACGAGCAGTGGGACAACGAGTGGGTCGAGGAGGGCGTCTGATGTCCGCGACGAACCATCACACGCTGAGCGCGCTGGTCGAGAACCGCCCGGGCGTCCTGTCGCGCGTCGCGGGGCTGTTCACGCGCCGCGGCTTCAACATCGACAGCCTCGCCGTCGGCCCGTCGGAGCGCGCGGATCGCTCCGTCATCACGATCCGCGTCGACTGCACGCACCACTCGGTCGAGCAGGTCGTGAAGCAGCTGATGAAGCTGATCGACGTGATCGACGTCATCGAGATCTCGCCGGAAAGCGCGATCGAGCGCGAGCTCCTGCTGATCAAGGTCAAGGCGGACGCGGACAAGCGGCAGGAGATCATGAAGCTGTCGGAGGTCTTCGATGCCCGTGTCGTCGACGTCGGCGCGACGACGCTCCTGCTCGAGTGCGTCGAGCACCCCGACCGCCTGCAGGCGCTCGAGGAGCTGCTCGCGCCCTACGGCATCGTGGAGGCCGTCCGCACCGGCCGCGTCGCGATCCTGCGCGCCAGCGCCCCGGACGGGGAGTCGCGCACGCGGCTTCGCGTGATGGGCTAACGGCACGTCGATTCGCGGACGGTCGTACATTTCACCCACGGCGCAACGCGCCAAACCACCCGCACGAGAGGAAACGACACCGCATGGCAACGCTCTACTACGAGTCCGACGGCGATTTCGGCGCGCTCAAGGGCAAGCGCATCGTCGTCGTCGGCTACGGCTCCCAGGGCCACGCCCATGCGCTCAACCTGCGCGAGTCGGGCGCTGACGTCACCGTCGCCGTTCGCCCGAACTCCGAGGGCTGGAAGCGCGCCGAGTCGCACGGCTGGACGCCGCAGGCGCCCGCCGACGCGGTCAAGGACGCCGACATCGTCGCGATCATGGTCCCCGATCAGATCCAGGGCGAGCTGTGGAGCGGCATCAAGGACCTGGTCAAGCCGGGCGCCACGATCCTGTTCACGCACGGCTTCTCGATCCACTTCGGGATCATCCAGCCGTCCACCGAGAACAACGTGATCATGGTCGCCCCGAAGGGCCCCGGCCACCTCGTCCGCCGCGTCTACACCGAGGGTGGCGGCGTGCCCGCGCTGATCGCGATCCAGAACGACGCGAGCGGCGACGCGAAGCAGATCGCCATGGCCTGGGCCATCGGCATCGGCTCGGCGCGGGCCGGCGTCATCGAGACGACCTTCCGCGAGGAGACCGAGAGCGACCTGTTCGGCGAGCAGGCCGTGCTGTGCGGCGGCGCGACTGCGCTGATCCAGGCCGGCTTCGAGACGCTCGTCGAGGGCGGCTACGCCCCGGAGATCGCCTACTTCGAGGTGCTCCACGAGCTCAAGCTGATCGTCGACCTCCTCTACGAGGGCGGCATGGACTGGATGCGCTACTCGATCTCCGACACCGCCGAGTACGGCGACCTCACCCGCGGTCCGCGCGTGATCGGGCCCGAGAGCAAGGCCGCGATGAAGGAGATCCTCGGCGAGATCCAGCGCGGCGAGTTCGCCCGCGAGTTCATCGAGGAGAACCAGTCCGGCCGCGTGACCATGCGGATGCTCCGCACGCGCGCCGCCGAGAGCCAGCTCGAGCAGGTCGGCGCCGAGCTCCGGTCGATGATGCCGTTCGTCTCCCAGGCGCGGAACAAGGCCGAACAGGCCTGATCGTCTCCGGCGGCGCCACTGGGTGGCGCCGCACGCGCGAAGGGCCGGGTTCCACCGCGGTGGAACCCGGCCCTTCGTCGTTCAGCCCCTGGTGCGGCGCCGTGGCCGCATGCCCGTGCCTCAGGCGGTGATGGCGCGCCACACGGCCGGCGCATCGAGCTGCGCGAGTCGGTCGCGCATCGCCTGCACGACCTCGGCCGCGAGGTCGGTCGCCTCATGGCGCCCCTCGTCCGTCAGCGCGGTCAGGCCGGTGCGGTCGCGCCGTACGACGAGCCCGCGGACCTGCAGGGCCAGGGCCAGCTGCTTGGCCTGGCTGCTCGAGGCCGCAATGCGGCTGGCGATGTGCGCGGTGCTGACGGCATCGCCCTCGTCGAGCAGGATCAGGAGCAGGTACGCCTCCATGGGCCGCAGGCGGCGCGTCCGCGCGACGTCGAGCAGTGCCCGATCGGCCACCCGAACGGACTCGAGGAATCCGGGCAGAGCCTGCTGGGCGTTGTCTGCGGTATTCATGATCGGTGGACCTTTCGATTCCTTTGGTGGGACGCACCGTTGGGGGCGGGACGCCGGAGACCGGCTTTGCGCGAGCCGTTTCGCGCGTGCGATCGAGGACGAATCTTACATTCTTAGTCGGTTACCGATCTGGCGTTCGAAGCATGTCGGCGGGAGATCCGCACGAAACCGATGCATACGACTGTATTCCGACCGCGCGTTCACTGCCGGCAGCATACGGGGATGGCCCGCGGCACACGGGGTGCTACCCCGGGAACAGGGCCATCGTCGCCGTGAACGCGTGAATGTGGTTCGTGCCCATCACAGGGCCCAACTCGCCCTGGCAGAATCCGCCGGCCAGTGGCACGCCGAGCAGGTCGTCGACCACGGCCGCGTCGTGGTGGGCCTCGGCGAACATCCGGGTTCCCCGGCCGTTGCACGCGAATAGGAGCGCCGCGCCGGCCCCGCCCGGGGCGGACGCGACCGCGCGGCGCAGATCCGCCGTCGCGCTCGCGGCGTCCCGCACGTGGAACCGGAACGTCTGACCGACGCGGGGGTTCGCCGCGACCGCGAGCGCGCCGGTCGCGCTCTCGATCCCGAGCAGGCCGCGGACGAGGAAGTCCCCGACGTCGTAGTCGGGGCGGTTCTCGTCGACGACGATCCCGGCCATCAGCCCGGCGCGGGCCAGTTGCAGGTCGTCGGGTTCCAGCGACGCGAGGACGGCGTGCAGCTGCTCGGCCGCGGAGCGCCCGGCCAGCTCGACGACGAGGTTCCCCTCGGCCGCCGTCACGACGAGGTCCGGGCCGATCGGCCGTGCGCCCTGGGAGACGACGGCGGAGACGCCCTCGAGGTCGAGCGCGATCCCGACCGCGCCGCGGGTCTCGATGCCGTCCCGGGTGATCAGCCGCGCGCTGCCCGGGGCGAAGCCGCCGGTGAAGCCGCCGACCACCTGCATGCCGAGCACGTCGGCGTGCGCGAGGGTGTCGTCGATGTCGACCGAGTACGGGTCGGCGAGCAGCACCAGCGTCCCGGGGCCGTCGGGCAGATCGAGCGGCGCGGCGTGCTGCACGACGCGTGCCGCGCCATCGGGGAGCGCCGCCGCCCACAGGCTGACCGCGGGGTTGCGCTCGTCCTCCTCCCCGCGTCCGATGACGCCGTTGCCGACGACGGCGCCCACGACGTCGGCCGTCGGAAATCGCCGGAGCACCTCGCGGCGGACGGCGTCCGCCTCGTCGCGGAAGTGGTTCGAGGCGAACACGACGACGAGCGTCGGCTCGACGCCGTCGAGGTCGGCGGAGATGTGGTCGGCCGCGACGTCGACGGCGATCGCCGCGTCGGCGTGGAGGGCGAGGTGCGATGCGTAGCGACGCATGCCCGAATCATCGCGCCTCCGGAGGCGCGCGGCCGACCGCGCGCGTCTACGCTGGCGGCGACCACCGAACGAAAGGGAGCCGCCCGTGGCGACCAAGGCCAACATGGAGACGAGCAAGGGCACGATCGTGATCGAGCTCTTCCCCGACGACGCGCCCAAGACCGTCCAGAACTTCGTCGACCTCGCGAACAAGGGCTTCTACGAGGGCCTGACCTTCCACCGGGTCATCCCCGACTTCATGATCCAGGGCGGCTGCCCGCAGGGCACCGGCACCGGCGGCCCGGGCTACACGTTCGAGGACGAGCCGAACGGGCACAACGTGGACCGCGGCAAGCTCGCCATGGCCAACGCCGGCCCGAACACGAACGGCTCCCAGTTCTTCATCGTCACCGCCGAGGACTGCGGCTGGCTGAAGGGCAAGCACACCGTCTTCGGCAACATCGTCGAGGGGATGGACATCGTCGACGCGATCTCCGCCGTCGACCGCGACGGCCGCGACGCGCCGGCCGAGCCGATCACCTTCTCGGTGACGATCGTCGAGGACTAGCGGTACACGTGGGTGGATGGTGAAAAGGGGTCAGACCCCTTTTCACCATCGGGCGCAGCCACATCGGGCCGGTCCATGCCGGATGGTGAAAAGGGGTCTGACCCCTTTTCACCATCCACCCCCACCCCCTACACCTCGAGCGCCAGCAGCTCCCGCAGGTGGGACTCGACCTGCGGCAGGTACCCCGGGTCGGTGGCGATCAGGCCCATGTGGCCGTCGAGCGAGTCGATGACGCGCAGCTCGCCGCGGGGCACCAGCGCCACCTCCGCCTCGACGTCCCGCGGCGGGAAGAACATGTCCTCGCTGATCGGCATGGCGTAGACCACCGCCTGGATGCGGCCGAGGGCCGCCGCGAGGTCGCCGTCCGCGTTGCGTGCGACGTCCGCGCGCTGCCACTTCCACCCCATCGCGAGCAGGCTGTTCGGGTCCAGCACCTCGTGGTAGCCGTGCGTGAAGTCGCGCGTGAACTCCTCGAAGGTCGTGAAGTCGCCCGTGCGGCGCCACAGCTCCTGCTTGAACCACTCCGTCGACCAGCCCATCACCGCGGCGTACCGCCCGTGCAGGCGCAGACCCGCCGCCACGTCGGCGGCGGACGCGTACGCACCGGCCTGCCAGCCCGGGTCGAACGTGATGGCGTCCATCAGGTTCTGCGTGTAGAGGAAGTCGTGGTGCGTGTTCTGCGCCGTGCCGGCGATCGGCGCGGCGCGCTTGACCCGGTCCGGGTAGCGGACCGCCCACTCCCACGTCTGCTGCGCGCCCATCGATCCGCCGACCACGAGCGCGAGCTCCTCGACGCCGAAGACCTCGCGCAGCAGCTGCTCCTGCGCGCGGACGTCATCGCCGATCCGGACCTTCGGGAAGGCGGGGCCGGCGTGCGGGCCGTCGACGTTGTGCGGCGACGACGAGAGCCCGTTGCCGATCTGGTTCACCACGACGATGAAGTACTCCTCGGGGTTCAGCACCCGCTCGGGCCCGATGTAGACGCGGTTCATCACCTCGTGGGTGCCCGAGTACCAGGTCGGCACGAGGATGCAGTTGTCGCGGGCCGCGTTGAGCGTGCCGTGGGTCGAGACCGCGAGCCGGAGGTCCGGGATGACGCCGCCCTCCTCCAGCGCGAAGTCGCCGAGCGCGTGCAGCTCGAACGGGCCGTGGAACTCCTCCGTGTAGAACGGGTTGTCGATCGCCACCGATCCCTCCTCTCCGTGGCACACGTTCTAGCAGGGACGGAGCGCGCGGTGTCGGTCGGTGTTGCGTGTCGCGAAGGGGTCAGACCGATATGCGACACGCCGAGGCGGTCGTCGCGGAATCAGCGCTCCGAGCGTGTCGCATATCGGTCTGACCCCTTCG
>JAUMCA010000148.1:0-6778 GCA_032119475.1 Thermoleophilia bacterium | reverse complement strand
CCGGCTCATCCTCCACGGTGCCGCCTCCTGTGCGTCGGTGCGAGGCGATTGAACGCCCGGCGCTCGCCGCAGTCAAGGCCGCCAGGTGGTCGACGGCGTCCTGCCCGAGCCTGCCGTTCGGCGCCGCGGGCCGCTACGCCGCGACGTCATTGCCGGCCGCGCCCCGGTCGGCAGCGAGGCGCACGACGAGTCCCACGATGGCGCCGAGGATCGCGAACGGGGCGACGGCGGCGCCGACCGTGCCGACGAGCAGCGCCCCGAGCAGTGCCGAGGTTCCGGGCAGCTTGATCATCGCGGCCGCGCTCGCCGCGATGCCGGCGGCGACGAGCGGCGTGATGGACACCGACGAGACGAGCAGCGCGGCGAGCACGGCCACGCCCACCCCGAGGAAGGTGGCCGGGAAGATCGGGCCGCCGCGGAACCCGCTGCCGAGGGCCATGCCGTAGGCGATCGCCTTGCCGATCAGGATGACGATCACCGTGCCGGCGGCCGTCTCGGCGATCAGGCCCGGCATGCCGGTCTGGCCGCTGAACAGGATCTGGTCGAGGGGGACGCCGAAGCCGACGTCCGCGACGAGCAGCACCACGACGGTGACGGCCGCGGCGAGGTACAGCACCGGCACGGGGCGGCGGACGCGCGCGTGGTCGACGCCGACGCCGAGCCGGCGGACGGCGACCGCCACGATGGCCGCCACGACGGCGACGGCGAGGCCGACGAGGAGGTCGCCCAGGCCGATGGCGTCGTAGGCCGGCAGCCCGGGCAGCGCGAGTTCGTGCGTGCCGACGCCCGGGATCTGCCAGATGCCGATCTGGACGAGGTAGCTCGCACCCAGGCCGACGAGGATGGCCGGGATCAGCATGGCCGGCACGACGCCGAAGGCCGCGAACTCGAGCAGCATGAAGGCGGTGATGAACGGGTTGCCGAAGATCGCGCCGATCGCCGCTGCGCCGCCGAGCAGTGCGCCCGCCTTGCCCGCCTGCGGGCCCTGCCGTCGGAGCACGAGCAGGCCGATCGTCGAGCCGACGACGATCAGGGGCGCCTCGGGGCCGAGCGCCACGCCGAAGACGAGTGTGCCGAGCGCCGCGAGGAGGACCGAGGGGACGCTGGCCAGCGGGGTGTCGAAGTGGAAGCCGGTGAGCGGGCCGGAGCCGGTGCGGCCCGGCAGGCGCTGCGCGATCGCGACGACCGTGGCACCGATGGCGAGCAGGATGCCGGCCCACCACCAGCGGTCGCCGTCGATCCCGATCGCGTCGGGCACGTGCTCGAAGGCGGCCTCCTGAAGCCGCTCGACGACGACGAGGAACGCGACGGCGCCGATCGCCCCGAGGACGCCGATCACGGCCGCGATCGGGAGGAGGCGGAGCGCTTGGCGCTGATCAGCGCCCCCCTCGGGCGGCGCGGTCGGGTCGGGGGCCGCGTTCACGGCCGGATGATCGCAGCCGCGTCGGCGCGCCCGACACGCGGCTCCGCGTCGGCGACCGAGCTTCCTCGGGGGTCGGAGTGCGCCAAGCGCTGAGCGCGCGTGGCCGGCGTGGCCGCCCTACGTGGCGCGGGCGGCGAGGGCGCGGTCGAGCCACGCGTCGATCAGCACGCGCGCGTGGGGGAGCATGCGGTCCGCGTGCGCGCGCACGCCGTCGACGATCGCGTCGATGCCGCCGGGGCCCAGCACCCGCTCGGCGGCGTCGCGGTAGGCGGGCACCTCCGCCCACTGCGCCGCGAGGGTCGGGTCGACCTCGAGGTGGAACTGGATGCCATAGGCGACGTCGCCGAAGCGGAAGCCCTGATTCGGGTAGGCGGGGCTGGAGAACAGGGGCACCGCGCCGGTCGGCAGGTCGAAGGTGTCGCCGTGCCACTGCAGCGTCGTGAAGGACGGCGGCAGGATCGATGCCACCGGGTCGTCGCGGCCGGCGTCGGTCAGCTGCACCTCGAGGAGACCGACCTCGGGCACCGGTCCGGCGTAGACGCGGGCGCCGAGCGCGGCGGCCAGCAGCTGGACGCCCAGGCAGGCGCCGAAGTACGGCAGGCCGGCGTACACCGCCTCGCCGATGAGCGCCTTCTCCGCGGCGAGCCAGGGGTGGGTGTCGTCGTCGTACGCGCCCATCGGTCCGCCCATCGCGACGATCGCGCCGTACTCGCGCCAGTCGGGCAGCGGCTCGCCCTCGTCGACCTGCACCGGATGCAGGACGTGGCCGCGGGCCGTCAGCGCCGTCCCGTACTCCGCGGGCGGCTCGCAGGCGATGTGCTGGAGGACGAGGATGTCCACGGGCCGATTCTAGTCGCCGGCCGCGGCCGGTTCCCGGACCGGCGTGTCGGCGTGCGACGGAGCGCGTCCCGGCCACCATGAGCGATCGCCGACGCGGACGGCGATCGCCGGGACGAGCAGGGTGCGCACGATGAACGTGTCGATCAGCACGCCGAGGGCGACGCCGAAGCCGAGCTGGAACAGGGCCTCGAGCGGCAGCGTCATCAGCACGAGGAACGTGCCGGCGAGGATCACGCCCGCGCTGGTGATCACGCCGCCGGTCGTCTCCAGAGCCCGCAACACGGCCGGCCGCATCGGCGCTCGATCGGCCTCCTCGCGGATCCGGCTGACGAGGAAGATGTTGTAGTCGATGCCCAGGGCGACGGCGAACAGGAACAGGAACGTCGCGTAGCCCGGATCCACGCCGGGGCTGTCGAAGACGTACAGGAACAGCACGTACGTGAGGCCGAGCGTCGCGAGGTACGACAGGACCACCGTGGCGATCAGGTAGAGCGGCGCGACCACGGCGCGCAGGAGCGCGATCAGGATCAGCAGGATCAGGAGCAGCGTCAGCGGCACGATCAGCAGCGCGTCGCGGCTGACCGCCTGCTCCGTGTCGCGCTCCTCCGCCGTCGGCCCGCCGACGAGGGCCGTGGCACCCGCGCCGGTGGCGGCGTCCGCGGCGATCTGCCGGATGCGCGGTATGGACTCCTTCGCCTCGTCCCCGTAGGGGTCCGTCGTCAGCACGGCCTCGAGGACCTGCGCGTTGCCGTCGACGGCGGTCAGGCCGGGGCGGATCGCCGCGACGTCGCGGCCGTCCGCGCGGAGCGCCGCCGACACCGCCTCCGTCGCCGCGGGGAGCTGCCCGGCGTTCGGGGCCTCGACGAGGATCTGCGTGGTCGCGAGCTCACCGGGCGGCAGCGCCTTCGCCAGGGCGACCTGTCCCTGGATCGACTCGGGCTTCGCGCGGAACCCGCCGCCGATGCCGAGGCCGCCGGGGTTCGTCAGGAGCCCGGCGGTGCAGACGACCAGCACGGCCGTGACGGCGACGATCGTCGCGACCGGTCGGCCGGTCACGCGCTCGCCGACGCGGTGGTAGATCGAACGCGTTGAGCGATCCTCCGCGCCGAAGCGCGGCGTCGCCGGCCAGAACGAGCGGCGGCCGACGATCGTCAGCAGCGCCGGCAGGAGCGTCAGCCCGGCGAGCATGGTGATGGCGATGCCGATCGCCAGCACGGGACCCTGGTTGCGCGTGCTGGAGAGGTCGGCGACGAGCAGGACGAGCATCGCGGCGACGACGGTGCCACCGGCCGACAGGATCGCGGGGCCCGAGCGGGCGACCGCGTGCTGCATCGCCTCGTGCGTGTCCTGGCGGAGGCGCAGCTCCTCCCGGTAGCGCGAGACGAGGAAGATGCAGTAGTCCGTGCCGGCACCGAACATCAGGATGATCAGGATCCCGGTGGCCTGGCCGTTGATCGGGAAGTCGAGGCCGTCGACGAGGAAGTAGACGATGCCGCCGGCGATCGCATACGCGATCGCGACGACGACCAGCGGCACGATCGCGATGATCGGCGAGCGGTAGATCAGGAGCAGCAGGACGAGGATCAGGATCGTCGTGCCGATCAGCAGGGTGCCGTCGATCGCGCCGAAGATCTCGACCGCGTCGACCGTGATGCCGGCGGGCCCGGAGACGTACGTCTGGAGGTCCGGGTCGTCCTGCGCCTGCGTGATCGCGCGGATGTCCTTCACCGCGGGCTCGATGCCCTCGATCGTCTGCGCGGTGATCGGCGCGATCAGGATGGCGGTCGTGCCGTCCTCGGACAGGAGGCCCTTCTGCGCGGCGTCCGGCGCCGTCGGCGACGCCACCGGCGCCATGTCCGGCAGCTGCGCGATCGCGTCCGCGTCCTGCTGGATGGCATCGAAGTCGCCCGCGTCGAGGCCGCCCTCGTTCTGGTAGACGACGAGCGCGGGCGTCGTGCGCCCGTCGTCGAAGTCCTTGCGCAGCGACTCGAGGACCTGCGTGGAATCGGCGTCCGCCGGCAGGAACGTCGTCGAGTCGTTCTGCGTGACCGCGTTGAGCTGGGCCTGGAACGGACCGAGCGCCGCGGCCACGGCGATCCAGGCGATCAGGACGAGCCACTTGGAGCGGCGACCGGCGACGATGCGGGCGAGCGTCTGCATGGGGACCTCGGGAAGCGGGGAAACGCATCCCGATTCGCACGGACGGGCGTCTCCGGCGGACACCGCCGCCTACGATCCCGCCATGCGCCTGCTCGTCGTCGCCGCCACCGTGATCGAGCTCGAGTGGGTCGACGGCGTCGAGTCGCTGGCGACCGGGGTGGGGCCGGTGGAGGCCGCGGCCCGGCTCGGGCGGCGGCTCGCGGTCGACCCGCCGGAGGCCGTGCTCCACGTCGGCATCGCCGGGGCGCGCACGGGAAGCGGCCTCGCGATCGGGGACCTGGTGATCGGGACGTCGAGCCGGTACGAGGACCTGCGGGCGCAGATCCCGACGCTGATCACCGAGGTGCTGCCCGACGCCGACCTCGCGGACCGCGTGGCGGCGCTCCTGCCCGAGGCACGGCGCCTGCCGATCGGCACGTCAGCGACCGTCGGCGGGACGACGGGCTGCGACGTCGAGGCGATGGAGGGGTTCGCGATGCTGCGCGCGTGCGCGCAGGCCGAGGTGCCGTGCGTCGAGGTACGCGCGATCTCGAACCTGATCGAGGAGCCGGACCGCGCGAAGTGGGACTTCGCCGCCGGGCTGCACGCCATCGCGGAGGCCGGACGCGTCGCGGTGGCGGGGCTCCGCTAGTCGGACGTGGTGGAGGCGGCCTTCGAGTCGGTCTTCTTCGACTCGCCGGCGTCCTTCTTCGTCTCGGTGCCCTCGGCCTTCGGCTTGGCCTTCTTGCCGCCCTTGCCGTAGTCCGTGGAGTAGAACCCGCTGCCCTTGTAGTGGATCGTCGGGGCGAAGAGCACGCGCTCGACCTTCTTGCCGCACACGCTGCACTTCTTCAGCGGCGGGTCCGTCATCTTCTGGAAGGCCTCGGTGAGGTGTCCCTCGGCGCACTTGTACTCGTACGTGGGCACGAAGGGGAGTATAGCGCAGGCCGCCGACCGTTGGCACTCTCGGCCGGACAGTGCCAATCGGGACGGCGGGGCTACCATGCACCGGTGCGGATCGCGATCGTCACGGACTACTACTACCCCCATCTGGGCGGCATCACGGAGCACGTCCACGGGCAGGCGACGGAGCTGACCCGACGCGGTCACGACGTCACCGTCGTCACGGGGAACGTGCTCCGCCCGCCCGCCATCGTCGACGGCGACATCCACCCGGAGGCGAACGTGCCGTTCGAGATCGTGCGCGTCGGCGCAGCGCTCCCCGCCTACGGCAACGCCTCGCAGACGTACCACGTCGTCGACCCGTTCCTGCGACGGCGCCTGCGCGGCATCTTCCGCCAGCGCAAGGTCGACGTCGTCCACGTCCACTCCCCGTACAGCCCGATCCTGCCGATGATGGGGGTGCTCGCCGCGCCGAAGTCGGCCGTCACGGTCGGCACGTTCCACTCCGTCTTCCCGCGGAGCCTCGGCTTCGACCTGGCGGCGCCCGTGATGCGCCGGGTGATCAGCCGGCTCGACGGCAAGATCGTCGTCAGCGAGGCCTGCATCGGCTCGCTCGCGCCGTACCTCCCGTACGCGTACACCGTCATCCCGAACGGGATCGACGATCGGCGCTTCACCCCGGACGCCGACCCGATCCCGGAACTCGACGACGGTCGCCTCAACATCCTGTTCCTCGGGCGCTTCGACCCCCGCAACGGCCTCGACACGATGATCCGCGCGTTCGCCGACGTCCGCCGCCGCGTCGGCCCGGAGGTCCGGCTGGTCGTGGTGGGCGACGGGCCGCTCAAGGGTCGCTACCAGCGGATGGTCCCGGACGAGATCGCGGCGGATGTGCACTGGGCCGGCCGCGTCAACTGGAACCGCCCGCGCTACTACGCGAGCGCCGCCATCCACTGCACGCCGTGCCAGCGCGCGTCCTTCGGCATGGTGCTGCTCGAGGCGATGAGCTGCGGTCGACCCGTCGTCGCGAGCCGCATCTCCGGGTTCCAGCTGCTGATGGAGCACGGCCGTCAGGGGCTGATGATCTCGCCGGCCGAGAGCGTCGAGCGCTTCGCCGAGGGGCTCATGTACCTGATCGAGCGGCCCGAGGAGCGCGAGCGGATGGGGCGCGAGGGGCGACGGACGGCGGTCGCCGACTACGCCTGGAGCACGGTGGCCGGACGGCTCGAGGCCCACTACCTCGAGCTGCTCGAACGGGGACCGCGGCGATGACCAAGCGGCAGACGCTCACCCGCGCGCTCCTGATCGGGCTCCTCGTCGTGCTCGCCACGATCCTGATCGACGGCGTCCTGGTCCGTCTCGGCCTGACGTGGCTGGCGTGGGTCGTCGACGTCACGGCGATCCTGCTGCTCGCGCTGTGGGCGTGGGGGATGTTCGGGGCCAGCTCGCCGCTGTTCGGCGGCGTGGTCGACG
>JAUMCA010000147.1:0-15063 GCA_032119475.1 Thermoleophilia bacterium | reverse complement strand
GCGGCACGTGGGCGCCCTGCGCCTCGTCGTACTCGGGCCTTGCGGCGGGCAGCCACACGCTCGCCACGCGCTCGGTCGACGCCGCCGGCAACATCAGTGCCACGACGAGCGTCAGCTGGACCGTCGACCTCGTGCCGCCGGGCGCCGTCACGGTCACCGGAAGCCCCGTGGCCGTCAACGCGCAGACGACGGCGACCGTCTCCTTCACCCTCACGGGCGACGCCGTGGCGGCCGAGTGCAAGCTGGATTCCGGCACGTGGACGCTCTGCACCAGCCCGTTCGCGACGGGCACGATCGGCGAGGGCTCGCACACCGTGCAGATCCGCCAGCTCGACGCCGCCGGCAACGTCGGCACGCCGACCTCCACCACGTGGATCGTCGACCTCGCCCCGCCCGCCTCGACGCCGGTGATCGCCTCCGGCCCGTCGGGCTTCGTCACCGCCGGACAGTCGGCCTTCGCCTTCCTCGGCGCCGCGGGTGACGAGACGTACCAGTGCCGCCTCGACGGCGGCGCGTGGACAGCCTGCCTCGCGTCCTACACGACGCCGCTGCTCGCCGACGGCGCGCACACGCTCGACGTGCGCCTCGTCGACGCGGCCGGCAACGTCGGCCCGACTGCCTCGCGCACCTGGACGATCGACACCACCGCGCCGAGCACCGCGCCGACCATGTCGACGACGCCGTCGAACCCCGACAACGACGCTGCGCCGACCTTCGCCTTCTCCGGTGCGGGTGCCGGTGAGACGTACGAGTGCCGCACCGACGCCGGGGGCTGGGCGACCTGCACCTCGCCGATCACGCTGCCGGCTCTCGGCGAGGGCACGCACACCTTCTGGGTGCGTGTGATCGACGGCGCCGGCAACACCGGCCCGGCGACCTCGACCACGTGGACGGTCGATACGACGGCGCCCACCGCGCTGCCGACGATCGTCAGCGGGCCGAGCGCGCAGACCAACCAGACCACCGCGGACTTCTCGTTCGCCGGTGCCGTCGGCGGCGAGACCTACGTCTGCAGCCTCGACGACGGCGCGTACGCATCCTGCACCAGCCCGCGCTCGCTCACGTCGCTGGCCGACGGTGCGCACACGTTCCGCGTCGCGCTCGTGGACGCCGCGGGCAACCAGGGCCCGTCCGCCTCGCAGACCTGGACGGTCGGTACCGGCGCGCCGACCGCGGTTCCGACGATCGGGGCCGCGCAGGGCGCGACGACCAACGACACCACGCCGACGTTCACGCTGTCGGACGGGGTCGCGGGCGGCACGTTCGAGTGCCGCATCGACGGCGGTGCCTGGACGACCTGCGTCACGCCGTACACCGTCAGCCCTGCGCTCACCTCCGGCAGCCACACCATCGAGGTCCGCGTCGTCGACGCGTTCGGCAACGCAGGCGCCACCGTCTCCGTCACCGTGGTGATCGACACCACGTCGCCGGCCGCCCCGGTGATCTCGCTGACGCCCACCAGCCCGACCAGCGAGACGACCGCCACGCTCGGCATCGACGGCGAGGTCGACGCGACCCTCGAGTGCAAGCTCGACAACGGTGCCTGGGTGCCGTGCAGCAACCCGACGGAGCTGATCGGCCTGGCCGACGGTCCGCATACGCTGCAGACGCGCCAGACCGACGCGGCGGGCAACACGAGCCCGGTGGCCTCCACCACGTGGACCGTGGACACCACACCGCCGTCCTCCGCTCCGGGGGTCACCGGCACGCCGCTGAGCCCCGCCTCGAGCAGCACCGCGACGCTGGCCTTCTCGGCGACCGAGTCCGGCTCGACGTTCGCGTGCTCGGTTGACGGCGCGGCGTACGCGCCGTGCACGAGCCCGCTGGCGCTGAGCGGTCTCACCGAGGGCGGTCACGTCGTCAACGTGCGCGAGATCGACGCCGCTGGCAACGTCGGGCCGGCGGCCACGGTCAGCTGGACCGTCGACACGACGGCCCCGAGTGCGCCCCCGACCGTCACCGGCGTGCCCGTGGGGGTGACGGACGACAGCTCCCTCAGCGCGGCCTTCACGGGCGACGCAGGCAACGGCTTCCAGTGCAAGCTCGACTTCGGCGGCTGGGGCACCTGCACCAGCCCGTTCACGGCAACCGGCCTGACCGATGGCCAGCACACCCTGTCGGTGCGCCAGATCGACGGCGCGGGCAACGTGGGGCCGAGTGTCTCGAGCATGTGGACGGTTGACACCACGGTGCCGACTGCGCCGCCGCTCACGGGCACGCCGCCCGCGATCACCTCGAACACGCAGCCCGTCTTCACCTTCACCGGCGATGGCGACACGACCTTCGAATGCTCGCTCGACGGCACCACGTGGACGGCCTGCACGAGTCCGGTGCAGGTGGCGCCCGCCCTTGCCGACGGCACGTACACCTTCAGCACGCGCCAGGTCGACGCGGCCGGCAACACCGGCCCGGCCAACGCCTTCACCTTCACCGTCTCGGCGACCGCACCACCCGAGGTGGCGGTCGACAACATCCCGGGCAGCCCGACCGCTCAGACGACGGCCGACATCTTCCTGACCGAGTCCCCCGGCGCCACCATGCAGTGCTCGGTCGACGGCGGCGAGTGGACGACCTGCACCAGCCCGCTGTCCCTTTCCGACCTCGGCGAGGGCCCGCACGAGGTGCTCGTGCACCAGCTGAGCGCTGCGTCGCCACCGGTGCAAAGTGCGGACACGGTGATCCGCTGGTACGTCGATCTCACGCCGCCACCCGCGCCGGCCGTCTCCGGCCGCCCGGCCGATCCGACCGTGGAGCGGGACGCGGTCTTCACCGTCACTGCCGCGCCGGACACGACGCTCGAGTGCCAGCTGACGCCGGGATCGACGTGGGCGCCCTGTGCGTCGCCCGTGGAGTTCAGCTCGCTTGCGGACGGCACGTACACGTTCCAGACCCGCACGATCGACAGCGCGGGCAATAGCAGCACGCCGACGACCACGATCTGGACCGTCGACAACGCGCCGCCGACGGGCACCGCCGTGATCGCCAGCGGCCCCGACGCGCTGACGGCGTCGTCCGTGGCGACGTTCCAGTTCTCCTACGGCGCTGACGGCACGGGTGCGCTGTGCAGCTTGGATGGCGCGGAGTACACGCCGTGCGCGTCGCCCGTGACCATCCCGAACGTCGAGGAGGGTCAGCACACCCTCCGCGTCAAGATCGTCGATGCGGCCGGCAACGTCGGCTCCGCCATCACGACGTATACGTGGGACGTCTTCGTCCCGACGACGCCACCGCCGGGGCCGATCGGGATCACGCTCGACCGCGGCGCGGCGTGGACCTCGTCGAGCACCGCCGTGGTCGACGTCATCTGGCCGGCCGGCACGCGCTGGATCGAGGTATCCGACGACCCCGGCTTCGCGCAGCCGACACGGCGCACGGTTACCACCCAGCTCGCGTGGGCGATCCCCGCCGGTCCGGCCGGCTCCCGTCGGCTCTACGCGCGGTTCCTCGACGGGTCCGGGGCGATCCTCCGCGAGGCGGACGACGAGATCGGCTTCGACGCGGATGCACCGGTCGTCTCGGCGATCGACGCCGCATGGGCGGAGAGCGGTGTCGATGTGCGCGTCACGCCGACGTTGGCCGACGCGGCCTCCGGCGTCGCCGGCTGGCAGGTGACCACCGATCCCGGCCTGCCCGGCGCGCTGCTGAATGCCGCGACGGCCAGTGCGACGATCCCGGCCACCGCCGGTGCGACGGTCTACGTCCGCGCGGTGGATGTCGCGGGCAACGTGTCGGCATGGATCTCGCGCGCCGTGCCGGCGCGTCCCGGGGCGACGCCGGTTGCCGCTGGGGACGGCACGCTGGTGATCGCCCGGGCTGCGGTCGCCGATACCGTCGCGCAGGTCGGGCGCACCGGCGACGCGACGGTGAGTCTCGGCTGTCTGACGGACGACGGCTCGCCCTGCGACTTCCGCGTTCGCGTCGCGTACCGCAAACGCGCCATCGGCACCCGGACCATGTCGATCGCGTCCGGCGTTCGCAGCACCATCAGCTTCCCGCTCCCGCGGGCGATCCAGCGCGAGCTCGCCCAGACGGGCGCATCGACGCTCGCGATGGCCATCTTCGCGCGGACGAGCGCGGGCGCCGAGGAGCGTGAGGTGCCGCTGGAGCTCGTCGCGCCGCGCGCGACGGCGGTGGTGCGCGTCGTCCCGGACCGGGTGGAGACGACGGGCACGACCGCGACGATCCAGATCCGCTGCGGCGGCGCGGCGCCGTTCCACTGCGCGGGTCCCGTGGAGCTGGTCGAGGCGCCGACGGCGCGCGCCGGTCGTGTCGGCGAGGAGGTGGTCGGCGTCGGTCGCGTGCAGGGCGCGGCAGGGGAGACGCTGTCCGTCCCCGTGCGCCTCAACGAGACCGGCCGCGCGATCCTGCGGGCGAAGGGCGCACTGCGGGTGGTCGCGCGGATGTCCGTCGACGGGACGGGCGCCACGCGCACGAGCCTTCCGTTCCGCTTCCAGACTCTGCGCGCCGACGATTGGCTGCGCCGGGTGATCCGCGAGATGCAGGATGCCGCGCCGACCCGCATGCGCCTGAACAACGTGCTCGACCGCTACGCGGCGGGACAGCTCACCGCGCGGCAGACGGCGCGCATCGTCGAGCGCGAGACGCTCGCGCAGCGGCGGGAGACGCTCGTCCGTCTCGAGCTCTACCGGCGGCCGCCGCAGGGCCTCGAGCCGGCTGGGGTGCTGCTGCAGCGCGCCTACCGCCAGTCGGTCGCCGCGAACACGGCGATCCTCCGCTGGCTGAGAAGCGGCGGCCAGCGGCACCGCTACCCGTGGCGCCCGAGCGCCGCGGCCACGCGGACCAAGCAGGCGCTCGTGGCGCTCCTGGTGCAGAAGGCGGCGCCGCACCGGATCCCGGTGCCGCCGGCGACCAACCTCTACCCGTGATCCCCTGAACACGCCGGGGGCGTCTGCTTCCTTCCACGTCCGGTTTCCCAACTACCCGAACCGGGTAGTATGGTTCCCGTGATACCCAAAACGGGTACTGAGGGGGCATCGAATTGACGACGGCGACAGGGGGCTCGGCCATACGGTTGCTCTACGTGGACGATGACCCGGCGCTGTGTGCGCTCGTCGCCAACTGGCTGGGCGCGCACGGTGACGTCGCGGGAGTCGTCGTGGCGAACGACGCCAAGCAGGCGCTGGCCCTGCTCGACGGCCAGTCCTTCGACGCAGTGCTGCTCGACGTGTCGCTCGGGGCCTCGCGGCTCAACGGCTACGAGCTCGGCCTCGCCATCCGGGCGACGGACCGCGCCATGCCGCTCGTGATGTTCTCCCAGCACCCCGCACCGCGGGCGGAGGACGTGCTCCCGGCCTCGGAGCTGCACCACTGGTCGTACGTCCGGAAGAGCACCGACCTCTCCGCCGACGCCGTCGTCGACGTCGTCCACCGGACGAAGCGCGGTGACGTGGCGTTCGAGGGCGGCGCGGAGGGGAGGACCGCCGGAGCGGATGTGCTCCAGCGCCTGTCACCGCGCCAGCGCGAGGTGATGGCGCTCGCCGCCACCGGTCTCGACGCGCGCGCGATCGCGGAGCACCTGCACCTCGCGCACGTCTCCGTCCGGCGCGAGCTGTCGCGGGCGTACAAGGTGCTCGTGCCCGACGCCGCCTCGGGGACCGATCTGCGCACCGCCGCCGTGCTGGCGTACCTCCGGCACGCGGACCCCGCTGTTCCCGTCTGAGCCCGGTCCGTTGGGCGGGCTGTGGGACACCCACCCCGGCCGATGCGGATGTCCGCTCCGTGCTTCCGCTCGGTCCGCGGTACGCTGCGGGGAGTGGAATGGGCGGTCGTGGCATCGGGTCGGCGTCTACTCGTCGCCGTGGCGATCGCCGTCGTGGTCGGGCTCCTCGCCATCTCACCGCCGGGCGCCGCGTTCGCGGAGCGCTGGGATCTCGCGCACTACACGCAGCACGCCGCGATCTTCATCCCGGCCGCGGTCGTGGCCTTCGCGGTGCGCGACGGGATGCGCTCCAAGCCGATCCACCCCTACGTCGCGCTCGGCATGGGCGCCGTCGCGCTGGTCCTCGACCTCGCCTCGCTGCTGCCGCCGTTCGACACGGCGATCGACGAGAACGAGGCGCTCCACACCGCCCAGCACGGCCTGATCGTGGTCGCCGGGGTGCTGGTCGGCTGGGCCATCCGCGACGTCATCGCATTCGGCCGCGGCCCCGTGCGGACGACGCCGGCCGCCCCCGCCGAGCGCTAGGCGCGCTGCGCGTCGGCGAACTGGCGCGCCGTGCGCGCCGACATGCCGTGGCCCTGCACCGCGAAGCGCATCGCCTGGTCGTCCAGTTCCTCCGGCACGTGCCCGAGGCGGTCGGTGACGAGGCGGCGGCAGATCGCCAGGTAGGCGTCCCGGTCCTGCTTGGGAAAGCGGATCCGGCGGCCGAAGCGGGCGGCGAGCGCCGCCTTCTCGCCGGCGCCCTCGGCCGCGTCGAGGTCGTCGGCGCGCTCGCGCAGGGATCCCTGGATGAGGTTCAGGCGGTTCGACGTCGCCCAGACCACCACCGTCGACGGCCGCTCCGTCACGCCGCCGTCGAGCGTGGCGCGGAGCGTGCGGTCGAGCCGATCGAGGTCGTCGACGACCAGGTCGTCGAGGAAGAGGATGGTGCGGGGGCCGTCTCGCAGCGCGAGGAGCGCCGCGTCGACGTCGTCCATCTGGTGGCGCTCGACCTGCACGAGCCGCACGCCGCGGTCGGCGAACGCGTCTGCGCAGGCCCGCACGGCAGCGGACTTGCCGGTCCCGGGCGGTCCGTGGAGCAGGCTGTCGATCGCCGGGCCGCCGTCGAGCCAGGCGGTCAGGTCGTCGAGCAGGGGCGTGCGCTGCGCCTCGTAGCCGACCAGGTCGTCGAGCGTCGTGCGCTCCGGCGCCTGGACGCCGATCAGGATGCCGTCCGCCCAGCGCAGGACGCGGTGGACGGCGAGGTCGCCGGTCCCCTCGCTGCGGTGGAACGCGGCCAGCACGGGGGCCTGCGCCGCCCAGGCGGCATCCGCCGTGAGGGTCTCTATGAGGGCGGCGGCCGCGGGTGGCATCGCGCGATCCCGCGCGTCGCGGCCCTCGAGCGCCCCGGCCAGGCCGTGGCGGGCGAGGAGGCGCGCGGCGTCGCCGTGCGCGAGCGTCGCCAGCCGCTCCAGCTCCGCCGCCGCGATGCCGATGCGCGGGTCGTCGCCTGCGAGACCGGCGCGCGCGGCGGCGGCGAACGGACCGCTCGAGGCGGCGACCGCGAGGGCGATCGCCGGGGCGGCCGCCAGCGGCTCCTCCAGGGCGGCGCGCGCCGCCTCCGCTGCGAGCAGCTCGTCGTCGGGGCTGTCGGCGAGATCGAGCAGCGCGCCGACGAGCGGGTCGTCGTGGAGCTCGGCGTAGGCGACGAGCGGCGGCGTCACGGGCGCTCCGGCTGCACGGTGCGGCCGGTCCGCCGCAGCGCGATCCCGTTGAGGGCCTCGAGCACCGTGCGGTGGCCCGCCATCGCGGTGATCGCCGCGTGGTCGTACGGCGGCGACACCTCGACGAGGTCCATCGCGACGACGTCGACCGACGCCGCCACGTCGCGCACCGCGCGCATCAGCTCACGCGTGCTCAGGCCGCCGGGCTCGGGCGTGCCGGTCCCCGGCGCGAAGGCGGGGTCGAGCACGTCGATGTCGACGGACAGGTAGGTCCGCGGCGCCCGCTCGCGGGCGAAGGCGATCGCCTCGGCCACGACATCCCCCAGCCCGCGATCCTCGACGTCCTCCATCGTGACCCAGCGCATGCCCTGGTCGCGCATCCACTGGAAGAGGTCCGGACCCGGCCAGGTCCCGCGCAGCCCGATCTGCACGATGTTCCCGCCGCGCAAGTGCCCGCGTTCGATCGTGGACCGGAACGGCGTCCCGTGCGGCGGCTCGCCCTCGGCGTCGAGGCCGGTGTCCGCGTGGGTGTCGAAGTGGATCACGCTGTAGCCGTCGGCGCCGAAGCGCTCCGCCATCGCCGCCAGCATCGCGTGGGCGAGGGAGTGGTCGCCGCCGAGCACGACCGGCACCGTCTCCGCCGCGAGTGCGGCGCCGACGGCCTCCGCGAGCAGGGCGTGCGAGCGGGGGAGATCGCTCGCGATCACGTCGATGTCACCCCAGTCGACGATCCGCAGGGCCGCCAGCGGATCGATGCCGGCGCGCATGCTCGGCCGGTCGCCGGTGCGGTTGACGTCCTCCGCCTCGCGGATCGCCTGCGGGCCGAAGCGCGTGCCGGGGCGGTAGGACACGCCCTCGTCGAACGGCGCCCCGAGGATGGCGACGTCCGCCGCCGCCATCTCCTCTCGCGTGCGCGCGATCGGCACGCCGCAGAACGTGCGGACGACGCCGTAGAAGGCGTGGTACGACCCGAGCACGGGGTCGTGCGTCACGGCTCGGCGATGTCCCAGTCGTTCTGGATCTCGGCGGTCGTCGACGCGGAGATGAAGCAGTCGCGCTCGGCCTTGCCGATCAACTCGCGTGCCTGTGCCGCGTGGCCGGCCGCGACGACGATCCGCGGGCGCTGGTGGACGTGCACGAAGGCATAGCGTCCGTCCTCGACGCGGCGCATGACGGTCCCGCCGATGTCGGAGGCGTACGACAGCACCTCGACGCCCTTGTGCTCGGCGTGGGCGAGGAACGAGATCATGGTGCACGACGCCAGACCGGCCAGGAACAGGTGCTCGGGGCTCCAGCGATCCGGCTCCCCCATCGGGAAGTCGGTCGGCGGGCCGGACGCGATCGGCGGTCGCCCACCGGTCGTCAGCGTCGAGGCGCGGCGGCCGTCCCACGCGACGCCGACGTCGTACTGGAAGCTCTTCGGATTGGACACGGGGGTGATCGTACCGGCTCGCCCGCGAGCGCCGCCGCCGAACCGCAGCCGTGCCATCCTTGGCCCGGCGGGAACCTCCCCGCCGGGAGCGGCACCCCCTCTAGGATCCGCTCCGCACCCCGATCGCCTCTCTGGAGACCACCGTGGCAGACGACAACACCGATACCGCCGACGAGGCCGTCGAGGCCGTCGCCGAGGAGACCCCCGACGCGGAGGCCGCCGTCGAGGAGGCGCCCGCCGAGGAGGCCGCTGCGCCCGTCGCGGAGGCTGAGGAGGCCGCCGAGCCGGTCGCCGAGGCTGAGGAGGCCGCCGAGGAGGTGCCGTCGGTCGAGTCCGAGTACGAGGACGGCGAGGCCGCTCCGGAGTACGAGGCCGATGCCGCCCCGGTCGCCGTCGCGACCCAGGCGCCGAGCGTCGCCCGCGTGTTCATCTGCAAGCACGGCCACCGCACCGTCTCCCTGTGGTCGACGCCGGAGTCCTGCCTGCGGCGCGTCAAGGGCCACCTCTGCGGCGAGTCCGTCGTGCCGCTCGCCGACGCGCCCGCGGACGCGAAGGAGAAGATGCTCAACCCGCTGAAGGCCTCCAAGAAGGCCGCGAAGAAGTCCTGATGGGCGGTCCCGATCTCAGCAATCCGCTCGCCCTGACGTGGCTCGAGCCCCTGTCGGACGACGAGCGCTCCCGCATCGTGTTCAGCCCCGCCGGCGAGATGCTCGACGACGGCGATTGGTACCTCGATGCCTCGAGCCCGAAGCGCGGACCCGTGCTGGCGCTCGAGGGCGAGTTCGTCCCCCTCCAGGGCCTCTACGTCCGCCGCTCCAAGGTGGGCGAGGAGCTCTGGGGTCGGCTGACGCTCGCCGCCTCCGGCAAGCTCTAGCCCCGTCGGCGCTCCGTCCGTCGTCGGACGATGCGCGATAGATTGGGCGCTAACCCCCCCGACAGGAGCCGCGCCAGCGTGAGCACTGAGACGACCCCCACGCCGGCCGCGGACGCGGCGGCAGCACAGCGCGACGTCGTCGTCGCGCGCGATCTGACGAAGGTCTACGGCGAGGGCGCCTCGGAGGTGCGCGCGCTCGACGGGGTGTCGATCTCGTTCCCCACCGGGCAGCTGGCCGCGGTGATGGGTCCCTCGGGATCGGGCAAGTCGACGCTGATGCACATCCTCGCCGGCCTCGACCAGCCGACGTCCGGCAGCGTCACGGTGGACGGCACGGAGCTGGCCGGTCTCAACGACCAGCGGCTGACGCTCCTGCGGCGCGCCAAGATCGGCTTCGTCTTCCAGTTCTTCAACCTGCTGCCGATGCTCACGGCGCGCGAGAACATCGAGCTCCCCATGCGGATCGCCGGCGCGACGCCCGATCCGGTGTGGGAGGAGTCGCTGATCGCGGCCACCGGGCTCGGCGACCGGCTCACGCACCGCCCGGCCGAGCTCTCCGGCGGCCAGCAGCAGCGCGTCGCCGTGGCCCGCGCGCTGCTCCCGCGTCCGGCGGTCGTCTTCGGCGACGAGCCGACGGGGAACCTCGACTCGCGCACCAGCGGCGAGGTGCTCGACCTGCTGCGCCACGCGGTCGACGAGTTCGGGCAGACCGTCATCATGGTCACGCATGACGCGAGCGCGGCGTCGATCGCCGACCGCGTCGTCTTCCTGCGCGACGGGCGCGTCGTGCGGGACTCCGGCCGGATGTCGGCCGGCGAGATCCTCGACACCATCAAGACCCTGGAGTAGCGCCATGTTCCGGCTCGTACTCCGCGGCCTCGCGACCCGCAAGCTGCGCTCCGCGCTGACCGCCATCGCGATCCTGCTCGGCGTCACGATGATCGCCGGCACCTTCGTCCTGACCGATCAGATCGACCGCGCCTTCGTGCAGATCTTCCAGCAGGGCAACGCGAACATCGACGTCGTCGTCAAGGATCGGCCGCCGTTCGAGGACCAGCAGACGGCCGTCTACCTGGACGCGGACGTCGTCGAGCAGGTGCGCGCGGTCGAGGGCGTCGCGCTGGCCGAGCCGTTCCTCCAGGTCCAGGGCTACCTCGTCGCGGACGGCGAGCCCCTGACCAGCCAGGGCGGCGCTCCGGACTTCGTGTTCTCGAGCCTCCCGCAGGAGATGAACCCGTACACGCCGATCGCGGGGCGGCTGCCGTCCGCGTCCGGCGAGGTCGCCGTCGCGCAGGAGATCGCCGAGCGCGGGAACCTGCAGGTCGGCCAGGCCGCCCAGCTGGCCACGCAGGCCGGCGCCCAGGACGTCACCGTCGTCGGCATCCTGCAGTTCGGCGACGGCACCACGTCGCTCGGCGGCTCGACCTCGGTGATCGCCCCGCTCGCCGACGTGCAGCAGTGGTGGTCGCTCGACGGCAAGGCCAGCTACGTCTACGCGAAGGGCGATGGCGTCTCGGAGGAGGCGCTCGCGGAGCGCGTCCGGTCGGCACTGCCGGAGCGCTCGCTGATCGTCCAGACCGCCGCGGAGGACTCCGCGGAGCAGGCGAACGAGCTCAACGCGCTGATCGGGCGGATCATCCGCTTCGCGCTACTCGGGTTCGCCGGCGTCGCCGTCCTGGTCGGCGCCTTCATCATCTTCAACACGTTCTCGATCACCGTCGCGCAGCGCACCCGCGAGTTCGCGATGCTGCGCACGATCGGGGCGAGCCGCCGCCAGATCATGGGCGCCGTGCTGGGCGAGGCGCTGGTGATCGCCCTGCTCGCCACCCTGATCGGGCTGGTCGCCGGCCTCGGCTTCGCCTGGGGCCTCAACCGCGTGTTCGAGCTGGTCGGGTTCGGCCTGCCGGCCACGGGTCTGCGCATGCAGTGGCAGACGGTCGTCGTCTGCCTGGTCGTCGGCGTCGGCGTGACGCTGCTCGCCGCGGTCGGTCCGGCGCTGCGCGCCACGCGCATCGCACCCGTCGCCGCCCTGCGTGAGGGCTCGACGATCCCGCGCGGCCGCTTCGCGCGCCTGACGCCCGTCCTCGCCGTCCTGATCGCCATCGCCGGCGCGGCGGCGCTGGTCGTCGGGCTGACGATCGACGTCGGGACCGCGCAGCGCCTGTCGCTGCTCGCAGCGGGGGCCATCGCGATCTTCATCGCCGTCGCGATCCTGTCCCGCTACATCATCCGACCCGTCGTGCACGGGCTGGAGCGTCCGATCTCCATCGTCGGCGGCGGCGTCGGACGGCTCGCGGCCGAGAACGCCGGCCGCAACCCCGGCCGGACGGCGGTCACCGCCGCCGCGCTGATGATCGGCATCGGCCTCGTCGTCTTCGTCACCATCTTCGTCGGCGGCCTCAAGGCGTCGTTCACCGGTGCGATCGACGACTCCCTGAAGAGCGAGCTGATCGTGACCGCGCGCGGCTTCGGCAACCCGCTGCCCGCCGACGTGCTGTCGGCCGTGCGCGCCGTCGACGGGGTCGAGGTGGCCTCGCCGGTCGGCGGCACCCCGGTGCAGATCGACGCCGGCACGTTCGCGCTGATCGGCGTGGACCCCGCCGACATCGAGCAGGTCTACCAGTTCGACTGGGAGGAGGGGGGCGACGGCCTCGTCGCCGAGCTCGGCACCACCGGCGCCCTCGTGGAGGCGACGGTCGCGAAGGACCTCGGCGTCGCCGCCGGGGACCGCATCGAGGTCGCGTCGATCTCCGGCGCGAGCGCGTCGTTCGACGTGCTCGGCACGTACGTTGACGAGCAGTTCCTGCGCGGGGTGACGGTCAGCCAGACCGCGCTCAAGCCGCTGCTCCAGTCCAACGCGACCGGCGTGAACACGCTGTTCGTCAAGGACGCCGAGGGCACGGACCCCGCGGTCGTCCAGGCCGCGGTGGAGCAGGCGCTCGATCCGTTCCCGACCGCCCAGGTGCAGTCGAACGCGGAGATCAAGGAGCAGATCGAGTCGGGCGTCAACCAGCTGCTCGTGATCTTCTACGCGCTGCTCGCGCTGAGCGTGATCATCTCGCTGTTCGGCATCGTCAACACGCTCGTCCTGTCGATCTTCGAGCGCACCCGGGAGATCGGCATGCTGCGGGCGGTCGGTACGACGCGCCGCCAGCTGCGGCGCATGATCCGCTGGGAGTCGGTGATCACGTCGATCATCGGCGGCATCCTCGGCGTGCTGATCGGGGTCCTGTTCGGCTGGATCACCGCCCAGGGCCTGGCGGAGGAGGGGATCGAGTTCGTGCTGCCGATCGGCACGCTGCTCCTCTTCCTCGTGCTGTCGGTCGTGGCGGGCGTGGTGGCGGCGATCCTGCCCGCGCGGCGCGCGGCGAAGCTCGACGTGCTCGAGGCGCTGCAGTACGAGTAGGGCCCGATGCCCGATGATGTCGGGCATGAGCCGCATCCTGGTGACGGGCGCGACCGGGTTCCTCGGGCAGGTCCTGGTGCCGCTCCTGCTCGCCGACGGCGTCGAGGTGCGCGTCGTGGCCCGTCGGCCCGACGACGCCCTGCCGGGGCTGGACGTCGAGCGCCTCGCGGGCGACGTCACCGACCCGGGGTCCCTGGAGGCGGCCGTCCGGGGCGTCGACGCGGTCATCCACATGGCGGGCCTCGTGTCGCACCTCGAGCGCGATCGCGACCGGCTGATGGAGGTCAACGTCGCGGGCACGGAGCACGTGCTCGCGGCGGCGCGCGCCGCCGACGTCGCGCGCGTGGTCCACGTCTCGAGCATCGCGGCGGTCGGCACCACGCCGGACCCCGCGCAGCCGCTCGACGAGGGATCGCCGTTCTCCACCGTCGCGGCGTCGTTCCCGTACGCGCTGTCGAAGCGCCTCGGCGAGCAGGCGGCGCTGGCCGCCGCCGCGACCGGGCAGGACGTGGTCGTCGCCAACCCCGGCCACGTGCTCGGCGCCGGCGACGTCAACGCGATCTCGACGTTCCACGTCCGCAAGATCCTCACGGGCGAGCTGCGGCTCACCCTGACGGGCGGCATCACGTACGTCGACGTCCGCGACGTCGCCGACGGCATCCGCCGCGTGCTCGCCGACGGGCGCAGCGGGCAGCGCTACATCCTCGCGACGCCCGACGGCCACCTCAGCCACCGCGAGCTGTCGGCCCGCGTCCTGCGGCTCGCGGGGATCGAGCGCCGCACGGTGCACCTGCCCGGGGGGCCGACGGCGTTCGCGGCGAAGCTCGCCGACCGCGTGGGCATCCCGCTCCCCGTGGCCGCCGACGAGCTCGACTCGGCGCGGCACTGGTGGTACGCCGCGAGCGATCGTGCGATCGAGGAGCTCGGCTACGCGCCGCGGCCCGTCGACGAGGCGATCCTGGCCACGATCGACTGGTACCGCACCCGCGGCGACGCCTGACGTGCCCGGACCGCTGATCGGCCTGTTGTGGGCCGCCTCGTTCGCCGTCGGCATCTTCTGGCAGTGGCGCTGGCCGGCCCATGCCGCCCCGTGGAACAAGCGCATCTTCGGCTTCTACTTCCACTTCTTCGCGCCGATCGTCGTGCTCTTCGCGTACACGGTCGTGCCCGCGGACGCGACGACGCTGATCGGGCTCGCGGCGGTCATCATCGCCTCGTGGCTCGTGCTCGGCATCGGGCTCGCCTATGCCCGGTCGGCGGCGCGCAGCCGCGGCGAGCAGGGCGTGCTCGCGCTCGGCAGCGGGTTCACCAACACCGTGACGCTCGGCTACCCGGTCATCAACGCGGTGTTCGGACCGGCCGGGCTCGCGCTCCAGGTGCTGTTCGCGCAGTTCATGTACCTGATCCCGATCGTGTCGGTGTCGACGACGATCGCCGCGCACTTCGGCAACGGCTCGCGCCCGCGGACGTGGGGCGGGATCGCGCGCCAGATCATCAACGTCCCGTTGATCTTCGCCGGCATCGCCGTCGCGATCCGGGCGGCCGGCTTCGACCTCGAGCCGTACGTCGCCGCGCCGACCGACTGGGTGGTGTTCCTGATGGGCCCGATCGGGTTCCTCGAGCTGGGGTTGGCCCTGCCGCTGGAGCGCGTGGCGCACGACATCCACGACGTCTGGCGCGCCGCGGTGCCGGTGCTGATGCGGCTGGCGATCGCGCCGGCCGTGCTGTTCGGGGTGGACCTCGCGATCGGGGCCGACGTGCCGGCCGTGTACTACCTGTCGATCGCGATGCCGGCCGCGTTCCACACGCTGATCCTCGCCCGCGTGTACGGCCTGCCCGGCGCGATGATGCGCCTGATCGTGATCATGTCGACCGTGATCATGGTCGCGGGCATCGTGGTCGGGCTGACGTTCTTCGGGTGAGCGTGTCGCGAAGGGGTCAGACCGAAACGCGACACGCTCTCGCAGT
>JAUMCA010000146.1:0-5090 GCA_032119475.1 Thermoleophilia bacterium | reverse complement strand
CGGCCGCGTCGTGCGGGATCTCGTCCTCGTTGAGCATGATCGAGCGCTCGATGTCCGCCGGGTTCCGGCCGACCGTCGCGCAGTGCCCGTCGAGCACCTCGCACTTGTGGCGGATCTCGTCAGGCGAGCCGAAGCCGTGCCAGATGTCGGCGTGCTGGGCGACGAGCTTCAGCATGACCTTCTCGCCGCCGCCGCCGATCATGATCGGGATGCGCCCGTCGCGCACCGCGGGCGGATTGCCGAGCTCGATGCGCTTCTTCACCACCGGGATCGCGTCGCGGAAGGCGTGGAGGCGCGTGATCGCGGTGCCGAACTCGTAGCCGAACTGCTCGTAGTCCTTCTCGAACCAGCCCGACCCGATGCCGAGCGTCAGGCGGCCGCCGGAGATGTGGTCGACCGTGCGCGCCATGTCGCCGAGCAGGTTGGGGTTGCGGTACGACATGCACGTGACGAGCGCGCCGATCTCCACGCGGCTCGTCGCCTCCGCCAGCGCCGCGATCAGCGTCCAGCACTCGAAGTGCGGGCCGTCCGGATCGTCGTAGAGCGGGTAGAAGTGGTCCCAGTTGTAGATGGCGTCGACGCCCATCTCCTCGGCGCGCACCCACGAGGCGCGCATCGCGTCGTACCCGCCGTGCTGCGGCCGGGCCTGGAAGCCGATCCGAATCGCGCGTGTCATGTCTATCCCATCCAGTGTTCGGAGTGCACGTCCACCAGGCACTGCACCCGCACCTCGCCGTCGCGGCGGAACGGGTAGTCGGTGCCCAGGTACTTCTGCGCGAGGGCGTCGATGCCCGCGTCGCCGCCCTCGGTCGTCATGCGCACCGCGCCGCGCAGCTCCGCGTAGCGGTAGCCGTTGGCGGGATCGAGCAGGAGGACGGTGACACGCGGATCCGTCGCCATGTTGCGGTGCTTGGCGCGCCCCTCGGCCGTGTTGAAGACGACCTGGTCGTCCTCGACGTGGACCCAGACGACGGTCACCTGCGGATGGCCGTCCGGCCCGATGGTCGCGAGGCTGGCGAAGAGGGGCTGCTCGAGCAGCGCGCGGGCGTCGTCGGAGATCGGCATGTGTCGGAGCGTACCCCGTCCTCAACCGAACAGATCGCGGTCGCGGTCGATCAGCCCGTCCGCCGCGCCCTCGTCGCCGACCTCGAGGACGACGCCGCGGATCAGCACGGCCGGTACGCCGCCGTACGGCCCCATCGCGAGCTCCGCCGCGCTGGCCAGCTGGTCAGCGACGTGCACGCGGGTCGCGTGGAGTTCCCGGCCCGCATCGTCGCGGCGCCCGGCGTGCTCGACGACGGGCGCGAAGCCGGCCGCGCCGATCGCCACGCCCGTCGTCCCACGGCGGAAGGGGCGCCCGTGCGAGTCGCTGATCACGACGGCGACGTCGGCGCCGGTGGCCCGTCGGAGGGCGTCGCGCAGGCGGCGGGCCGAGGCGTCGGGGTCCTCGGGCAGAAGCGTCACCTGGTCCGGTGCGTTCTGGTTCGAGCGGTCGACCCCGGCCGACCCGCAGACGTGCCCGTCGCGGGTCCGGCCGATGATGAACGAGCCGCGGCGGCGGACGACCTCCGTCGACTCGCGCAGGATCACCTCGACGACGCGCGCGTCGCCGTCGTCCTCGGCCGCGATCGCCAGCGCCTCGGGCGACGGCATGACGTCGGCCAGGTCGACGATGCGCCCCTCCGCCTTCGACACCGGCTTCTGGGCGATCACCAGCACGTCGCCGTCGACGACCTGCTCGCCGGCCGCGGCGATCCAGGCCAGGGCGAGGGTCGCGATGTCGTCGCCGGGCTCCACGCGCTCCGCGGCGGCGAGCGGGACGATGCGGATCACGCCAGCACCGCCGCGGCGAGCCCCGCGCGGACGCCGGGGTCGGCCATCCGCGTCGGCACGCAGAGCGGCCGCAGGCCGAGCTGCTCGACCTCGCCCGCCAGCGCGGCGTCCTCGGCGTCGAGCACGAACGTGCCGATCAGCGGGGCCAGGTACGCGGCCACGCCGAGCGCATCGGGGCGGTGGCCGAGCGACGCGAGCATGCCGACCAGCGGGCCCTTCACGGCCGCGCCGGCGATGACCGGCGACACCGCGATCGCGTCGGCGCGCCGTGCGCTGACCGCGTCGCGCAGGCCGGGCACCGCGAGGATGGGGTCGAGCGAGACGAACGGGTTGGACGGCGCCAGCACGACCCGATCGGCGTCGGCGATGGCCGCCAGCACCTCCGGACCGGGACGCGCATCGTCCGCGCCGGCGAAGCGCACGCCGGCGACCGCGTCGGCCGCGCGGCGGCGGACCAGCCAGTCCTGGAAGGGCAGCTCGCCGTCGTCCGTCGCGATCCAGGTGCGCAGCGGGTCATCCGTCGCGGGCAGCACCCGCGTCGTGCAGCCCCAGCGGCGCGCGACGTCGGCGGTGATCGCCGACAGCGGCTCGCCGGCGCGCAGGCGCCGGGTCCGCGCCACGTGGAGGGCGAGGTCGCGGTCGCCGAGGATGAACCAGTCCTCCTCGCCGAGCTCGACGATCGCCTCCATCAGGTGGCGCGTGTCGCCGGCGACGCCCCAGCCGTTGGTCGGATCGATGCGCCCGGTCAGCGTGTACAGGACCGTGTCGAGGTCGGGCGAGATCGTGAGCCCCCAGTGCTCCGTGTCGTCGCCGACGTTGCCGACGACGGTGAGGTCGCCGGGCGGGAGCGCCTCGTGCAGCGCGAGGGCCATGCGGGCGCCGCCGACGCCGCCCGCGATCAGCGTCACGCGCATGCGGAGCGGAACTCGTCGAGATCGGCCGGCGTGTCGAGGTCGCGGGCGAGACCGGGCCGCTCGACGACCGTGCCGCCGTGCCGGGCGGCCGAGCCGGGACCGTACGCCGGCGTGAAGGACGCGGGCGGCCGCGCGGCGACCGCGTTCGTGCGGCCGTCCGGCGACGGGGCGACGGCGAGCGGCCGCGCAGCGGCGAGCAGCGCCTCGACGTCCTCCGCGGTGACGTACGGCAGGTCCGCCGCGATCACCACGACGACGTCGGCCTCCGCGTGCGCGTCGAGGCCGCGGCGCACGCTGCCGGTGAGGTCCTCACCGCCGTCGTCGATCACGTCGGCGCCCAGCTCGCGCGCCGCGACGTACGCCATCGGATCGGACGACACGATCGCCACGCCCAGCCCGGCCCCCTGGCAGGCGTCGACGACGCGCGTGAGCATGCGCAGCGCGAGCACGTGACGCTCCTCGGCGTCGAGCACCGTGCCGAGCCGCGACTTGGCGTCACCCAGGGACTTCAACGGGACCAGGGCTATCATCCGGCACCAGTCTACGTCCGCCTCCTTGGCGCGGCGCGAAGGAGGCAGCGTGGTCCGGATCGGCTTCAAGGCATCGAGCGAGCAGTTCGCCCCGCGCGAGCTCCTCGACTACGCGGTGCACGCGGACGCGCTCGGCTGGGACACCGTCGCGATCTCCGACCACTTCCAGCCGTTCCGCCACACCGGCGGCCACTCGCCGTTCTCGTTCGCCTGGATGGGCGCGCTCGTCGAGCGCACCTGCAAGGTCCAGATCGGCACGAGCGTCATCACGCCGACCTTCCGTCACCACCCGTCCACGGTGGCGCAGGGCTTCGCGACGCTGGCCTGCCTCGCGCCGGGCCGCATCTTCCTCGGCGTCGGCTCGGGCGAGTCGCTCAACGAGGTGCCGCCGACCGGCGTCGACTGGCCCGAGGGTCCGGAGCGCCTGAAGCGGCTGAAGGAGTCGCTCGCGCTGATCCGGCAGCTGTGGAGCGAGGAGCGCGTGACGTTCGAGGGCGACTACTACCAGACGCGCAGCGCCACGATCTACGACCTCCCCGAGGTCTCCCCGCCGATCTACGTGGCGGCCGCCGCGCCGCTCGCCTCGCGCTACGCCGGTGCGACCGCGGACGGCTTCATCACCACCTCGGGCAAGCCGCGGGAGCTGTACACGGAGAAGATCCTGCCCGCGCTCGCCGAGGGCGCCGAGAAGGCCGGCCGCACCGTGGCGGACATCGACCTCCTGATGGAGATCAAGGTCTCGTACCACCCGGACATCGAGCAGGCCAAGTCCGACTGCGACTTCTGGGCGCCGCTCGCACTGCCGGCGGAGCTGAAGAAGGACGTCGACGACCCGGCCGAGCTCGAGCGCCTGGCCGCGGACCCGTCGGTCGACGCCACCAGCCGCTTCATCTGCTCGAACGACCCCGACGAGGTCGTCGAGCGGATCGCGCCGTACGTCGAGATGGGCTTCACGAACCTCGTGTTCCACTGCCCGGGCGCGGACCAGAAGGGCTTCCTCGACCGCTTCGACGCGGACGTCGTCCCGCGGCTGCGGGCGCGCTTCGGCTGAGCCGAAGGCCCCTGCTACCGTCAGTCCGTGCTGTCCGACGCCGAGGCCAGGGCCCTCGCGGCCGATCCCGCACCGGATCTGGATGCCCTCTGCGCGGCCGCCCGCGCCCGCCGTGACGACGCCCGCGCGGGCGTCGTCACGTACTCGCCGAAGGTCTTCATCCCGCTGACCGTCCTCTGCCGGGACGTCTGCCACTACTGCACGTTCGCGAAGCCGCCGCGCAAGGGGCAGCGCTCGTACATGACGCCGGACGAGGTGCTCGACGTCGCCCGCGCCGGCGCCGCGGCTGGCTGCCGCGAGGCGCTGTTCACGCTCGGCGACAAGCCGGAGCTGCGCTACCCGGCCGCGCGCGCGGAGCTCGAGGCGCTCGGCTTCCCGTCGACGGCCGCGTACCTCGCGCACTGCATGGAGCGCGTCCTCGCGGAGACGGGCCTCCTCCCCCACGCCAACCCCGGCGTGCTCGACGACGCGGAGCTGCTCGACCTCCGGCGGTTCGCGCCGTCGCAGGGGATCATGCTCGAGACCGCCAGCGCGCGGCTATCCGAGCGCGGCATGCCCCACTTCGGCTCGCCGGACAAGGAGCCGACGACCCGGCTCGACGCCCTCGACCGCATGGGCCGGCTGCGCATCCCGACGACCAGCGGCATCCTGATCGGCATCGGCGAGACGCGGACGGAGCAGGTGGAGGCGCTGCTCGCGCTGCGCGACCTGCACCTCCGCCACGGCCACCTGCAGGAGGTCATCGTCCAGAACTTCCGCGCC
>JAUMCA010000145.1:0-2569 GCA_032119475.1 Thermoleophilia bacterium | reverse complement strand
GGACGTCGAGCGCGCCGCGGAAGATCCCCGGGAACGCGAGGACGTTGTTGATCTGGTTCGGATAGTCGCTGCGCCCGGTCGCCATCACCGCGACGAGTCCCTGCACCGCCTCGGGCGTGACCTCCGGATGGGGATTCGCCATCGCGAACACGATCGGGTCCGACGCCATCGTGGCGACCATCTCCGGCGTGATCGCGCCCGGCCGGGAGACGCCGATGAGGACGTCGGCCCCGCGCACGGCGTCCGCCGCCGTGCCCGTCAGGCCGCTCGGATTCGTGCGCTCGGCGTACGCGAGCAGGGCGGGGTGGAGGCCGGGGCGGTCGCGATGCACGATGCCGTCGACGTCGACGCCGACGATGTCGTGCGCGCCCGCCGCGAGCAGCATGTCGGTGATCGCGGTGCCCGCGGCACCGGTCCCGATCACGGCGATGCGGATGGCGGCGATGTCGCGTCCCGTGACGCGCAGCGCGTTCCAGAGCGCCGCGAGGACGGTCACCGCGGTGCCGTGCTGGTCGTCGTGGAAGACCGGGATGTCGAGCCGCTCCTGCAGCCGCCGCTCGATCTCGAAGCAGCGCGGCGCCGCTATGTCCTCCAGGTTGATGCCCCCGAACCCGGGCGCCAGCGCGGCGACCACGTCGACGATCGTGTCGATGTCGGTCGTGTCGAGCGCGATCGGCCAGGCGTCGACGTCCGCGAACTCCTTGAACAGCATCGCCTTGCCCTCCATCACCGGGAGGGACGCGGAGGGACCGATATCGCCGAGGCCGAGGACGGCCGTTCCGTCCGTGACGACGGCCACCGTGTTGCCCTTCGCGGTCAGCGTCCAGACCCGGTCGGGCTCCTCGACGATCGCCTGGCAGACGCGGGCCACGCCGGGTGTGTAGGCCATCGACAGGTCGTCGCGCGTCTTGATCGGCACCTTCGGCGCCATCGCGATCTTGCCGCCCTTGTGGAGGAGGAACGTCCGATCGCTGACGCTGATGACGCGAATGCCGTCGATGCCGCGTATCGCGTCGACGACGCTCGCGCCGTGGTTCTCGTCCGCGCAGAGCACACTGATGTCGCGCACGACGGAACCGCGATCGACGCGCACGAGGTCGATCGCCCCGAGCGTCGCATCGGCTTCGCCGATCACCGCCGCCACCTTCGCGAACTGCCCGGGTTCGTGCGGGATGACCGCACGAATCGTGAGGGAGTACGACGCGGAGTGGTGGAGACCCGACATGACGGCGAGGGTAGCGCGGAGGGCGACGACTAGGCTCCGGGCCATGCCGCCGAAGAAGGCCTCGGAGATCGACCTCGGCGACGGGCCGGCGCGCGATAGCCACCTGTTCCTCGTCGACGGGAACTCGCTCGCGTACCGGGCGTACTACGCGCTGCCGGAGGACTTCGCCACGAGCGACGGCTTCCCGACCGGCGCGCTGTTCGGCTTCGCGAGCATGCTGATGAAGATGCTCCAGGACTACCAGCCGCACGGCGTGGTGGTCTGCTGGGACGAGAAGCCGACGGAGCGCCTGGCCCTGCACGAGGGGTACAAGGCGTCCCGCAAGCCGACGCCCGAGCTGCTGCAGGAGCAGCGTCCGCACTTCCCCGAGCTCGTCGAGGCCTTCGGCTACCGCAACCTCAGCGTCGAGGGCCGCGAGGCCGACGACGTGATCGGCACCCTCACGCGCATCGCCGACGCCGCCGGCATACCGACCTGCGTCGTCTCGACCGACCGTGACGCCTTCCAGCTGGTCTCCGACAACGTCTGCCTGATGATGAACCCGCGCGGCATGACGGAGGTGCTCGTCTACACCCCGGAACGCGTTGCGGAGCGCCTCGGCGTGCCGCATACGGCGGTCCCCGACCTGATCGGCCTCAAGGGCGATACCTCCGACGACATCCCCGGGGTGCCCGGCATCGGCGAGAAGACGGCGGCCGATCTGATCAGCGCGTACGGCACGCTCGAGGGGGTCTACGAGCACGTCGATGAGATCACCGGTCCCAAGCGGCGGCAGGCGCTGCTCGACCATCGGGAGGAGGCGTTCCGCTCCCGGGAGCTCGGCACGATCGTCCGCGACATCCCGGAGCTGGCCGACTTCGACCCGGCCCGCTCGGTCGACGCGCCGCCGGACCGCTCGCGGCTGGCGGAGCTGTTCCGGCGCTGGGAGATGCACAACCTGCTGAAGCGGCTCGACGACCTCGACGTGCTGCTGCCGGCCCTCACGCTCGATGCGCCCGCACCCTCCGGCCCGGCGCTCTCCGGGACCGAGGTCGACGCCGGCGCGCTGGCGACCGCGCTCGCGAGCTGCGACGAAGCCGGCATCGCGGTGGCCGACGGCACGCTGGCGGTCGCCGCGGATGACGGCACCTGGGTGCTGCCGGCCGACGGCGCCGGCGCTGCCCTCGACGGTCCGGCGCTGATCGCCCACGACGCGAAGGCGGCGCTGCGGGCCACCGGCGCCGAGCGCCTCGCGCCGGCCTTCGACACCGCGCTTGCGGCCTACCTGCTCGATCCCGGGCGGAGCGGGTACGCCTTCGACGATCTGCTGCGCGAGCACGCGATCCGCCTGGACGCCGTCGGGAC
>JAUMCA010000144.1:0-8074 GCA_032119475.1 Thermoleophilia bacterium | reverse complement strand
CGACGGCTATCGTCCCACCGGATGGAACCGCTTCGCGCCACGGCAGCCTGGGACGCCCTCGAGCGGCATCTGCCCGTGATCGCGGATCGGCACCTGCGCGACCTGTTCGCCGCGGACCCGACGCGCGCGGAGACGATGACGGCGGAGGCCACCGGCCTCCATCTCGACTTCAGCAAGCACCGCATCGACGCCGAGGGGCTGCGCCTGCTGCTCGCCCTCGCGGAGGACCGCGACGTGGCCGGGCAGATCGACGCGATGTTCCGCGGCGCGCACGTCAACGTGACGGAGGACCGCCCCGCGCTGCACATCGCGCTGCGGCTCCCCCGCTCCGCGTCGCTCGTGGTCGACGGCACGGATGTCGTGCCGGAGGTGCACCGGGTGCTCGACCGCATGGCGACCATCGCCGAGGAGATCCGCGGCGGCACGTGGAGGGGCGCCACGGGGCAGGCGATCCGCGCGGTGGTGAACATCGGCATCGGCGGCTCGGACCTGGGACCGGTGATGGCGTACGAGGCGCTGCGCGCCTACAGCGACCGCGACCTCGTGTTCCGCTTCGTGTCGAACGCCGACGCGACGGCGATCGCGGAGGCGACCCGGGACCTCGACCCCGCGACGACGCTGGTGATCGTCTCGTCGAAGACCTTCAGCACCCTCGAGACGATGACGAACGCGTCGACGGCGCGGCGGTGGATCGTCGAGGCGCTCGGCGAGGCGGCGGTCGCCCGGCACTTCGTCGCGGTGTCCGTGCACGCCGATCGCGTGGCCGCCTTCGGCATCGACCCGGCCAACATGGTCGGCTTCTGGGACTGGGTCGGCGGCCGCTACTCGATGGACTCGGCGATCGGCCTGTCGACGATGATCGCGATCGGCCCCGCCCGCTTCCGCGAGCTGCTGGACGGCTTCCACGCGATGGACGAGCACTACCGATCCGCCCCGTTCGCGCGGAACCTGCCGGTGCTGATGGCGCTCTTGGGCGTCTGGTACCGGGACCTGATGGGCGCGCAGGCGCACGGCGTGATGCCGTACGAGCAGTACCTGAGCCGCTTCCCCGCCTACCTGCAGCAACTCGTGATGGAGTCGAACGGCAAGCGCGTGACGTCGGCCGGCGATCCGGTCGGCGTCGACACGAGTCCGATCGTCTGGGGCGAGCCCGGCACGAACGGGCAGCACTCGTTCTTCCAGATGCTCCACCAGGGCACGACCCTGATCCCCGTCGACCTGATCGGCTTCGCCCAGCCGATCCACCCGATCGGCGAGCACCACGACATCCTGATCGCGAGCATGCTCGCGCAGGCCGAGGCGCTGGCCTTCGGGCGCACGCCGGCGGAGGTGCGCGCCGACGGCACGCCGGAGGCGCTGGTCGCGCACCGCGAGATGCCGGGCAACCGCCCCACCAGCGTCCTGCTCGCCGAGCGCCTGACGCCGTACCGGCTCGGCACGCTCGTCGCGCTGTACGAGCACGTCGTGCACGCGCAGGGCGCGATCTGGGGCATCGACTCGTTCGACCAATGGGGCGTGGAGCTCGGCAAGCGGCTCGCCGCCGCGATCCTGCCCGAGCTCACCGCCGACGCCGAGCCGCCGCTCGCCCACGACCCATCGACCAACGCCCTGATCCAGTGCTACCGCCGCCTGCGGGATGCGGAATCCTAGGAGGGACATGGCCACCGATACCCCACTCCAGCTCGGCATGATCGGCCTCGGCCGGATGGGCGCCAACATCGTCCGGCGCCTGATGCGCGACGGCCATCGCTGCGTCGTCTACGACGTCGACGGCGCCGCGGTCGCGGCCCTCGCCGCGGAGGGCGCGATCGGCGCCTCCTCCCTCGAGGAGTTCGTCGCGCAGCTCGAGCGCCCGCGCACCGTGTGGATCATGATCCCCGCCGGTCTCGTCCAGGAGCAGGTCGACGCGCTGCGCCCGCTGCTCGACGCCGACGACACGATCATCGACGGGGGCAACTCGTACTACCGCGACGACATCCGCCACGCGCGCGAGTGCGCCGCGCAGGGGATCCACTTCATCGACTGCGGCACGAGCGGCGGCGTCTGGGGGCTCGAGCGCGGCTACTGCCTGATGATCGGCGGCGAGACGGCGACCGTCGAGCGCCTCGATCCGCTCTGGCGGACGCTCGCACCGGGTCGGGACAGCGCCCCGCCCACGCCGGGGCGGACACGCGAGGGCACGGCCGTCGACGGCTACCTCCACTGCGGGCCCAGCGGGGCCGGGCACTTCGTGAAGATGGTCCACAACGGGATCGAGTACGGGATGATGGCCGCCCTCGCGGAGGGGCTCAGCATCATCCGCGGCGCCGACATCGGCCTGCGCCAGCACGACGTCGACGCGGAGACGACGCCGCTCCGCGACCCCGAGGCGTACCAGTACGAGATCGACATCGCCGAGGTGGCCGAGGTGTGGCGGCGGGGTTCGGTGGTGGGCTCATGGCTGGTGGACCTCACCGCCAGCGCCCTCGCCGCCGACCCGACGCTCGAGGCGTACGGCGGCCACGTGTCCGACTCCGGCGAGGGCCGCTGGACGGCGATCGCCGCGATCGAGGAGGGCGTGCCCGCGCCCGTCATCACCGCGTCGTTGACGCAGCGCTTCGAGTCGCGCGGCAACGGGCAGTTCACCGGCAAGGTGCTGTCCGCGATGCGAGCCGCGTTCGGCGGCCACGTCGAGAAGCGCTCGTAGCGGTGGCGCACGAGCTGATCGTGGTCCGCGACGCCCCGGCGGCCGCGCGCGCGGCCGCCGAGCGGATCGCCGCCGAGGCCGCGACGGCCGTCGCGGCCCGCGGCGTGTTCTCGCTCGCCTTCAGCGGCGGTCGGTCGCCATGGCTGATGTTCGAGGACCTGGCCGGGATGGACCTGCCCTGGGAGGGCGTCGAGCTGTTCCAGGTCGACGAGCGCATAGCCCCCGACGACGACCCCGCCCGCAACCTCACGCACCTGCGGGAGAGCCTGGGGCCCACGATCCCCGTCGCGATCCACCCGATGCCCGTCACCGAGCCCGACCTCGACGCGGCCGCGGCCGCGTACGCCGGGGACCTGCCGGCGATGCTCGACGTGGTCCACCTCGGACTGGGCGCCGACGGCCACACGGCATCCCTCGTCCCCGGCGACGCGGTGCTCGACGTCGACGACCGCCTCGTCGCCCCGACCGCCGGTCCGTATCAGGGGACCCGCCGGCTGACGCTGACCTACCCGGGGCTGCAGCGCGCCCGGCTGCTCCTGTGGCTCGTCACGGGGGCCGACAAGCGCGCGCCGCTGCAGCAGGTCCTGGCGGGGGATCCCGCCGTGCCCGCCGGGCGCGTCGTCCCGGCCGGCGCGTCGGTCATCATCGCCGACGAGGAGGCCGCCGGGTGAGCCAGGACGACGACAAGCGGGTCGCAGCCGAGGCCGCCGCGTCGCTCATCGAGGACGGCATGCGCGTCGGCCTCGGCACGGGCTCGACGGTCGCGCACCTGCTGCCGGTGCTGGCAGCACGCGGCCTGGACATCCGCTGCGTCGCGACGTCCGTCCAGACGGAGGAGGCGGCCCGTGCCCTCGGGCTCGTCGTCGACGACGCGGCGGAGGTCGATCGGCTCGACATCGCGATCGACGGCGCGGACCAGATCGCGCCGGACTTCTGGCTCGTCAAGGGCGGTGGCGGCGCGCACACGCGGGAGAAGATCGTCGCGGCGATGGCCGACCGCTTCGTCGTGATCGCGGACGCCTCCAAGCTCGTGCATCGCCTGCGCCCGCCCGTCCCCCTGGAGCTCTCGCGCTTCGGGCTCGCCGCCACGCTCCACCGCCTCGTGCACGCGGAGCTGCGGGACGCCCCGCCGAGCCCGGACGGCGGGCTGATCGCGGACTACGTCGGCGCGCTCGGCGGCCCCGAGTCGCTCAAGGCCTGGCTGTCGGACACGCCGGGCGTCATCGACCACGGCCTGTTCGCCCCGTCGCTGGTCGACGAGGTGCTGATCGGGCGGGACGGCGCCGTCGAGCGCCCCCAGCGTCCGTTCTGAGGCCGAACCGGGGGTTTCCCCAACCTCCGGCGACCACGTTCCGTGGTTGAATGCACGCGCCATGCCGGCATCCGGGGTCAAGGTCCTCGTCGTCGAGGACAGCCAGTTCACGCGGGCGACGCTCTGCGGGGCGTTGCGCAGCGCGCACGTCGACGTCGTGGCCGAGACGGGATCGGCTGCGGAGGCGATCCGGCTGGCGCGCACCTGCGCACCGGATGCCGCGATGCTCGATCTGGATCTGGGCGCCGGCCCGAGCGGCGTCGACCTCGCCGTCGAGCTGCGGCAGGAGCGGCCCGACCTCGGCATCGTGATCCTGACCAGCTACGAGGATCCGCGGCTCACCGGGCGCAACGTCGACCACCTGCCGAGCAACGTCGTCTACCTCGTCAAGGGCGAGCTGGACGACGCCATGCAGTTGAGCCACGCGCTGGTGCGGTCGATCGCCGCGGCGGCCGCCAACCCCGCCGCGGGGGAGAGCCCGGTGCCGGCCCCGAGCGGCGACGTCGCCCGGCTGACGGACACGCAGATCGAGGTGGTCCGACTGGTCGCCCAGGGCCTGTCGAACGCGGAGATCGCCCGCCAGCGGTTCATCAGCGAGACGTCGGTCGAGCGCATCATCATGCGGGCCGCCCGCGAACTCGGGATACCGACGACCTCGTCGAGCAACCGCCGCGTCCTCCTGACCCGGGCCTACCTGCGCATGAGCGGAGCCACCCAGGCGCATGACTGAGTTGCCGACCACCGCCGGCCGCATCGGCGGGCGCTGGGCGGTGTCGTGGCAGGCGTGGGCGCTCATCTCCGTGCTGACCATCGTCGGCACGTTCATCTCCATCCCCACGAACGTCGACACGACGCAGCGCGATCGCCTGCTGATCGTCGCCGTCGGCGTCGTCGCGGGCCTCGCCCTCGGCCTCGCCATGCTCATCGCGGCCCGCACCGTGCTGCGGCACCGCGCCGAGACGCCCGTGTCCGTGACCACGATCATCGTGCTGGGCGGCGTCTTCGGGCTCGTCCACGCGCTGGCGTCGATCGCCCTCTACGCCCTCCTCGGCGTGCCCGATTTCGCGCTGAACCCCGCCGCGCGCATCGTGTTCAGCACCGGCATCGCCCCGGCCGTCTTCATCGCGATCTCGGTGATCCTCGACGAGCTGGATCGCTACCGCCACGAGCGGGACGCGCTCATCACGCGACTGGTGACGCTCCGGGAGCAGCAGGTGGAGCGCTCGGGCCTGACGGCGTCGATCGAGGCCGCCGTGCAGGCCGAGATCCGCGTGGCGACCGATCCGATCATCGCGGACCTCGGCGAATCGACGCGCTCGCTGACCGAGGCGCAGCGGTTCGCCATGGCCGACCGCCTGCAGATGGTCGCGACTGAGGAGCTGCGTCCGCTCAGCCAGCGCCTGTTCACCGCGACGTACACCCCCGTGCGCCCGTCCGGCGTCGCCCGGGCGCTGTGGGCCACGCTCCTCAACCAGCCCATCATCCCCGGCGCGTCGTCGCTCATCACCGCGACCTTCTTCCTCGTCTTCAGCACCGCCCGCTACGGACTCACGGTCGGCGCCGCGCAGTACGTCGCCCAGGCGGCGCTGATGTACGCCGTGCTGAAGCCGCTCGCCGACTACGACCGCCGCCGGGTCGGCGCGCGCGTTCCGACGCTCCTGATCGGGGCGCTCGCGGTGCTCGGCATCACTGCCGCCAAGGGCATCGTCTTCCAGACGCTGATCGCCGATGACCCGCTGTTCGCCGGGACGATCGTGGCCACGTTCTGGGCCCCCTGCGTGACGGTCGCGGTCAGCATCACCGCCGCGGCGATCCAGCGCCGCCGCGGCGCCCTCAACGACCTCGAGCTCGTCGTCGACGAGCAGACGCTCGACGCGATCATCGCCAACCGCGAGCTGGTCCGCGTGTCGCGCGAGCTCGCGCAGCACGTGCACGGGACGCTCCAGTCGACCCTGCTCGCGACGGCCTTCGCCATCGAGCAGGCGACGCGCACCAACGACGGCGCGGCGTTCGAACGCGCGGTCGAGGAGGCGCGGATCGCGCTGCAGACGACGCCGCGGCTGATCGCCACGGAGACGGACCTGCGCGCGGAGGTCGAGCGGCGTCTCGACCTCTGGCGCGAGTTCACCGACGTCGACGCGCGCATCGACGTGGTGGGGCCCGTGCCGCCGACGGTGGTGCGGCAGGTCGGCCAGGCGCTCGAGGAGGCGATCAGCAACGCGAAGAAGCACGGGCGCGCCCGGCACCTGCACGTCGCGGTCACGCAGGAACCCGGTGCGATCCGCCTCCAGGTGGCGGACGACGGCAGCGGTCCCGTCGCGGGACCGCCGGGCATGGGCTCCGCCGTGTTCGACGAGATCGCACCCGGCGGGTGGCGGCTGGACCCGCGTGCGGACGGCGGAGCGCTGCTGACGATCGCCGTGCCCCTCGCCGACTGAGGGTCAGCCGAGCCGCGGACCGCGGCTGTCGTGGTCCAGCTCGAACGCGCCCGAGCGGCCGTCCATGTCGACGTCGAGGTCCGCGACGACGCCGGCGATCGCCGCGTAGATGCCGACCACCAGGTGCAGCTCGACGATCTCGCGCACGCTCAGCTCCCGCTCGAGCGGATCGAAGACGGCGTCGTCGCCGCGGCGCCGGTCCAGGATGTGCGGCACGGCGTCCAGCACGAGCCGGTCGACCTCGTCGAACCCGCCGAGGTCGAGCCGTCCGACGTCGATGGCGTCGAGCGCCGCATCGTCGATGCCGACCATGCGCGCGACCTCGATGTGGTGCATCCACTCGTACGCGCAGTCGAGCAGGCGCGCGGTCCGCAGGATGGCCAGCTCGCGCAGGCGCGGCGCGAGCGCCGCGTCGTTCCACAGGCTCGCCGTCAGCTCCATCAGCGGCGGGAACGCCGCGTCGGCGTGGGCGAGCGCGCGGAACACGTTGTTCGCGGGCAGGCGCTCGAGGGCGTCCCGCGTGGCGGGCGACAGCGCGGAGGGGTCGGGATCGGGGCGTCGCGGCATGCGGGGATCGTAGGGCGGGATGCGGCATAGTTCCGGCAGATCCGAGCCGGAGGAGAGCCCAGATGGAGATGGTCCGCATCACGAGCGGCGACGTGGAGTTCATGGCGCGCCTGGAGCGCGAGAAGTCGCCGAAGACGTGCGAGGCGTTCCTGGGGCTCCTGCCGTACGAGCAGAAGATGATCCACGTCCGCTGGAGCGGCGAGTCCTGCTGGATCCCGCTCGGCGACTTCGACCTCGGCGTGCCGTTCGAGGACCCGACCAGCCATCCCGCGCCGGGCGAGCTGCTCTGGTACCCCGGCGGCATCTCGGAGTGCGAGCTGCTGTTCCCGTACGGCCCGTGCTGCTTCGCCTCGAAGGCGGGGCAGCTCGCCGGCAACCACTTCCTCACGATCGTCGAGGGCAAGGAGCGCCTGCACGCGCTCGGCGCCAGCACGCTGCAGGTCGGCGCGCTGCCGATCCGCTTCGAGCTCGTCTGACCTCAGCGGGGCACCGGCTGCAGCAGCCGGATCACGAACAGGCGCGGCCACAGCTTGCCGGTGACGGCGACGTGGCCGGTGACGGGGTCGCGGGCGATGCCGTTGAGCACGTCAGCGGGGCCGGGCAGGCGCCGGCGCAGCGCGGCGGCGTCGATCCACGCTCGCACGCGCCCGTTCGCCGGGTCGATCAGCGCGATGCGGTCGTCCATCAGGACGTTCGCCCAGATCAGGCCGTCGATCAGCTCCAGCTCGTTCAGGCCCATGATCGGGCGCTGCCCGTCGCGCACGACGACGCCGCGCACGACGCGGAGGGTCGTCGGATCGAGGAAGCGCAGTCGGGCCGAGCCGTCCGACGCGACGAGCAGGCCGCGCCGCGTCGTCAGGCCCCAACCGTCCAGCGGGTAGGCCCGGGTGCCGGTCCGCGCGAGCGTCGCCGGATCGTAGGTATGGAGCACTCGCTCCGTCCACGTCAGCTGCACGGCGACGCCGTCGACGATCGTGAGGCCCTCGCCGAACTGGCTCGCGGGCAGATCGACCACCCGCAGGACGGCGCCCGTTCGCGGATCCACGCGCCGCACCGTCGAGCGCCCGTACA
>JAUMCA010000143.1:0-29439 GCA_032119475.1 Thermoleophilia bacterium | reverse complement strand
GCTACCCCGACACCAACGCCGCGCATGCTCACGTGCAACGGAGTGCGATCAAGCCGACTGAGCCGCTGCTGGAATGACCTCCCCGATAGGTGGATCAGCGATAATCCGGGCCCCAGCTACAACTATCGTTCTGACTCTGATCGCAAGTTCTGGCTTTTCTACAACATCGGCGAGGTCAACGCGGACCGCGTGGAGTGGGCCCCAGAGCTCTTTGGCACCTTGGCCTCATGGATGGATTATCGAATGGACCGGCGCGGGCCTGCCATCATGGAAAACAGTTGGTACGGCGTCCAAAAAGGGGTCACGATGTACGCCACCTCGCGATGCACCTGGTTCGCAGCGAAGTGGAGTCCCAACGGACGTTGCTGGTGATGACCACGGTCTAACCATGCGCGCCACGGCATTGGGCGCCGGGCCTGCAGACGTGGCATAGGCGTCGAGCGTCCCTGACACAGAGACGGCAGCTCGCCCACACAGGGCCGACAGGACTCGAACCTGGGAACCGCCCGGCGCTGAAGGCGCCCCGCGATCAGCTCGCCCGCGAGCCTCCGAAACAGCTGTCCACCGTCGAGCGGTGTCATGTCAGACCTTGAGCGACTTGACGATCTTGCCGCCCACGACCACGCGCAGCTGCGTCGAGCCCGGTCGCCCCTTGACCTTGAGCCGGATCGTCAGTGCGCTGCTCGCGGCCTTCGTCGTCGAGATGGCGACGTAGCGCTTGCCGACCTTGCGCATGATCACGACCTTCGCACCGATCGACGCGGTCGGGAGTGCGACCGCGAGCGTGACGTTGCCGCCGGTTCGCGTCGCGGCGGCCGTGGCCTTCGTGACCGCAGCGGGCGCAGCCCCGCTGGACGCGGTGCTCGCGCCCCCGCCTCCGCTCGTCGCGGGTGCGGCCGGTACGCTCGGCGATACGGCCACGACCGGCGCACTCGGTGAGACGGCTGCGGACGCACCTGACGCGGCCCCCGTTCCGACGGCATTCGCCGCCGTCACCGTGAACGTGTACGACGTCCCGTTCGCGAGTCCGCTGATCGTGCAGGTCGTGGCCGGCGTTGCCGGCGCCACCGAGGTCACCGAGCAGGTCTCCCCCGTGCTGGCCGTCGCGGTGTAGCCGATGATCGTCGCCCCACCATTGCTCGCCGGCGCAGTCCACGACACCACCGCCGAGCGATCGTCGGGCGTACCGCTGACGCCGGTCGGCTGGCCCGGCACCGTACGCGGTGTCATGACGGCCGCGGACGCGATGGACGCGGCGCTGGTTCCCGCGGCGTTCGTCGCCGTCACGGTGAACGTGTACGACGCGCCGTTCGCCAAGCCGCTGATCGTGCAAGTGCGCTCCGGCGTCGCCGGCGCAGTCGAGGTCACGGAGCACGTCTCCCCCGTGCTTGCGGTCGCGGTGTAGCCGATGATCGTCGCCCCGCCGTTGCTGACCGGCGCCAACCACGTCACCGGGACCGACGTGCCGGACACCGTGACCGACATGCTGGCCGACGTACCGCTCACGGCGAGCGGCGCAGATGGAGGAGGCGCGGGGCTGCCCGAATGCGCGTAGATCCGGACGGTGCCGACGCCACTCGGCGGGGCCGGCGCGCTGATGGCGATGCGCTGGCCGTTCTCGTTGAGCGCCACCGCACGGCCGGACGCGTCACCGCCATTGCCGTCGATATCCCCGCCGCGGCGATCCCAGCTGGTGCCATTCCAGCGAAACACGCGGGCATGCCCTGCCCCGGTGCCGTTGCCGTCGTTGTCGTCGGCGCCGATCGCCAGCACCATCCCGTCGCCGCTCAACGACACCGACTTGCCGGCGAGATCGTTGGCGCTCTCGCCGGGGATGGTCGATCCGCGCTGTGTCCAGTTGCTACCTGAGTAGGCGTACACGAATGTACTGCCGCCAGCCGGGGAATCCCAGGGCGCCCCGACCGCCATCGTCGCGCCGTCGTCGCTGAGGGAGACGGACGTGCCGAATTCCGCCCATGCCACGCCATTGATGGTGCTGCCGAGCTGAGCCCAGCCGCCGCCACTCGTGCCGAAGACGCGGACCTGGCCCGTCGCCGAGCCCAGGGCGTACTTGGCACCGATCGCAACACGCGAACCATCGCCGTTGAGCGATACGGACCCGCCGGACTGATCACTGGCAGCCGCCCCGTCGATCGTCGTCGCCTGACTCCAGCTCCACGTGCTGCTCGACCACGTGTAGATCGTCGTCCGCCCCGCGTTCGACCCGCTGACGTCCCGCCGCGGTGACCCGACGGCCAGCACGGAGCCATCATCACTCAGTGAGACCGAGAACCCGAAGCGATCGTGATCGTTGACGCCGAACAGCGTGCGCCCGCGTTGTCGCCAGCTGGCGCCATTCCACTCGTAGACCTGCACCCAGCCCTTCGGGCCGGCCTCGCCCATGTCGAAGCTGCTGCCGGGGGCGCCGACTGCGAGCACGAGACCGTCGTCGCTCAACGCGACCGACGCCCCCGCGATGTCCTTGGCCATGCTGCCGGGAATGCTGTCGCCGAGCTGCGACCATCCGCCGGCGTGCTGGTAGAAGACGCGCACGACGCCCCCATCGGTTGCCACCGTGTCATCGAATGGCGTCCCGACCGCCGCGATGGTGCCGTCGCCGCTCAACGCCACCCCGCCGTCGGCGCCACCCGTCAGCGCAGACGGGACCAGCGCCCACGGATCCGCTTCGGCCGCCGTTGCCAGTGGCGTGACGGCCAGCAGGAGCGCCATGATCGCGGCGACGAGCAACGAGCGGATTCCGAGCCATTGTGGGCGCATGCCGCCACGGTGTCACGGGTTTCCCCTTGCGCCAAGACCTGTCATGCAGAAAGCGGGGCTAGCCCCGGCAGGCACCGTGACACCGTCTGACACCGTTGCGCCCAGGGTCACCACGATCGCCTGGTAGGCAACGGCAACCCCTTGCGCTGACGGTCGCGTGGGCCGCAACAGGGCCGGCAGGACTCGAACCTGCAACCCCCGGTTTTGGAGACCGGTGCTCTACCAATTGAGCTACGACCCTACTGCGCGGCACTCTACCCGACCGGCGGACCAGTTCGGGGAGTCCCCAACTGGCTGGAACGCTAAGGTCGTCGGACGATGACCACGCCTGACGACGCCTTCGCATGGAATCCCCAGCGGCCCCGTATCCGCCTGCTGCCGTTCCTGGCCTCGTGGGCCGCATCGGTGGTCGCGCTCAACGTCGCCGCGGTCGTCCTGCCCGGTGTCCAGCTGTACGACGGCATCCTCGGCTCGATCATCGCCGTCAGCGTGATCGGCGTGCTCAACGCGGTGCTCGGGCCGCTCGTGGCGGCGCTGCGGCTGCCGTTCTCCGTCGCCATCGACTTCATCCTCAGCCTGCTGCTCAGCGCCGTCTTCGTGCAGCTCACGGCGGAGGCGCTACCCGAGGTCCTGCGCGTCGACTCCTTCGGGTGGGCGTTCGCCGCCGCGCTGATCATGTCGGCGGTCCACACCGTCGTCGTCGTCGTGGTCGGCGTCAACGACGATGACGGCTGGGCGCTGCGCACGTCGTCGCGGATCGTCCGACGCCGGGGCGATCTCGCCCGCTCCGACGACCCCGGGCTGATCTTCCTCGAGATCGATGGGCTCGCCTACAGCATCCTGCAGCGCGCGATGCGCGACGGCAGCGCGCCGACGATGGCGAAGTGGGTCGCCGACGGCGACCACGTCCTGTCCGAGTGGGAGACGGACCTCTCATCGCAGACCGGCGCCAGCCAGGCCGGCATCCTGCTCGGCTCGAACGCGGACATTCCGGCCTTTCGCTGGGTCGAGAAGGAGACCGGCCGGCTGATGACCTGCTCGGCGCCGGGCGACTGCGCGGAGATCGAGCGTCGGCACCTGCACGACCGCGGCCTGCTCCAGCACGGCGGGGCGAGCCGCGGCAACCTGCTGTCGGGCGGTGCCGATGCGTGCATCCTGACGGTCAGCCGCTTCGACGCCGACAAGAAGGCGAACCCCGGTTACCGCAGCTTCTTCTCGAGCGTCTCGAACACGACGAACGTGCTCGTGCTGTTCGTCTGGGAGGTCCTGCTCGAGATCTCCGCAGCCTCACGCCAGCGCCGCCGCGACGTGCGCCCGCGTGGCCACCGCGGCGGCAAGTACCCCCTCGTCCGCGGCGCGCTGTGCGTGATCGTGCGCGAGCTGATCCTGTACGGCGTCCTGCAGGACATGATGGCCGGCCGGCCGGTGCTCTACGCGACGTTCTCGAGCTACGACGAGGTCGCGCACCACTCCGGCCTCGAGCGCGCCGACACGATGGAGGCGCTGCGCAAGCTCGACCAGGCGTTCGCGCGGATCGACGCGGCCCGGACGTACGCGCCGCGGCCGTACCGCATCGTGGTGCTATCCGACCACGGGCAGACGCAGGGCGCGACGTTCCTCCAGCGCAACGGCTACGGCCTCGACGAATTGGTGCGCCGCTCGCTGTCCGGCGGAGACGTGGCGGGCATGCTCGGCGGCGACGAGAACGACTCCGCCGTCTCCCGCGCCGCCCGTGAGGCCACGGGCACGACGAAGAAGCGCGCGAAGAACGATGTGTCGGGCGAGGACGTCGTCGTGCTCGGGTCGGGCAACCTCGGACTCGTGTACCTGATGCACGACAAGCACCGCCTGACGCGCGAGGAGATCGACGCGCAGCATCCCGCGCTGCTCGAGGCGCTCCGGACGCACCCGCACGTCGGCTGGGTGATGGTGCGCACGGCGGCGGGCAGGGCGGTCGTGCTCGGCGGCAGCGGCACGCGCCACCTCGCCGACGGCCGCATCGAGGGCGATGACCCGCTCGAGCACTTCTCGCCGCACGCGGCCGACCACCTGCGCCGCACGGACGGCTTCGGCAACGCGCCCGACATCCTCGTCGGCTCCTTCTACGACCCCGTGCTCGAGGAGGGCTGCGCGTTCGAGGAGCTGATCTCGTTCCACGGCGGCCTCGGCGGCCCGCAGACGCGCCCGTTCATCCTCCATCCGCCCGATCTCGAGGTGCCGGAGGAGATCATCGGCGCCGAGCACGTCAACGCGCTGCTCCGCGGCTGGCGCGAGCAGCTCCAGGGGCCCGTCGGCGCCCCGACGGCCTAGGTCGCGCCGAGCAGAACCGCGCGCAGCGTGGCGACATCGGGCAGTCGACCCGGCGGATCGTCGGTCAGCACGGCGCGCAGCCAGATGGCGTCGCCGAGCAGGTCGAGCAGCGCGCCGAAGTCCTCGTGCTCCGGGCGGCCCGCCCGGGCCACGAGCAGGACCCCGCCCTCGGCCTCGACGCGAGCGGCCCCGGAGCCGCGTTCTATGAACGCCACCTGGACGGCCGGGGTGAAGCGCGCGCGGACGGCCTGCTCGTCGCAGTCGTCGTCGACCATCAGCCGGTAGGCGTCGTTGAACTCCGCGCTCTCGAGCTCGATCGGCTTGAGGCTCGACACGGCGCCCTCGACCTTGGCGAAGAAGCCCCAGCCGCCGTCGGACAGGGACAGCGTCTGCAGGTCGGCGAGCGTAGCGCTGAGGTGGGCGATCGCGAAGGGGTAGTCGGTGCGCTCGGTGCGGGTCGTCGTGCGCCCCTCGCTGTCGGTGTCGGTGACCGTGCGCTCCTCGGTGTACTGGTAGAAGCCGGCGCAGAACGGCGTGCCGTCGTCGAAGACGCCCTCCACGCCCCACCCCGTCTTGCGCTCGTCGCCCGCGCGCAGGAGCGGCGTCGCCGAGGACACCGCGATCGACTCCACGTACCGCCAGCCGCGCGCGGCTACCCACGCATTGACCTCCGCCGCCTGCGCCTTCCCCTCGAGGCCGCGTCGATGCAGCCACCCCGCGAGGCGCGCGGAAACGACCAGGCCGGCGGCGACGAGGATGACGAGCACGACCAAGCCGACCAAGCCGATAATGGCGAGCGCGATCGTCCCGACGATCAGCGCCACGCCGATCAGGCCGATGCGGGTGCCCCAGCGGTGGCCCGCGCCCGGGCGCGGCTGCTCGGCGAGCATCGCGTCGAAGCGGCTGCCGCTGCCCGTGGCCAACGCGGCGTTGAGGGACGATCGATCCTCGGCGGTGAACAGATCCTGCACGGCGCGAGCATAGACCGCCAAGCCGAGTGCAGCACGGTCGGTCGTCTGCGAGGATCCCGATGTGCCCCTCCCCGACCCGATGCTCCGGTTCTCGTTCGAGGTGCGGGTGGACGTCGACGCGCCCCAGCACGTGGGGCGTGGGCCCTCCGAGGTGCTGGAGTTCGTGCCGATCACCGGTGGCACGGTGGCGGGACCGGACCTGAACGGGACGATCGTGGCGGGCGGCGGCGACTGGATGATCACGCGCGGCGACACGATCGAGCTCGATGCCCGCTACCTCATCCGCACCGACGACGGCGCCCTCATCGACGTCGTCAACCACGGCTACTTCCGGGCCAGCCCGCAGCAGGTCGAGCGCCTCGATCGCCGCGAATCGGTGCCGGAGGACCAGTACTACTTCAGGACGTCGCCGCGCTTCCGCACCGATGCACCCGCGCATGCATGGCTGACGGGCCACGTGTTCGTCGGCATGGCGCGCGAGGACGAGGGGCAGATCCGCATCCGGTTCTTCCGAGTCGACTGACCGTGGACGCGGCCGCCGACACGCCGGTCCTGATCGCCGGCGCCGGCATCGGCGGCCTGACGACCGCCCTCGCTCTGCACCGGCACGGCATCCCCTGCACGATCGTGGAGGCCGTCGACGAGCTGCGTCCGCTCGGCGTCGGCATCAACGTGCTGCCCCACGCAGTGCGCGTGCTCGCGCTGCTCGACGCCGCCGAGGGCCTCGCCGAGGGCTGCGTCGCCACCGGCACGCTGATGTACGTCAACCGCCACGGCCAGGAGATCTGGCGCGAACCGCGCGGGATCGACGCCGGTTACGCGCACCCGCAGCTCTCGATCCACCGGGGGCAACTGCAGATGCACCTCCAGCGCCTCGTGCGGGAGCGACTGGGCGCCGAGGCCGTGCGCACCGGCTGCGCCGTGCAGGGGTTCGACGCGGACGGCGAGGGCGTCGACGTCGTGCTCGTGCGACGCGACGGCACGGCGGTCGCCGACGTCCGCGCCGGCATCCTGATCGGCGCCGACGGCATCCACTCGCGCGTCCGCGCGCTCCTGCATCCCGAGGACGGCGGGGTGCGTCACTCCGGCCGCATGATCTGGCGGGCCGTCACCCGCGCCGCGCCCTTCCTCGACGGTCGCACGATGATCATGGCCGGCAACCTCGACACGAAGTTCGTCTGCTACCCCATCGCCCCCGTCGGCGACGACGGGCGGCAGGACCTGAACTGGGTGGCCGAGCTGACGCTCGGCGGCGACGCCCCGCCGCCGCAGGACTGGTCCCGCGTCGTCCCGGCGTCGCGATTCCGCGACCCGTTCGCCGGATGGGACTTCGGCTGGCTCGACGTGCCGGGGCTGATCGACGGCGCGGAGGCCGTCTACGAGTACCCGATGAGCGACCGCGATCCGCTGGCTCGTTGGGGCACGGAGCGCGTCACCCTGCTCGGCGACGCGGCGCACCCGATGTATCCGATCGGCTCCAACGGCGCGTCCCAGGCGATCCTCGACGCCGAGTGCCTCGCCGAGCGCCTCGCCGAGCACGGCGTGGGCTCGACCGCCCTGGCCGCCTACGAAGACGATCGCCGACCGGCCACGAGCGCGATCGTGCTCGCCAACCGGGCCGGCGGGCCCGAGGCCGTCATGCAGCTGGCGGAGGAGCGCGCGCCGGAGGGCTTCGAGCGGATCGAGGACGTCATCCCGCGCGCAGAGCTCGAGGAGATCGCCGCGCGCTACAAGCAGGCGGCCGGCTTCACCGTCGACCAGGTCAACCGCTGATCCTCCGGCGCACTTCGGACGTCACCCCGAAGGTACGCTGCGGGTAACCCACCGGGAGGATCCCCCATGCACCGCACGTCCATCCGCCGCGGCGCCGCCGTGCTCGCGGCGACCGCCGCCCTCGGCGTGGCCACCGCCACCGCCTCGGCCGCCAACTCGATGCCGGCGACCAACCCCACCGACTTCGGCGCGCTGTCCGACGCGGCGCAGGCCTCGGAGTTCAACGTGACGCTCGCCGGCTCGAAACTCGGCGACCAGCCGTTCCAGCAGTCGGTCAACAACGGCCTGATGGGCGGCGTCGGCGCGACGATCACCGTCAGCCGGGCCCGCGTGAGCAACATGTCGATGCTGCAGACCATCACCATCCGGCCGACGAAGACCGGTCAGGTGACGTCCACCATCACCAACGCCTTCGCGACGCTGTCGGGCGGCAACTACGGCTCGACCGTGCTCCGCTCGACGGCGCTGCGCGCGAACGGCAAGTCGTACGTCGTCAAGCTGATGTTCGACGAGCAGGGCGCTCCGGCGAACCTCAACCTCAAGTTCTTCCTGTACCACTCGTAGGTCCCGCAGAACGCAAACGGGGCTGGGTGCCGCCGCCATCCGGCAGCGGCCCCCAGCCCCGTCGCGTTGGCGGGGTCTAGCCCTTGGCCGCGGCGTACTTCCGGCCGACGGCATCCCAATTGATGGCGTTCCAGATCGCCTCGAGGTACGCGGGGCGCTTGTTCTGGTACTTGAGGTAGTACGCGTGCTCCCAGACGTCGATGCCGAGGATCGGCGTCTTGCCCTCGGAGATCGGGGAATCCTGGTTCGGGGTCGACATGACCTCGAGCGTGCCGCCGTTGACGACGAGCCAGCTCCAGCCGGAGCCGAAGCGCTTGATGCCGGCGTCGGTCATCGCGGCCTTGAGGGCGTCAAGACCGCCGCACTCGGCGTCGATCGCCGCGGCGAGGTCACCCGACGGCGCCGGGGCGCCCGTACCGAGGATCTCCCAGAACAGCGTGTGGTTGGCGTGGCCGCCGGCGTTGTTGCGGACCGGTCCCTGCTTGTCGGCGGGGAGGTCACCCAGCTTGGTGAGGAGCTCCTCGACGGGCGTGTTCTCCCACTCCGTGCCGGCCAGCGCGGCGTTGGCGTTGTCGACGTAGGCCTGATGGTGGCGATCGTGGTGGATCTCCATCGTCGTGGCGTCGATGTGCGGCTCGAGCGCGTCGAACGCGTACGGCAGTGCCGGAAGCTCGAAAGGCATGTGTCCTCCTCGGGGGGCGATTGGTCGTACCCGAAGCATCGTCGATGTTCGGGCGCCGTGGGACATTTCGCGCGCTCAGCGCAGCGAGACGAATCGGCCGGTCGGCTCACGCGCGACCAGTCCGACCAGCTCGAGGCGGCCAAGCGCCCCGATCGCCGCCGCGATCGCGAGACCGCAGCGTGCCGCGACGACCTCCGCCGACGCCGATTCACGCCGCAGCGCGGCCAGGACGCGGGCCGCCTCCGCGTCGATCGGGGGGTCGTCGTCGCGCTGCGTGCCCGGATCGACGCCGAGGGCCACGAGCACGTCGGTCGGACCGACGACCGGGAGAGCGCCGTCCCGCAGCAGCGCGTTGACGCCGTCCGAACCGGCCAGCCACGGCGATCCCGGCACCGCCATCACCTCGCGTCCCAGCTCGAGCGCGAGGCGCGCGGTGATGAGGGCGCCGCTGCGGGCCGCCGCCTCGACGACCACGGTGGCGTCCGCGAGGGCGGCCACGATGCGGTTGCGCTCGGGGAACCGGAACGGCGCGGGCGGCGTGCCGGGCGGATACTCGCTGACCACGGCACCGGCCGAGGCGATCCGCGCGGCGAGCCCCGCGGTGGCCGCCGGGTAGTCGCGGTCGACACCGCAGCCGAGCACCGCAACCGTGCGCCCTCCCCGTTCCAGCGCGCCGGCGTGCGCCCCGGCGTCGATGCCGCGGGCGAGGCCCGAGGCGATGCACACGCCCGCTGCCGCGAGCGCTCCGGCCAGGCGCTGCGCGAACGCCGCGCCCGACGCGCTGGCGTCGCGGGCGCCGACCACCGCCACCACCGGCGGGACGAGCAGCGCCGCGAGGCGCGCGGCGTCGGCGGGGGCGCGCAGGTGCAGAACCGGTGGCTCGTCGAGGTCCAGCAGGCGCAGGGGGTAGCCGCCGTCACCCGGGCGCACGACGTGGGTCATGCGACGGATCCGAGGCGCAGGGCCACGGCCTCGGCGACGTGGTCGGGAGCGATCGCCGCGGCGCCCGACAGATCCGCGATGGTCCGTGCGACGCGTTGGACGCGGTGGATCGCCCGCGGCGACAGCCGCATCCGCTCCGCCGCGGCATCGAGGAGCGCGCGGCTATCGGCGTCGAGCCTCGCGACCTCGTCCAGGCGCCGAACGGGCACGCGCCCGTTGAGGACGCCCCGCTCGTCTTGGCGCGCACGGGCACCGAGAACGCGGGACCGCACGACGTCGCTGCCCTCCGGGGTGTCGCCGACGAGCACGGCGGGGTCGGGGCGGTCGAGCCTCACGCCCAGATCGATGCGGTCGAGGAGCGGCCCGCTCGCCTTGCGCTGGTAGGCCCGCACCTTGTCGCGACTGCACGTGCACGTCGCGGCGTCCGGGCTGCCGCAGGGACAGGGGTTCATCGCCGCGATGAGCATGAAGCGGCACGGCAGCACCACGGAGCCGGACGCCCGGGAGATCCGCACGGCGCCCGCCTCGAGCGGCACGCGCAGCGCCTCCAGCGCATCGCGCCGGAACTCCGGCAGCTCGTCGAGGAACAGCACCCCGCCCGTGGCCAGGGACGCCTCGCCGGGCCGCACGCGCGATCCGCCGCCGACCAGCGCCGCTGTCGTGGCCGAGTGATGCGGCGCCCGAAAGGGCGGCACGCGGACGAGCCCCTGACGCGGATCGAGGGCGCCGGCGACCGAGTGGATCCGCGACGCCAGCAGCGCCTCGGCGTCGGCCAGCGGCGGCAGGATGCCGGGCACGCGCGAGGCGAGCATGGTCTTACCGACGCCCGGCGGGCCGATCATGAGCAGGTTGTGGCTTCCCGCGGCCGCGATCTCGAGCGCGCGACGGGCGAGTGGCTGACCGCGCACGTCGGCGAGATCGGCGACCGCAGGCGGAGACGGCGATGCGGCCGCAGGCGGAGACGGCGGCGGCACCTCGCCGTTGAGGAACCGCACCGCCCACGACAGGCTGTCGCAGCCGATCGGGCGGCAGCCGGGCACCAGCGCGGCCTCCGCGAGGCAGGCCGTCGGGCACAGCAGCGTCGGACGGCGCGCCGCGACCGCGGCCTCAGCGGCCGCCAGCACACCGGCCACCGGGCGCACGCGCCCGTCGAACGCGAGCTCGCCGATGCACGTCACCTCGTCGAGCAGGGTCGGCTCGATCAGCCCGCGCGCGGCGACGATGGCCAGGGCGATCGCGAGGTCGAAGCCGGCCCCCTCCTTGCGCACCTCGGCCGGCGCGAGGTTGACGACCACCGTGCAGCGATCGACGGGAAGGCCGACGGTGAACGTGGCGGAGCGGATCCGCGAGCGGGCCTCCGACAGCGCCTTGTCGGGCAGGCCGACGATCGTGAACGTGGCCTGCTGCGTGGCCTCCCCCACGTGCACCTCCACCTCGACGGGGACGGCGTCGAGTCCGAGTACCGCGACTGCGTGTGCACGGACGATCACACGGAGAGCGTCGCCGTCAGACGGCGCGCGACGGGCGCGCTAGGTCCAGGCGCAGCGCGTACGTTCGCGCAGCATCGCCTCGCCGTCGATCGCATCACGATGGATGCGCACGCGCCAGCCGTCGATCGCCACGAGGTCGATGCGGACCCGACGCGCCCACCCGTGCCTGCGTCGAAGCTCGCCAGCCGCGCGGGCCAGGCGCTGGGCCTGGCGCCAGCCGAGATCGTCCCGAGCCGCCCACGGGCCCCGTCGACGCCGGCGCTTCACCTCCACGAGGACGAGCACGCTGCCGCGGCGGCAGACCAGGTCCACCTCCGCCGAGGCGGTGCGCACGCGGCGACCGAGGATCCGGTAGCCGCGGACGGCGTACAGCAGCGCGGCGAGCCGCTCGCCGTTGCGGCCGATTGCCGCGGTGCGGTTATGCGGCAAGGGGCGCGAACGACCGGCGATGGGCATCGCAGGGCCCGAGCCGCGTGATCGCCGCGCGGTGCGCGGCGGTGCCGTAGCCGGCGTGCGCGGCGAAGCCGTACCCGGGCGTCAGCAGGTCGAGCCCCTCGAGCACGCGGTCGCGCGTGACCTTCGCGATGATCGAGGCCGCGGCGATCGCCGCGCTCGTGGCGTCGCCCTTGATCAGACGCTCGTACGGGCGGTCGAGACCGGGCAGGGCGAAGCCGTCCACGAGCAGCACGGCGTCCGCCGCCGGTGCGGCCAACTCGAGCGCTCGGCGCAATGCGGTCAGGTTCGCGGCCTGGATGCCGATCTCGTCGATCTCGGCCGCCGCGACCGCGACCACGGCCACCGAGGTGGCGACGGCGCCGATCGCCTGGGCGAGCTCGTCGCGCACCGCGGGAGCGACGCGCTTGGAGTCGTCGAGGCGCCGCAGGGCCGTGCGCTCCGCCCGGTCGAGCGCGCCGGGCTCCAGCGTGACGGCGGCGGCGACCAGAGGACCGGCCAGCGCGCCGCGGCCGGCCTCGTCGGCACCGACGACGAAGCGCGCGCCGAGCGCGCGGTCGTGGCGCAGGAGCTGCGGTCCGCGGGGGCGCTTGGGCGGCATGCCGCGAATCTACCGCGCCGGGCGGCGGACGCGCACGCGTGGTTCCGCGCTAGAGGATGCCGAGGCGCGACAGCGGCGAGACGACCGCCACCACGCGCCCGGCGATCGCGTCCTCCGGCACCGCGCCGTACACGCGGGAGTCGAGGAACGGCGTCGCCTCGCGGTCGTCCGACATCACCCAGAAGGTGCCCTGAGGCACCTCGATGGGGCCGAAGTCCGGCGTCGGGGTGCGCAGGTAGGAGATCTCCGGCACCTCCTCGCAGCCGTCCTCGTCCTGGATGCCGACCGCGGCGTCCGGGAGGCGCAGGCAGGTGTAGAGCGCGCCGTTCAGCGCGCCGACGATCTGATTCTGGGTGGCGACGATGCGCCCGACCCCGCCGATGTCGCCGGTGGCACCGAGCGCGTCGTCGACGCCCTTGAAGCGCTCCACGGCCACGATGTCGCCCACGCCGACGGGCGCCATCCACTGCGGCGTGATCAGCACGCGGTCACCCGTCAGGATGCGATCGCCCATCGCAGCACGCGGGACGTCCTCACCGTGCGGGCCCTGGTCGAGCACGACGGTCAGCACGACGCCGCCGACCGCGAAGCCGACGAGCAGGGCCACGAGCGCGTAGCCAGACGCCCACGAGACGGCGTCGTCCGACACCTTGCGGATCGCACGTCGGCGCGCGAGCGACGTGACGGTCGCGCCGAGGGGTCCGAACAGGATCGCGAGGGCGCCGGCACCGACACCCTGGTGGCCGCGGAGGGCTCCGTCGGCGACCGCGGCGGCGGCCCATACGCCCCACAGCGCCGCGGCGACCCACAGGAACGGCCACCACACGACGGCGAGGACGAGCAGGAGGACTCCGGCGAGCAGCGCCCCGAGCGGGCGCGGCCAGCGCGCCAGCGCGGCGATGCGGAGGAGGCGAGGCGGGCGACGCAGACGATTGCGGCGCCGGCGACGGAGCTCGCGAGGATCGTCCATCCGGCTACCAGATCGAGATGCGGCTGGGCGGCCAGTACGACATGAACGCCTGGCCGATCATCTGATCCCGGGTGACCGGGCCCCAGTTGCGGGAGTCGTCGGAGTCGGCACGGTTGTCGCCCATCATGAAGTAGCGGTCGTTCGGGATGCTGACCGGCCCGAAGTCATCCTGCGGACTGGAGACGAACGGCTCGGCCGGGAACGCACAGCCGGGCGTCTCCTCGATCGATGCGCCCTCCCCCGGACCATCGCCCGTGCACACGTAGACGCGACCGCCGGTCGCGCCGATCGTCTCACCGGGCATGCCGACCAGGCGCTTGACGAACGTCTCGCTCGACGCGGTGTCGGTGTCGTAGACGTCCACGCCCTGGCCGTTCGGGTGGAAGACGATGATGTCGTCACGCGCCGGGTCGTCGAAGCGGTACGCGAAGCGGGCGGCGATGATGCGCTCGCCGACGGCGATGGTCGGCTCCATCGAGCCCGACGGCACGCGGTACGGCTTGACGATGAAGGCCTGGACGAGATACGCGATGCCGACCGCGATGACGACCGTGATGATCAGGTCGACAACCGGGTGCTTGCGGAAGTCGTTCAGCCAGCGCACGGGGCCAATCCTACGGCGCGCGGTCGCAGGCGAGCTGCGCGGCGGCCTACTGGAGCTTCTCGCGGACGCGCGCCTGCTTGCCCACCTTGTCGCGCAGGTAGTACAGCTTGGCGCGGCGCACGTCGCCGATGGCCCCGACCTCGATCTTGTCGATCTTCGGGGAGTGGAGCGGGAACGTGCGCTCCACGCCGACGCCGAACGACTGCTTGCGCACGGTGAACGTCTCGCGCGCACCGTGACCGTGGCGCTTGATGCAGACACCCTCGAAGACCTGGACGCGCTGGCGGTTGCCCTCGATGACGCGGAAGTGCACCTTCACGGCGTCGCCCGCCTTGAACTGCGGGACGTCGCGCTTCTGGGCGGCTTCGATCTCTTCGACGATGTTCATATCGAGGCGGGATCCTAGCCCAGATCGCCGCTCGATCCGCCGGTACCCCCGGCGAGCCGCTCGGACTGCTCGCGGCGCCACGCCGCGATCCGCCCGTGATCGCCGGAGCGCAGGATCTCCGGCACCTCCCAGCCGCGGAACTCCAGGGGCCGGGTGTAGTGCGGATACTCGGGCAGACCGTCCAGGGCGGGCGCGAACGACTCCTCCTCCGCGGACTCATCGTGGCCGAGCGCGCCGGGCAGGTGCCGCGTGACCGCGTCGACGACGACCATCGCAGCCGCCTCGCCGCCCGCCAGCACGTACGGGCCGAGCGAGAGCGCCTCAGTGGCCACGTGGTCGAGGACCCGCTGATCGAAGCCCTCGTAGCGCCCGCACAGGATCGTGATGGCATCCGCCGCGGCCAACTCGCGCGCGTAGGCGTCGTCGAAGCGGCGTCCGCGCGCGTCCATGGCGATGATGCGCCGTCCCGCGCGGACCTCGTCGAGCGGGGCGCCGTACACGCCCTCCACGGCCGCGACCGTCGTGTCGACCCGCAGCACCATCCCCGCCCCGCCGCCGTACGGCGTGTCGTCGACCGCGTGGTGCGGGAGCGCGCTGAACGGCCGCATGTCGTGGAACCCGAGCTCGAGCGCCCCGCCGTCGAGGGCGTTGCGCACGTGCCGCTCCTCCCCCAGCCAGCCGAACCAGCCGGGAAACAGCGTCAGGACGTCGAGCGAGAGCACGCGGGAACTCTAGGCGGACAGGTTGGGTGATCTGCGCGAAGGCGCCCGATGGTGAAAAGGGGTCAGACCGTTTTTCACCATGCCGAACATGCAAGCTGCGGCCGATCCATGCTGCATGGTGAAAAGCGGTCTGACCCCTTTTCACCATGCCGAATATGCAAGCTGCGGCCGATTCATGCTGCATGGTGAAAAACGGTCTGACCCCTTTTCACCATCGGGCACAACGCCGCGTCAGTCGACCGGGACGGGTTCCCAGTCGGCCGCGAGGACGATGCGGCGGGCCGGGATGTCGACCGTGGGGACGATCACGCGGACGAAGGGGATGCGGTGCTCGCCGACCAGGAGCAGGTCGTGCGCGACGCCGTCCTCGACGGCGTCGACCGGGCCGAGCGGCGTGCCGTCGGCGCGCTCCACGGTGCACCCCACGAGATCGAAGCGGAAGTACGCGTCGTCGTCCGGCTCCGGCACCGCCGCGCGGGGCAGTTCGAGCGCCGCGCCGCGCAGCTGCTCGATGGCCGTGCGGTCCCCCACGCCGTCCAGCGCGATCAGGGGCGCGAGCTCGTCGCCCCGGCTCTTCGCCACCGTGCGCGGCGTGCCGTCGACGAGGACCTCACTGCCGGCCGGGAAGTCCCACCAGCCGCAGGGGTCGCTGACGCGGAAGGAGCCGTCCAGACCATGCGGCTTCCCGATCGTCCCGATGCGCACGCGCTCCGGGCGCCAGTCGGTCATGCCGCAGCGGGGGTCTCGTCGACCTCGACGAGCACGCGGCGGCCGGACTTCACGGCGCCCGCACGCACCACGGAGCGGATCGCGCGAACGACGCGACCGCCGCGGCCGATCACCTTGCCCCGATCATCCGGCGCGACGACGATCTTCAGGATGATCGCGTCGGCGGTCATCTCGATCGACACGTCGACCGCGTCGCGATCATCGACCAGGCCGAGGACCAGGTACTCGCAGAGCTCCCGGACGTCCTTCGGGGGCGTCGCCCCCATCGGTCAGACGATGCCCTGCTTCTGCAGCAGGCGGCGGACCGGATCGCTGGGCTGAGCGCCCTTCGAAAGCCAGTGCTTGGCGCGGTCCGCGTCGATCTCGATCAGCGAGGGATCGTGCTGGGGGTTGTAGCGCCCGATGGACTCGATGGCGCGACCATTCCGCGGCGTCTGCTCATCGGCGACGACGATGCGGTAGATCGGGTTCTTCTTGGACCCGAAGCGGGCGAGGCGAATCTTGACCACGGCGGGATCCTAACCTACCCCATCAGCTCGGGCGGCAGCATCGGCATCTTCGGCTTCTTGCCGCTCGCGACCTGCTTCATCATCTTCTTCATCATCTGGTGCTGCTTGAGGAGGTTGTTGACCTCCTGCACCGTGACGCCGGAGCCCTGCGCGATGCGGGCGCGGCGCGACCCGTTGATGATCCGCGGGTCGCGGCGCTCGTGCGGCGTCATCGAGAGGATGATCGCCTCCACGCGATCGATCTGCCGATCGTCGATATCCGCGTTCTTCAGCTGCTTGCCGACCCCGGGCAGCATCCCGAGGACCGACTGGAGCGACCCCATGCGCCGGATCTGCTTGAGCTGGTCGAGCATGTCGTCCAGGCCGAACTCGGCCTTGCGCATCTTGCGCTCGAGCTCCTCGGCCTTGTCCTTGTCGACGAGCTGCTCGGCCTTCTCGATCAGGCTGAGGACGTCGCCCATGCCGAGGATGCGCGAGGCGAGGCGATCGGGGTGGAACTCCTCGACCTGCTCGAGCTTCTCACCGGTCGTGATCACCTTGATCGGCACGCCGGTGATCGCGCGCACGCTGAGCGCGGCGCCGCCGCGCGCGTCGCCGTCGAGCTTCGTCAGGATCAGCCCGTCGAAGTCGATCGCCTCCTGGAAGTTCTGGGCGGTCTGGACGGCGTCCTGGCCGGTCATCGCGTCGAGCACCAGCAGCGTGTCGGACGGCTTGACCGCGTCGCGGATCCTGACGAGCTCCGCCATCAGCTCCTGGTCGACGGTCAGGCGGCCGGCGGTGTCGACGATGACGACGTCGCGCCCCTCCTGGGTGGCCTGCTCGATCCCCCACTTCGCGATATCCACGGGATTCGCGTCGGTCCCGCGCTCGTAGACCGGCACGCCGGCCTGGCCGCCGACGGTCACGAGCTGCGTGACGGCCGCCGGGCGGTACACGTCGCAGGCGACCAGCGCGGGCTTCCGGCCCTGTTGCGCGATCAGCCGAGCGAGCTTGCCGCAGGTCGTCGTCTTGCCCGAACCCTGCAGGCCGCAGACCAGCACCACGGCGGGCGCGCCCTTCAGCGTGAGCTTGGTGGAGCCCTCGCCCATCAGGGCGGTCAGCTCCTCGTGGACGATCTTCACGACCTCCTGGCCCGGCGTGAGGCTCTCGGACACCTCGGCACCGAGCGCACGCTCCTTGACGGTCGCGACGAAGCCCTTGACGACCTCGAAGTTGACGTCCGCCTCGAGCAGCGCGAGGCGGATCTCGCGCATGGCCGCGTTGACGTCCTCCTCGGACAGGCGGCCCTTGCCGCGCAGGTCGCCGAGCGCGTCGGAGAGCCGGTCGGAGAGGGAGTCGAGCATCTCCCGCGGATCATACGGGCCGACACCGAGAGGCCCGCCGCTCGGAGTGGTCTAATGACGGTGGATGGAGATCGAGCTGCAATACCTGTACACCGGCGAGGAGCCGCTGATCGTCCCAGTCGAGCTGGCCGGGTTCTCCTTGGCCGATTCCGAGATGTTCGACATCCGCGACGCCTTCTTCGACACGCCGAACCTCGATCTGCGGCGCGCTGGGTGCTCCCTCCGCGTCCGGCGGCAGTCGAACCTGTCGACGCCGGTGCTGACGTTCAAGGGCCCATCGGTGCGGCGGGCCGACCACGCGCGCGAGCGCGAGGAGATCGAGGTGCCGATCGACCACATCCCGGGCGAGGGCGACGAGATGGTCGAGATGCTCAGGTCCGCCAAGCTCCACAAGAAGGTCAGCGGGATCCTCAAGGGCTCGCCCGAGCTGGCCCGGATCGGCGAGCTGCGGAATCGGCGCAGCACCCACGACTACGTGCAGGGCCTGCACCGGGTCGAGCTCTGCTGGGATCGCCTGCGCTTCCCCATCGGCCCGTCCCAGATCCGGCTCGAGCTCGAGACGCAGTCGTCCGCGTCAGGTCGCTTCATCGGGGCGTTCGACACGGACCTCCGGGCGATCTTCGGCGACCAGCTCGCCGAGGCCGAGTACGGCAAGGCCAAGGAGCTGTGCGTCCGGCTGTACCCGGACGCATTCGAACGCGCCGCCTAGCCTCCGCTACGAGACGGCGGGATCCTCGAGCTCCGCGGCGACGGCCTTGTAGGCGGCCAGCGTGCGGTCCCGCTCGATGCCGTGGTCGACGATGCGCATCGGCCGGTCCGGCGCCCAGCGGTTGACGTACGCCCCCGCCGGGTCGAACTTCTTCTCCTGCAGGTCCGGGTTGAAGACCCGGAAGTACGGCGCCGCATCCAGCCCCGTGCCGGCCACCCACTGCCACGAGCCGGCGTTGGAGGCGAGGTCGCCGTCGGCGAGATGCCGACGGAACCACTGCTCGCCGCGCCGCCAGTCGATGTGGAGGTCCTTGACCAGGAAGCTCGCCGCGACCATCCGGGCGCGGTTGGCGATGTTGCCGGTCTCGAGGAGCTGGCGCATCGCGGCGTCGACCATGCCGAAGCCCGTCTCGCCGCGCGTCCACGCGTCGAAATGCTCGTCGGAGCCCTCCCACGCGATCGCGTCGTAACGACGATCCACGCAGTGCTCGGCGAGGTCCGGGTGGTGGTGCAGGACGTACTTGAACCAGTCGCGCCACAGGAGCTCGCTCGCCCACTTGTCCGCGCCCGAGCGGTCCGCCACGTGCAGGAGTCGCCGCGGCGACAGCATCCCCTGGCGGATGTAGGCCGACAGGCGCGAGGTGGCGTCCGGCTCGGCGACGAGATCGCGATCGTCCTTGTAGCGGCCCATGAAGCCATCGTCGCGCCAGGCGCGCAGCCGGGCGAGGCCGGCCGTCTCACCGCCGGGCACGTCGGCCCGACGCTGCACCGGGCGCCCGACGAGGGCCTCCACGCTGGGGATCGTGGGGGCGTCGCAGGGACACAGGCGTCCGGCGAGGTCGTAGTCGCGCGGCGGCGAGGGCGCCTCGGCGAGCACGCGCCGCACGGCGCGGGCGTACGCGGAATACGTCCGGCAGGGACGCCCCTCCTTCGTGGCGACGAACTCGTGCGGGACGTTGACCTCGTCGTCGGAGACGTGCAGCGGCAGGCCGATGGCGCGGAGGCCCTCCTCCATCGCCTGCTCGACGTCGCCGGCGAACGGCTCCTCGTCGCGGTTGCAGAAGACCGCGGTCGCGTCGATCTCGCGCGCGACATCCACGACGTGCTGGACGGTGGCGCCGCGCCGCACGATCAGCCCGCCGCCCCGCTCCGCCAGGCGCGCGTGCAGATCCTCGAGGCCCTCGACGATGAAACCGAGCTGCGCGTGCCCGACGCCGCGGGCCTTCATCGCCGGGTCGAGCACGTACGCGAACGCGAGCGGCTGGCCGGTCGCGAGGGCCGCGGCGACCGCGCTGGAGTCGTCGAGGCGCAGGTCGCGCCGAAGCCAGACGAGGACGGGGGCATCCACGTCAACCGATTCGCGCAGCATCGAAGCGGGGCCGATTGGCACGGGCAGATCGAATCCGCCCCCCGACGTCGAACCCGTCCCCGCGAGGTCGCACGCCTACGACGCGCCGAGGCCGAGCAGGGCGCGGGCGAACGACTCCGCGTCGAACGGCCGCAGGTCCTCGAGCGTCTCGCCGACGCCGATCAGCTTGATCGGGACGCCGAGTTCGTGGGCGATGGCGAGCGCGATGCCGCCCTTCGCGGTGCCGTCGAGCTTCGTCAGCACGATGCCGCTGAGGGGCGTGGCCTGCGAGAACTGGCGGGCCTGCTGCAGGCCGTTCTGGCCCGTCGTGGCGTCGACGACGAGGAGCGTCTCGTGCGGCGCGCCGTCGAGCCGGTTGCCGATGACGCGACGGATCTTCGCGAGCTCGTCCATCAGACCGACCTGGTTCTGCAGCCGGCCGGCGGTGTCCACGAGCACCACGTCCCGCTCGCGCGCGACCGCGGCATCGACGCCGTCGTAGGCGACGGCGGCCGGGTCGCCGCCGTGCGTCGAGCCGACGAAGTCCGCACCGGCCCGATCCGCCCAGACCTGCAACTGCTCGTCCGCCGCCGCGCGGAAGGTGTCCGCCGCGGCGATGACGACGCTCTTGTCGACGCGGCGCAGGTGCTCGGCGAGCTTGCCGACGGTCGTCGTCTTGCCGGTGCCGTTGACGCCGACCATCAGGATCACCGTCGGCTCGGCGGCGACGTCGATGCGCGCCTCCGCACCGGCCAGCAGGTCGGCGATCTCCTCCGCCAGCGCGGGCGCGAGGTCGGCGCCCGGCGCGAGCCCGCCACCCGCGGCGCGGCGCTCGAGCCGCCCGATGATCTCCACCGTCGCCGGCACGCCGCAGTCGGCGAGCAGCAGCGCCTCCTCCAGCTGCTCCCAGACCTCCGCGTCATCCGGATCGAAGGCGATCTGCTGGATCTGCCCCGTCAGCGCCTTGCTCGACTTCGACAGCCCGTCGACGAGCCGGCGGAAGAATCCACCGCCCGGCTGCTCCTCCTCGACCGCAGGCGATCCCACGACCCCGGCGGGCAGGCCGGAGAACATCAGGTGCGGATCGGCCATCGGCCTACGTCGCGGCGGTCAGCGTCGGACCCGCCGAGGCCTCGCCGCCGCCGCGAGGCAGACGACGGGACAGCACCTGGGAGACGCCATTGCCCGGCATGGACACACCGTACAGCGCGTCCGCGGCCTCCATCGTCCCCGCCTGGTGCGTGATGACGATGAACTGCGCGCGGTCGCGGAAGCGGTCCACGAGCTCGAGGAAACGATCGATGTTGACCTCGTCGAGCGCGGCGTCGACCTCGTCGAGGACGTAGAACGGGCTGGGTCGCGCGAGCATCAGCGCGAACGTGAAGCCGAGGGCCGCCATCGACTTCTCGCCGCCCGACAGCACGGACAGGCTGCGGATGCGCTTGCCGGCCGGCTGGACCTCGAGCTCGACGCCGGGCTCCGGGGCCTCCGCCACCGCGTCGGGGTCGTCGACCTCCGCCGCCGGCTCGACGTCGACGCCCTCCTCGGCTTCGCCACCCGCGATCTCGACGACCGCCGCCGGCTCGACGAGGCGCAGTCGGCCGGAGCCGCCCGGGAACAGCGTGGCGATGACCTCCGCGAAGCCCGCCTCGACGGTGGCGTAGGTCGACTCGAAGCGGTCGCGGATCTCCCGCCCGAGCTCGCGGACGAGCTTGCGGAGCTCATGGACGGAGCGCTCGAGGTCGGTGATCTGCTCGGCGATGTCGTCCGCCTCGGCCTTGGCCTCCTCGTGCGCCTCCTTGGCGAGCGGGTTGACGGCGCCGAGCTGCTGGATGCGCCGCTCGAGGCGCTCGACCTTGCCCTCCCGGGCGACGCGCTCGTCCTCGTGCAGCGGCTCGACCGTGTCGACGACGTCGCCCTCGCCGCGCTCGTCGATGAGCTGGCGGCGGCGGGCGGTGAGATCCTGGAGTCGCTCCTCGACGCGCTCGAGCTCCACGCCCAGCGCCGCGAGGCGGCCGGCGGCGTCACGGGCCTCGCCGCCGATGCGGGCATCCTCCTCCGCGCAGGTGCGCAGTTCGTTCCCGAGTTCGGTGACACGGGCCTCCCCGGCCTGCGTCAGCTGTCGGGCCGGCTCGCGGAACGTCTCCGCGCGCTGCAGGGCGCCGTCGATGGTCGCGAGGATCCGGGGCACCTGCGCGGTGACGGCGGCGAGCTGGTCGGCGTTCCGGCGCGCCGCCTCCGCCTGACGCTCCTGCTCGACGGCGAGCGCGCGCAGGCGCGCCGCCTCGACGCGGGCGCGCTCGGCGCGCTCCTCCGAGGCCGCGCGGCGTCCGCGGCGATCGGCGACCTCGGCCTGCAGGCCGACGCGGATCTCCTCGGCGGCGGTGTGCTCCGCGGTGCGCTCGGCGACGCGATCGGCGAGCTCGGCGAGCCCGGCCTCGAGCGCGGTCACCTCGGCCTCTGCGGCGGTCGCCCGCGCCGTCGACTGCTCGGCCTCCTCGCCGGCAGCGCGCAGGCGCTCGGCCGTGGCCTCGTCGGCCCGGGCAAGGCGATCCGCCTCGCGGGTCGCCTCGGCGAGATCGCGCTCGAGCCGCAGCTGGGCATCCCGTGCGCCGGCGACCGCCGCCCGCGCCTGCGCCTCAGCCGCTTCCTGCGCCGTGCGCGTGGAGCCGGCTACGGCCAGTTCGCCCTGAAGACGGTCGCGGGCCGTGGCGTCCTCGGCGACCTGGCGCTCGACGCCCTCGAGGTCGCGGCGGCGCTCGAGCGCACGACCAGCGGCGTCACCAGCGCGGAAGGCGATGCCCCGATCGGCGTCGAAGCCGCGTCCGTCGGCGAGCACGCCGATGCCGCGGCGCACGGCGAGGAGGTCCTCAGGCCGGTCGACGAGCAGCACGCCGTCGAGGAGCCCGCTCGGGACGTCGCCGACGGTCTCGACCTGGGAGGCGAGCGGCACACCCGGTCCCTCGGCCGCGCGGGCGGGTAGGCGATCGAGGCACAGCAGCGCGGCGCCCTCGAGCGCCTCGTCGGCGAGCAGCTCGACCGCGTCTTTGGCGACCCGGGCGACCGCCTCCGTGGCGCGCCACGTGAGCACGGCGGCGACGGCGCGCTCGAGGCCGGCCGACGGGCGGATCTGATCGCTGACCAACGAGACGCCGCGATCGCGCAGGCGGACGAGCGCGCCGTCGAGGCCGTCGCCACGCTCGACCGCGCGGCGCAACTCGTCCCGGCGAGCGGCCGAGGCCTGGGCGCGTGCCTCGGCGGCCGCGGCGGCCCCGCGGGCGTCCGCCTCGGCGGTGCGTCCGGCGTCGGCGGCGGATCGCGCGTCCTGCTCGGCCCGCTCGGCCTCGGCGAGGGCGGTGCGAGCGGCGATGACCTGCGCCTCGAGCTGCTCGAGGCGCAGCTGAGCCGCCCGACGGGCCTCGTCGCTCACCCCCACGCCGGCCGTCAGCTCCTCCCGTCGCGCGTCGGCCGCCGCGGCGCGCTCGCGCGCCTCGGCCGCCTCGGCGCGGGCACGGGCCAGCCGACCCTCGTGCTCAGCTTCGGCGCGGCGGGCCTCGAGCACCGCGGACAGGGCGCCCTCCGAGGTCTGCGTGGCCGCGGTGAACCGCTCCTCCACGCCGGTGTCGTCGGGATCGGCAGCGAGCTCGGACCGCTCGCGCTCCGCGTCGACCTCGACGGCCGCCGCCGCGTTCGCGGTGGCGTCCGCCTCGTCGAGCAGGCGGTCGGCGCGCACGCGCAGGCGATCGATGTCGTGGGTGAACTCGTCGCCGCGCTCACGCAGCTGCGCCGCGCGATCCTGCAGCCGCTCGGCCCCGGCGTCGAGGCGCTGCAGGAGCCGCGAGGCGGCCTCCTGCTCGCTGACCAGCGCGCCGAGCGCGGCCTCCGCGGCCTCTCGGCGCGCGACGATCTCACGCGCCGCCATCTCGAGGCGCTCCTGGTTGGCGGTCGCCTCCCGCAGATCGTTCTGCCGCAGCCCGCGGTCGCGGCGCGCCTCGGCGATGGCGGACAGCACCAACTCGAGGCGGACCTCGAGCAGCTCGGCCGCCATCAGCGCCGCGCGCTCGGCTGCGGACGCCTGCAGCGCCAGCGGCCGCAGCCGGCTCTGGATCTCGGCCTGGCGTGTGCGGGCCTCGACGAGATGGCGCTCGACGCGATTGAGCTTCTGCTGGGCGCGCAGGCGACGGCGCTTGTACTTGCCGAGGCCCGCGACCTCCTCGATCAGCCCGCGGCGGACCGCGGGGCTCGCGAGGAGCACCTGGTCGACTTGGTTCTGGCCGATGATCGCGTGGCTGTCCTTGCCGAGGCCGATGTCGGCGAGCACCTCGTGGACGTCGAGGCGCCGCACCGGCATGCGGTTGAGCATGTAGGTGCTCTCGCCGTCGCGGGTGAGGCGGCGGAGGATCGACAGCTCGGGCCGGCCGCCCGGCGCGACGCCGCCCTCGTCCTCGAGGACCAGCTCGACCTCGGAGAGACCCGCCGCGGAGCGCCCCTCTGAGCCGCTGAACAGGACGTCCAGCCCCGTCGCGACGCGGACCTCGGACGGCGCCTGCGACGCCATGGCCCAGCGCAGCGCCTCGGCGATGTTGGACTTGCCCGAGCCATTGGGGCCGACGATGACGCCGACGCCCTTGTCGAAGACGAGCTCGGTCTCGTCGGCGAAGGACTTGAAGCCCTTGAGGCGGATGCGGGTCAGCCTCATGCGTCGCCCTCGCGCTCGAGGGCGCCGAGGACGCGGCGCGCGGCGGACTGCTCGGCGGCGCGGCGCGACGGGCCCTCGCCCTCGCCGAGCCGATCGCCGTCGACGATGGCCGCCACGCGGAAGCGACGAGCGTGGTCTGGTCCGGTCTCCTCCACGGGCTCGTACGCTACACGGCGGCCCTGACGCTGCAGGATCTCCTGCACGCGCGTCTTGGGGTCGACGGCCGGATCGAGCGCGTGATCGACGAGCGGCGCGAACGCGGCGACGCAGGCGTCGCGCGCCGCCTCCCAGCCGAATGCGATGAAGATCGCGCCGAGCGCGGACTCCGCGAGGTCGGCCAGCACGGAGCGGTTGCGCGACAGGCGCACGCCCGCGGCGGCGTGCGCGGTGCCGACCGTCAGCGCGGCCATGCGATCGCCGAGTCCCTCGGTGCGGGCGACGATGCTGCAGAAGCGCGCGGAGCGGACCTGGTTCTTGATGCGCGACAGCTCGCCCGGGGGCGCGTCGGGGAACCGCTCCATGAGGTGCGCGCCGAGGGCCAGGTCGAGCACGGCGTCGCCCAGCAGCTCGTACCGCTCGTACGAGTCGCCGGGCGACGCCGCCCAGCTCGCGTGCGTCAGCGCACGGGTGCGGGACGCCGCCTCGACCTCGTCGAGGCGCGTCCCGATGGGCCCGGGCCGATCAGTCAGCGCGGGCGACGATGAAGTCGACGGCCTCGCCGACGGTGCCGATCGACTGCGCCTCCTCGTCGGAGATCTTCACGCCGAAGCCCTCCTCGAGATCCATGATCAGCTCGACCAGGTCGAGCGAGTCGGCCTGGAGGTCGTCGCGCATGTGCGCGGCCTCCGTCACATCTGCCGGATCGACGTCGAGACGCTCGACGAGGATCTCCTGCACCTTCGCGAGGACCTCTGCGCGATCAGCCACTGTTCTCCACCTTTGTCGTACGAACGGAACACGGCGACACTAGCAGGCGGGTACCGCCCCTCGGCGGGTCGGTTGGCGCGAATCGGTCTGACCCCTTTGCGCCAACCAGCCCGCCGAGGCGCGGTGCGCTACGCCGACACGCGATCGGCGATGCGGCCGACGACATCACGGCGGACGCCCTCGGCCGCCCACCGGCAGGCCTGCGCGATCCCCTGAGGGCGCGCGGAGCCGTGGGCGACCACGACGACGGCACGGCAGCCGAGCAGGTGCGCGCCGCCGTAGGTGTCGGGATCGAGCTGCGCGCGCACGCGTCGGAGCGCCGGACGCAGGAGCAGCCCGCCGAGGGTCGCCCGGGGTCCCGTGGCCGCCTCGCGCATGCGGCGGAACGATTCGCGCGCCGCGCCCTCGGTGGCCTTCAGCATCACGTTGCCGGCGAAGCCATCGGCGACGATCACGTCGACGGCGGAGGTCAGCGCGTCGCGGCCCTCGACGCTGCCGCGGTAGCGCAGCGCGGCGTCCGCGGCGAGCAGGGCGTGCGTCTCCTTGGTGCGCTGGTCGCCCTTGCCCGGCTCCTCGCCGATCGCGAGCAGGCCGCACGTCACCTCGGCGAGGCCGAGCGCCTCCTCCGCGAACGCGGTGCCCTGGTGCGCGAACGCCTGGAGCTGCGCCGGCGTGCAGTCCATGTTCGCCCCCGCGTCGATCAGCACCGTGGGGCGTCGCGCCCCGGGCAGCACCGCGGCGAGGCCCGGACGGCTGACGCCGGGAAGGCGACCGACGAGCAGCGCGCCGGCGGCGAGCGTGGCCCCCGAATGCCCGGCGGAGACGAGCGCCGCGGCCTCCCCCTCGGCGACGGCACGCGCCGCGACGACGATCGACGCCTGCGCGTCGCCGCGCACGGCGGCCACCGGATCCGCCGTGGGGTCGACGACCGACGCCGCATGGCGGATCGTCACCCCCGGACAACCTGCGACGAGCGGCGCGAGCACGCGCTCGTCGCCGACCAGCAGGACCTCGAGATCGCCGTCGGCCACGGCAGCGCGCACACCCTCGACGATGGAGTCAGGCGCCGCATCGCCGCCCATCGCGTCAACCGCGATGCGCACGCGGGGCTAGACGGTCGGGGCGCCGGCGCCGAGGTAGCGGCGCCCGCGGTACGTGCCGCAGCTCGGGCACACGCGATGCGAGAGCTTCGGCGCCGAGCAGGCGCTGCACGTCGCGACCACGGGGCTCGCGATCTTGTGCTGCGCGCGCCGCTTGTCGCGCCGCGCCTTCGACGTTTTTCGCTTCGGGACCGCCATTGCGCGGCGCAGCGTAGCGCAGGACAGCCCGAGGTGGCGCGGGAACCGTCAGTCCTCGTCGACGCGGAGGTCCTTGAGGGCGTTCCAGCGGTCGTCCAGCGCCGGCGGCGGGCAGTCGCACGGTCCGTCGTTGAGGTTCGCCCCGCACGACGGGCACAGCCCCGCGCAGTCCTCGCGACAGAGGATCCGGTGCGGCAGGGTGAGCACCACGGCATCCGCGGCCCAGGTGGCGACGTCGAGCTGGTCCCCCTCCAGGTAGTCGCAGACCTCCTCGGCCTCCGCACCCGGTTCGGGCCGATCCGCGTGGTACTCGCGGGCGTCGATCTGGACGGGCACGTGGGCCGCCTCGAGGCAGCGGTGGCACGGCCCGTTGATCGTGGTGGCGAGGCGCAGGCGGAACAGCAGGCCGGAGATCACGCGCGTCACGTCGACGCGCGCGATGGCGGGCGCCGCGGGACCGCTGTAGGCGAGGCCACCGAGCGAGATCGCCGGCAGCGTCAGCGGGATCTCGACGGACTTCTCGACCCCCGGCTCGAGACGGAGCTGCGCGAGGTCGATCATGCCCCCTCCCGGGTGCCTAGGTCGTGATCTCGGTGAACTGGGCGGAGCCGCCCTGCGTGCGATCCGGCGACGACTGGGCGAGCTGCCCGCGGCCGCGCTGGACGGCGCCGAGGAACTTGCCGAGGTTCGCCTCGAGCGTTCCGAGGATCTCGTCCGCGTAGTCCTCCGCACCGAGGCGGATCTCCCGCTCGCGGTTGCGCGCGTTCTCGAGGATCTCCTGCGCCTGCCGCTCGGCGAGCCGCACGACCTCCTGCTGGGATGCCTCGCGCTGCGCGATCTCACGCGCCTCGACGACGATGCGCTCGGCCTCGCGCTTGGCCTCGCCGAGCATCTCCTGGCGCTCCTTGACGATCCAGCGCGCCTGCTTGATCTCGTCGGGGATCGTGGCCCGCATCTGGTCGAGGATCTCCCAGATCTCCTCGCGATCGATGCGCACCTGATCCGTCAGGGGCACCGCCTTGGCGTTGTGCACCAGTTCGTCGAGCTTGTCGATGAGGACGAGGACATCCATGAGGTCTCCTTCACAGGCTACGCGAGGACGGATGATCGTGGAACCACCGGACGACGCAAGGGGGGACGAGGTCCTCCACGGAGCCGCCGAACGCGGCGATCTCGCGGACGCCGCTCGACGACACGAACATGTAGCGGCCCGAGGCCGCGAGGTAGACGGACTCGATGTCGGGGGCCAGGTGCTTGTTGAGCTGCTGCATCTGGAACTCCCACTCGAAGTCCGAGACGGCCCGCAGGCCCTTGACGAGCGCGCAGGCGCCGGAGCGTCGGGCGAAGTCGACGACCAGGTCGGAGAACGTCTCGACGCTGACGTTCGACACGTCGGCCAGGGACTCGCGGATCAGGGCGACGCGATCGTCGGCCGGGATCAGCGGCTCCTTGTGCTTCGGGCGCCGCACGACGCCGACCACGACGTGGTCGAACATCTTCGCCGCGCGGCGGATGATGTCGACGTGGCCGAGGGTGACCGGGTCGTACGAACCCGGGCAGATCGCGATGCGCTCGCTCATGTGCGGCATAGGATGACGAGCCGGGCGGCTGCGATGCGGCGGTTGTAGCGCTCCTCGAGGCCCGGAATCGCCAGCTCGGCGTCGGCCGGCGTCTCCACGACGACGCGTCCCGCGGGGGCGAGCACCGTCGGGACGTCACGTGCGAGCGCCGCTGCGAGCCTCGCGAACGCGGCGTACGGCGGGTCGATCAGGACGAGATCGAACTGCTCCCCCGCCGCGGCCAGGCGGCGCAGGACCGTGGTCGCGTTGCCGCGCTCGACCGTCGCGCGCTCGCCCTCGCCGAGCGTGGCGACGTTGGCGCGAATCGCCTCGAGCGCCGCGCGATCGCGCTCGACGAATCGGCACGACGCGGCCCCGCGCGACAGCGCCTCGAGACCGAGCGCACCGGAGCCGGCGAACAGGTCGAGCACGCGATCGCCGGTCACCGAGCCGAGCGAGGCGAAGACGGCCTCGCGGGCGCGGTCGGAGGTGGGCCGCACGTCGCGCCCCGGCGGGACGGCGAGGCGGCGCGATCGATGCTCGCCGGCCACGATCCGCATGACCGCAGGGTGGCAGGCCGCGCGGTCGTCAGGCGCGCCGCAGGGCGGCGATGAGGTCGCCGAACCGCTCGGCCGCGGCCTCCGCGAGGATCGGATCACCGCCCCCGCGCAGCACGCGCGCCGCGTCATCGCGGGCCCGCTCGAGGAGGCGCCGGTCGCTGTGCAGCCGCGCGTAGCGCAGGTCCGTGCGGCCGCTCTGGGCCTCGCCGAGCAGACGCCCCTCGCCGCGCATCTCGAGGTCGACCTCGGCGAGGTCGAACCCGCTCGTGTGCCGCACGAGCGCCTCGAGCCGCGTGCGACCCTCCGGCGTCGGCTCGGCCGAGCTGTAGAGCAGGCAGTGCGACTGCGCGGCGCCCCGACCCACGCGTCCGCGCAGCTGGTGGAGCTGCGCGAGGCCGAAGCGATCGGCGTCCTCGACGACCATGACGGTCGCGTTCGGCACGTCGACGCCGACCTCGATCACGGTGGTGGCGACCAGCACGTCGATCGCGCCGGCCGCGAAGGCCTCCAT
>JAUMCA010000142.1:0-12492 GCA_032119475.1 Thermoleophilia bacterium | reverse complement strand
AACACCGGCGGCCGCGCGGTGATGGACGTCGCCGCGGGCCAGCGCATCACGGCGGTCTCGGACGAGACCGCGGGCAGCCTCCAGGTGACGGTGCGGCCCGAGAAGATCCACCTGCACGGCGACGGGCTCGGCGAGGACGCCTCGAGCGTCGGCGGCCGCATCGCGGACGTCGTCTACCTCGGCTCGATGACGCAGATCACCGTCGACCTCGCCACCGGCGACCGGCTGACGGTGCACCGCCTGAACGACGAGACGGCGACTGCGGACCCACGAGTCGGCGACACGATCACGCTGCACTGGGCAGCGGAGAACAGCTTCGTGATCACGGGTGCGCCCGTGACCGCGAACGGCACGGACCCGGCCGGAGGGGGCTCGGGACACGACAACGGGAGGGAGCACACGAATGCGTGAGCACATGGATAGAAAGGGCTTTCTCGCCCTTACGGGCGCGACGAGCCTCGCGGCGTTCCTCGCCGCGTGCGGCGGGTCCGACTCGAGCGACAGCGGCGGTGGCGGCGGCAGCATGAACGACGCCCAGGCCGACGGCGTGACGGCCGAGGAGGCCGCCGCGGGTGGTGCGTTCGACCCGGCCACCGAGCCGGACGGCCCGATCGAGATCTTCACCTGGGCCGGCTACGACGACACGGAGGGCGACGGCGCGCCGTGGATGTGGTCGCAGTACAAGGAGGGCGAGTACGGGCAGAAGTCGCCGCTCAAGTTCACCTTCCTCGAGGACGACGGCCAGGCGCTGTCGAAGGTCGCGTCCGGCTACGCACCGGACATCAGCCACCCGTGCATCGCGTACACGGTGCAGTGGAAGGAAGCCGGGATGATCCAGCCCCTCGACCTGAACCTGTTCCCCGACTGGGATGGCGTGCCGGAGGCGATCAAGGCCGGCGGCGTGATCGACGGCCAGCCCTTCATGCTGCCGTTCGACGTGGGCTTCTCCTGCCTGACGTACGACGCGGACGTCGTGAACTTCGACAAGGTCGGTGGCGAGGAGTCGTGGGAGGTCCTGCTCGACGACACGTACAAGGGCAAGATGGCCCTGTTCTCCGATGACGCGGCGATCATCAAGATCGGCCACCTCATCAACGAGGGCGCCGTCGACCCGAACGTGATGACGACGGAGCAGATCGCGGCCGCCAAGGAGACCGCCATCAAGGTCAAGGCGAACCTCCGCAACTACTGGACGTCGCAGACCGACACGGTCAACGACTTCCTCAACGGGAACCTCGTCGCGACCTACACGTGGCCGGACGGCTACTGGAAGATCAAGAACGACCCGAAGATGAAGGACCGCAACATCAAGTACATGCAGCCGACGCAGGGCCGTCTGGCCTGGGTCTGCGGCATGGTTCTGTCGTCCCAGACGAAGCAGCCGGGCCGCGCGTGCATGGCGATGGCGTCGACGAACACCCCGCAGGCGGGCGCGGACCTGACGGACTACTTCCAGTACGCCTCCGCGCAGCAGAACGGCGTGATGGACCTGATCCAGGACAAGGCGCTGGTCACCGCGTTCGACATCGACAAGCCGGAGGCATGGGAGCCGCCGAACGCGTGGTTCGAGGCCCCGCTGCCGAACTACCGCGAGTACATCGCGGCCGGCCAGGAGGTCAAGTCGGCCTAACGGGAGTCGGAGGGCCGGCCCCGAGCCGGCCCTCCACCCTCCCCGCCGCGCGCGCCATGGCAGTTATCGCCGAGAAGCCGAAGGTCCCCGAGAAGCGCAGCCGGCGCGAGTCCCGCAACGACGGCGGGTCCGCAGCGTCCACGTACGGCCTGCTGCTGCCGACGCTGATCGTCCTCGCGGCGTTCTTCGTGCTGCCGCTGTACTACATCTTCCTGTTCAGCGTCGCCCTGCGGCGCTTCTCGCCGACGGAGGCGCTGGCGGCTCTCAACGGCGAGCTCGAGGGCTTCACCAGCGAACTGTGGGGAAAGCTGCTCGGCGACGACGTGATCGTGACGATCCCCGGCACCTCGTTCACGGTGCCGCTCCTGATCATCGGGCTCGCCCTCGCGGTCCTGCTGATCGTCGCCGTCACCGCGCACCGCGTGCCGGACTACGGCGGCTGGATCGTCGGCATCGCCTTCGCGCTGCTGCTCGTGCCGTTCCTGACCATCCCCGCGGGCAACAACCTCATCCGCCTGATGGAGTTCTCGTCGGACGGCCAGTACCTGCGCCTCTTCTTCAAGTCCGTGACGATGGCGATGACGTCCTCCGTGATCGCCGTGCTGATCGCGATCCCCGTCGCCTACTTCCTCGCCTTCTGCGTCCAGAAGTCGAAGTACACGTGGCTCCTGATCGTCATCGCGCCGTTCCTGACGTCCTACCTCCTGCGCGTCTTCGCGTGGAAGGTCGTGCTCGGCGACCAGGGCCTGATCAACTCGGGCCTCGCCTCGATCGGGCTGATCGACAAGGCCGAGCCGCTGTCGTTCCTGATCTACAGCCAGTTCACCGTGATGGTGGTGCTGACGTACGCCTGGGTCCCATTCATCTGCCTGCCGATCTTCCTCGCCTTCGAGACGATCGACCGCCGCCTGCTCGAGGCCGCCATGGACCTCGGCGCGACGCGCTGGCAGGCGTTCCGGAAGATCAGCCTGCCGATCATCGCGCCCGGCATCGTGGCGGCCTTCCTCTTCGTCTTCATCCCGTCGATCGGCGAGTACATCACCCCGACGCTCGTCGGCGGCACCCAGGGCACGATGTACGGGCAGTCGCTCGCGAGCCAGTTCGTCGGCGGCGCGTTCAACTGGCAGTTCGGTTCCGCGATGGCCCTGTTCCTGCTGGGCGTCGTCCTGTTCCTCACGTTCGCGACCGCGCGCTTCCTGCGCGCCGGCGGGGGAGCCACCACCTGATGGCCCGCGACGCGAGCACCTTCGTCGTCATCTCGCCGAACGGCAAGCGCCTGCTGACGCTGTTCTTCGGGCTGTTCCTGGTCTTCCTGTACCTGCCGACCGTGCTGCTGATCATCTTCTCCTTCAACGACTCGACGGTTGCCACGTTCCCGCTCGCCGGCTTCACGACCGAGTGGTATACGCGGGCGTTCCAGTCGGAGGAGATCCGCAAGGCGCTGTGGGCGAGCGTCCGCGTGGCGTTCACCGCGGCGTTCTTCGCGACGCTGCTGGCCCTGCTCGCCTCCTACCCGCTGGCCCGCCGCAACGTCCGCGGGCGTCCGCTGATCTCCGCGGTCCTGCTGGTGCCCCTCGTCGTCCCGACGGTGGTGCTCGGCGTGTCGCTCCTGATCCTCTTCCAGCGCGGCGCGATCCCGATCGGCCTCGGGCTCGCCAGCGTGATGATCGGCCACATCATCATCGCCCTGCCGTTCGCGGTCCTGATCCTCCTGCCGCGCATCGCCAGCATCGACAAGCGCCTCGAGGAGGCGGCCTACGACCTCGGGGCGAGCGGCCTCCAGACCTTCCGCCGCGTGCTGCTCCCGCTGATCGCGCCGTCGATCCTGTCCGCGTTCCTGATCGCCTTCGTGTTCTCGATCGACGAGGTCGTGATCGCGTCGTTCATCACCGGCGAGCAGGTCACCTACCCGGTCTACCTGTACTCCGGCCTCAAGTTCCCGGAGAAGACGCAGACGCTGATCCCGGTCGCGACGGTGATGATCGTCATCAGCTTCCTGCTGGCGATCGGCGCCGAGGCGATCAGGCGTTACGGCGACCGCAAGATCCGGGGGCAGTGACCGTGCGCGCAGCCCTCTGCGCGCTCGTGGCGGTGGCAGTGCTCGCGGGCTCCGCCGCCCTCGTCGCCGAGCGGGCGGACGACGCCGGCGCGCAGCGCGCGCGCCTCGCGCAGCTGATCGCCGACGAGCAGGAGTGCGGTGTGGGCTGCACCGCGGGAACGCGCGCGAAGGAGCGGATCGAGAGCGGACTGGCCGACGGCGACCCCGGCTAGCGATCGTCCCGAGCGGTGCGTAGGATAGGCGCCGAGGAAGGGAGGTCGATCATGGATCGGCATATCGATCGTCGGGGGTTCCTCGCGCTGACCGGCGCGACGAGCCTCGCCGCGTTCCTGGCCGCGTGCGGCGGCTCGTCCAGCGAGGACAGCGGCGGCGGCAGCAGCGACACGGCGGCCGCAGGCGGCGGGGAGATGAGCGCGCCGCAGGCCGTCGCGTACGACCCGGCCGGCGAGCCGGACGGCGCCATGGAGGTCTTCACCTGGGCCGGCTACGACGACTCCGAGGAAGCCGGCGCGCCGTGGATGTGGAGCCAGTACCAGGAGGGCGAGTACGGCGAGAAGTCGCCGCTCAAGTTCACGTTCCTGGAGGACGACACGCAGGCGCTCTCGAAGGTGGCCTCCGGCTACAGCCCGGACATCATCCACCCCTGCGCGATGTGGATCCAGCAGTGGAAGGAGGGCGGCCTGATCAAGCCGCTCGACACGTCGCTGCTGCCCGACTTCGAGGGCATCCCCGAGCCGATCCGCGCGGGCGGCAACATCGACGGGCAGGAGTGGTTCGTGCCGTTCGACGTCGGGTTCTCGTCCATGACGTACGACGCCGACGTCATCGACTTCGAGGACGGCGAGTCGTGGAGCATGCTCCTCGATCCGCGCCTGAAGGGGAAGATGTCGTTCTTCGCCGATCCGACGGCGATCATCATGTTCTCGCACCTGATCAACGAGCCGACGGACCCGATGGTCCTGACGACCGAGCAGATCCAGGCGGCGAAGGAGACGGCGCTCCGGTGGAAGCCGAACGCGCGCAGCTACTGGTCGTCGCAGACGGATGCGGTCAACGACTTCGCCAACGGGAACCTCGTCGCCACCTACACGTGGCCGGACGGGTACTGGCGGATCAAGAACCACCCGAAGATGAAGGGCCGCAACATCAAGTACCTCGCGCCGAAGGAGGGCCGTGGCGCCTGGGTCTGCGGCATGGTGCTCGGCGCCACGACCAAGCAGCCCGGCCGGGCGTCGCTCGCCATGGCGAGCGCCAACACGCCGCAGGCCGGCGCCGCGCTGACGGACTACTTCCAGTACGCCTCCGCGCAGAAGGACGGCGTCGAGGGGCTGATCCAGGACAAGGAGCTCGTCAAGGCCTTCTCGATCGACGACCCCGCCGCGTGGGAGCCGCCGAACGCCTGGTGGGAGAAGCCCCTGCCGAACTACCGCGAGTACATCGCGGCCGGTGAGGAGGTCAAAGCCGCCTGACCCGCATCCGCCCGCCCGTGCCGACATTCACCCTGCGGCGCGGGCGGGTGGTGTGAATGAAAGGGGCCAGGCCCCTTTCATTCACGCACCACCACCCGGCACCCGCAGCGCGCTGACTGGCCGCTCGCCCGCGAGAACACGCGCGACGTCCTCGGCCGCGTCGTCGAACGACCGGCGGTCGGACTCGGCGGAGTACCACGCGGCGTGGGGCTGGATGATCGTGTGCGGCCACGTCAGGGCCGGCTCGTCCGGCGGCGCCGGCTCGACGGGGAGCGCGTCGAGCGCGCAGCCGGCGATGCGGCCCTCACGGACCGCGGCGCCGAGCGCATCGTGGTCCACCAGCGCGGCCCGCGCGGTGTTGACGAGGTACGCATCCGGGCGCATCAGGGCCAGCGCATCGGCACCGATGATCCCGCGTGTGGCGGGGGTGACGGACGTCATCAGCGCCACGACGTCCGCGACCCCCAGTGCGTCCTCGAACGAGGCCTTGGTGCCGCCGGCCGCGGCGATCTCCGCCACGTCGGCATGCGCGGACACCACCCGGACGTCCATGCCGGCCGCGTGGGCCGCGTCGACGAGCATGCTCCCGATCGTGCCGAAGCCGATGACGGCGAGCACCGCGCCCCGCACGGGCCGCGGGGGCTGGGGGTACGGCCACCACGTGCCGCTCCGGACGAGGCCGTCGAGCATCACGATCCCGCGCAGACAGGCGTAGATGAGGCCGATGGTGTGGTCCACCACCTCCTGGTCGCAGAAGTGCGTGACGCGGCAGCACCAGACGCCGCGGGCGGCGAGTCCGTCCACGTCGAGGTGGTCGTAGCCGGTCGAGCACGTCGCGACGACACGGACGTTCGGGGCTTGCTCGAGCACACCGGCGTCGATGCGCCCGCCGGGGTACGTCAGCACGCCCACGACATCCTCGCCGGCGATCTCGCGGTCGAACGCGACGGTCGCGCCGACGCGGTCGAGGATCGCCTGCGCGCGGTCGAGGGGCCAGGTGTCGTCGATGCAGACCACCTTCATCGGGGTGCCTCCGGTCGTCGGATCAGGCCGATCGGCTCCTCGCCGCGCAGCAGGCGGGCGACGTCCTCGATCAGGCGCGTGTACGGCGCGAAGTGCGCCTCGGGCGAGTACCACGCCGCGTGCGGCTGCAGGACGGCGTTCGGCCACGTGCGCGCGGGCTCGTCCGCCGGCGGCGGCTCGACGGGGAACACATCCAGTGCCGCGCCCGCGATGACCCCGTCGCGCAGGGCGGCGCCCAGCGCCGCGTGGTCGACGAGCCCGGCACGGGCGCAGTTGACGAGGTACGCGTCGTCGCGCATGCGGGCGAGCGCCGCCGCGTCGATCAGGTGCTGCGTCTCGGGCAGGAGCGGCGCGTGCAGCGTCACGACATCGCTGGTGGCGAGCAGCGCGTCGAGCGCGACCGGCTCCACGCCCGCGGCGGCGATGGCCGCCGGATCGACATGCGCGTCGGTGGCGCACACGCGCAGGCCGACGGCGAGGCCGCGCGCGGCGACCAGCCGACCGATCCGGCCGAACCCGATCACGCCGAGCAGGCTGCCGGCGATCCGCCGCGGCGCCCGCGGGAACGGCCACCAGCCGCCCTCGCGGACGTGCGCGTCGAGCTGCGGCACCGCGCGCAGGAGCGCCATCGCGAGCGCGATGGTGTGGTCGGCGACCTCCTCGTCGCAGTAGCCGCCCACGTGCACGCAGCGGACGCCGGCGGCGGTCAGCGCGTCGACGTCGAGGTTGTCGTAGCCGGTCGAGCACGTGCCGGCCATGCGCAGGTGCGGGCAGGCGTCGAGGAGGTCGGCGCCGATCGTCTGCTCCGGCGCCACCAGCACCGCCACGACATCCTCGCCGGCGGCGCGGTCGGCGACTTCGAGACCGATCTCGAGCCCGTCCAGCGCGCCGGCGGTGCGGTCGAGCGGCCACAGCGGATCGAGGATCACCACGCGGCTCACCCGTCGTCCCCCAGGATCACGTCGACGGCGTCGGCGAGCGCCAGGTCGAGGGCGGAGATACCGGCCGGCCGGTGCGTGCGGATCGCGATGCGCAGCACGCCGCCCTGCTGCGACCAGTCGGGATGGTGGTCGAGGCGCTCGGCCTCGGCGGCGATGCGCCGGACCGCCGCGTACGCCGCGTCCCAATCGCCGCAGTCGGCCGTGCGCACGAGGCGCCTGTCCACCAGCGCCCAGTGCGGGCGGGCGCACAGCGCCTCGGCGACGTCGACGTACGCCAGCGGCTGGCGGCTCGAGCGGGGAGCGTCTTCCACGTGCCGCGTAGACTACGGCCAAAGGCGACAGCGGAGGAACCGTGGCGAGCAAGTGGCTGGAAGTCGGCAGGTACGGACAGAGCGTCTGGTACGACAACGTCGCCCGTCCGGCCGTGGAATCGGGCCTGCTCGCGCGGATCATGGCGGAGGATGGCGTCACCGGCGGGACCTCGAATCCCTCGATCTTCGCGAAGGCCGTGATGGAGTCCGGCCTCTACGACGACGCGATCGGGGCCTTCCCCGCCTCCGCCACCCCGGCCGACATCTTCGAGCCGCTGTGGATCGAGGACATCCAGCAGGCGTGCGACGTCATGCGGCCCGTCTGGGACCGCACGGGCGGCGCGGACGGCTACATCTCGATCGAGGTCGAGGCCGATCTCGCCTTCGACGCGCCCGGTACCGTGGCGCGGGCGAAGGCGCTGCACGATCGCGTCGACCGTCCGAACGTGATGGTCAAGGTCCCGGGCACGGAGGCCGGCATCGCGTCGTTCCGCGAGCTGACGGCGGCCGGCATCTCGATCAACGTGACGCTGCTCTTCTCCGTCGAGCGGTACCGCGCGATCGCCGAGGCGTACGTCGCGGGCATGGCCGAGCGCCACGCCGCCGGGCACCCGCTCGGCGACATCCGCTCGGTCGCGTCCTTCTTCGTCTCCCGGATCGACACGAAGGTCGACGCCGCGCTGCCCGAGGACTCCGCCCTGCGCGGGAAGGCCGCGGTCGCGAACGCCAAGATCGCGTACGCCGACGTCTACGAGGCCGTCTTCGGCGGCGACGCGTGGCAGCCCCTCGAGGCGGCGGGTGCGCACCGCCAGCGCCCGCTGTGGGCGTCGACGAGCACGAAGAACCCGGACTACTCGCCGACGATGTACGTCGATCCGCTGATCGGCCCGGACACGGTCAACACCGTCCCCGACGCGACGCTCGACGCCTTCCGCACCGACGGCACCCCCGGCGACACGATCCGCGAGGGCCTCGACGAGGCGCGCGCCGTGATGCAGGGCATCGCCGACGCCGGCGTCGACTTCGCCGCGGTCACGACGCAGCTCGAGGACGAGGGCGTCAAGCAGTTCGCCGACGCCTACGACGGCATGCTCGAGGCGATCGCGGAGCAGCACCGGCGCATCAACGGGTGATGCGGGGGTCGTGAGGCTCGGAGGGGTGTCGCGAAGGGGTCAGACCGAAATGCGACACGCGTCCGGGCCCGTGGTTTCGTAATCGGCTGTGCGTGTCGCATTTCGGTCTGACCCCTTCGCGACACCCCTCCGAGCCTCACGACCCCGGCAGCGCCCGCCGCAGGAAATTCGGCAGCCACCAGTTCGCCTCGCCGAGCAGGACCATCGTGCTCGGCACGAGCATCAGGCGCACGATGGTGGCGTCGACGAGGACGGCCGTGGCGAGGCCGATGCCGAACATCTTCACCACGACGTCGTCCATCAGGACGAACGACAGGAACACGGTGATCATGATCAGCGCCGCGGCGGTGATCACGCGCGCGGTGTGCGATAGGCCGACCTCGACGCTGCGCAGCGTCGTCGCGCCGCGCAGGTGCTCCTCCCGGATCCGGCTGATCAGGAACACCTCGTAGTCCATCGACAATCCGAAGAGGATCGCGAACATCATCATCGGCACGTAGGCCTCGATCTGGACCGCCTCGGGCACGCCGATCAGCCCCGCCCCCCATCCCCACTGGAAGATCGCGACGATGGCGCCGTAGGCGGCCCCGATCGACAGGACGTTCATGATCGCGGCCTTGAGCGGCACGAGAACCGACCGGAACTCCACGAGCAGGAGCAGGAACGACACGAGGATCACCGCGCCGATGAAGATCGGCAGGCGCTCGCCGATGCGGTCGGACAGCCCGAGCAGGCCGGCGGTGATGCCCGTCGCGTAGACGCGTACGTCGTCGCCGGCAGCCGCGCGGACGTCGGCCGGAATGCGGTCGACGAGCTGCTGCGTGTCCTCGGAGGTCGGTGACGACTTCGGCGTCACCGTGATCAGCGTGACCTGCTCCTTGGGGCTGATCAGCGGCGGCGCGACAGCGGCCACGTCGGCGTCGCGGCCGAGCGCGATGGCCACCGCCTTGGCCCCCTTGGCGTCGGCGTACGGGTGCAGCACGACCTCGACGGGGCCGTTGACGCCCGGGCCGAACGCCTTCGCGATCTGGTCGTAGGCCACGCGCGTCGTGGAGCCGGGCGGATCCGAGCCGGCGTCGACCTGACCGAGCTGGATCTGCGCCAGCGGGATCGTCAGCACGGCGAGGATCGCGAGCGCGAGGACGAGGAACGGGATCGGATGCGAGCCGACGATCCGCGCCCAGCGACCCCACAGCCCACCCGCGATCTCGTCGTCCGAAGCGGCGGTGGGCTGCTCGCGATCGCGCTTGCGGATGATACGGGTGCCCATGATCGCGAGCAGCGCCGGCTGGAGCGTGAGGGCCGACAGGATCGCCGTGAGCACCGCGATCGCCGCGGCGACCCCCAGCATCGTGACAAGCGGGATCTGCGCGGCGGCGAGCCCGAGCAGCGCCACGGCCACGGTCAGCCCCGCCACCAGCACGGCCCGACCGGACGTGCCGAGGGCGACGGGAATCGATTCCTCGGGCGCCATGCCGCGGCGCAGGTTCTCGCGGTGTCGGTTGACGATGAAGACGGCGTAGTCGATGCCGACTCCGAGGCCGATCATCGTGGCGAGGATCGGCGCGATCGACGAGATCGACACGGCGGCCGACAGCCACTGGACGACCAGCAGGCCCGCGGTGAGCCCCGCGAGCGCGCTGAGCAGCGGCGAGACCATCGCCAGCACGGTGCCGAACGCGACGATCAGGATGATCATCGCGGCGATCAGGCCGATGCCCTCCGAGATGTCCGTCGCCTGGCTCTCCTCCTCCGTGGCCGGCGTGCCGCTGTACGCGACCCGCAGCCCCGCGGACTCGGCCACGGGGCGCATGGCGGCGCGCAGGTGCGCGTACGTCTCCGGCCGCACCTCCTCGATCCCGAGGTCGTACGTGATGCCGATGACGGCGGTCGAGCGATCCTTCGCGATCATGCCGCCCGGGGCGTACGGGCTCGACACGGACCCCATGGCGGGCAGCGTCTTCAGCTCCCGGACGGCGCGCTCGATGACCCGCTTGGCCTCCGGGCGGTCGACCGCGCCCGCCTCGCCGTAGATCACGACCTGACCGGACAGCCCCTTGCCCGCCGGGAAGGCGCGGTTGGCGAGGTCGGCTCCCGTCTGCGCCTCGGACCCGGGGACGGTGAGGTTCGCGTTGGCGTGCCCGCCGGCGAGCGTGGCGCCGATGCCGACCCCGGCCAGCGCGAGGATCCACGCGATCACCACGATCCACCTGTGCCGCGCGCAGACGGCGCCGATCCGCGTGACCATGCCGGAGAGTCTATGCCCTCTCCCGGCGCGTTCGGAAGCGTCCGATCCGTTGCCCGTAGACTGCCGACCAGCGAGGAGAGGAGGCGCGATGGCGCTGTTCGAGATCCGGAAGATCGTCACCGTCACGGAGGAGATCCACCACGACTTCGGCCCCGCGCCGGCGGAGCCCGCCCGCAAGGGCGCGGTCATGGCTGTGGTCACGAACCCCTACGCCGGTACGTGGGTGGAGGACCTCGAGCCGGCGATGGACGAGCTGAGCGCGCTGGGCGAGCGTCTCGGCACGATCCTGATCCAGCACCTCGGCGGCGACGCGGCGGCGGTCGAGGGCTACGGCAAGGGTGCCATCGTCGGCGACGGCGGCGAGATCGAGCACGGCGCGATGTGGCACATCCCCGGCGGCTCCGGCATGCGCATCGCGCTCGGGAAGGGCCAGTCGATCGTGCCATCCACGAAGAAGGTCGGCGGGATCGGCGCGCGCATCGACATCCCCCTCACCCACCTCGAGTGGTCGTACGTCGGGAGCCACTACGACGCGATCGAGGTCGGCGTGCCCGACGCGCCGCGCGCCGGCGAGATGGTGCTGATCCTGGCGATGGCCACCTCGGCGCGGGTGCACGCGCGCCTCGCGAAGGGCTTCACGCTCGAGGATCGCGGCAACCCCGGGGTCCCGGCATGAGGATCGCCTTCATCGGCCTCGGCCGGATGGGCTGGCATCTCGCCCGGCACCTCGCCGAGGCCGGCCACGAGCTCAGCGTCGTCGACGTCGCACCGGGCCTCGCCGAGCGCTGGACCGCCGAGTGCCGGGGAACGGCCGCGGCGAGCGTCGCCGAGGCGGTCGCGGGCTGCGCCGTCGTGTGCTCGTCCGTGCCCGCCGATCCGCAGCTGCGCGAGGTGTGGGACGCCGCACAGGGCCATCTGGCCGACGGCGCCGTCTGGATCGACCACTCCACCACCTCGGCCGAGATCGCGCGCGTCCTCGCCGCCGAGGCCGAGGCGATCGGGTGCCACTTCGTCGACGCCCCGGTCTCCGGCGGCACGGTGGGCGCGGAGAACGGACGGCTCGCCGTGATGGCGGGCGGCGAGCCCGCCGCCTGGGAGATCGCAGCCGGCGTCGTGGCCGCCTACGCCGCACGGGCGGACCTGATCGGCCCTCCCGGCGCCGGGCAGCTGACCAAGATGGCGAACCAGATCTGCGTCATCGGCACGGGCCAGGCGCTCGCCGAGGGGCTGGCCTTCGCCGAGCACGCCGGCCTCGACCCCCGCAAGGTCCTCGCGGTCATGCTGACGGGGTCGTCGACGTCGTGGATGATGGAGAACCGCGCCGAGCTGATGATCGACGCCTCGTACGACTACGGCTTCTCGACGACGCTGATGCGCAAGGACGTGGGCCTCGTCCTCGACGAGGCCGAGCGCATGGACGCCGAGCTGCCGGTCACGGCGATCATCGCGCGACTGCTCGACGAGGTCGAAGCGATGGGCGGGGCCCAGTGGGATTGGTGCTCGCTGATGGAGCGCCAGCGCGCGGCGATGCGCGAGGCCTGATCAACCCGTCATCCGGCTCCAGCGAACGCGCGCGCCCGGACCGGGGGCCGGGGGCGGCGGCGTATCGTCGACGGTGGTCACCTCCGCGCCGAGGGCATCGCGAGTCCGGCCGGGCGCCTCCTCGAACGCGGTGCGC
>JAUMCA010000141.1:0-34646 GCA_032119475.1 Thermoleophilia bacterium | reverse complement strand
ACCGATATGCGACACGACATCGGCGAATGTCGTCCGCGTCGGCCGGACGACGTGTCGCATATCGGTCTGACCCCTTCGTGCCACGCCACAACCCGATACCCTGCGCCACATGCACGTCCGTGTCGGCCACAGTCCTGACCCCGACGACGCCTTCATGGTCTGGGCGATCGCCGAGCGGGCGCTCGACCTGCGCGGATTCGACATCGAGCTCGTGCCGGCGGACATCCAGACGCTCAACACGTGGGCGGGGGAGGGGCGCCTCGAGGCGACCGCCATGTCCGTCGCCGCGTACCCCGGCGTGCAGGACGCGTACCGACTGCTCGGCCACGGCGCATCGCTCGGCGAGGGCTACGGTCCCGTGGTCATCGCGCAGGAGCGGATCGCTCCCGCGGACCTCGCGGGCGCACGGGTGGCGGTCCCCGGCACGCGGACCACGGCGTTCCTGACGTCGCGGCTCGCGCTGCCGGCGTTCGAGCCGGTGCAGATGGACTTCGAGCGCATCATGGACGCCGTCGCGTCGGGCGACGTGCGCGCGGGCGTGGTGATCCACGAGGGCCAGCTGAACTGGGAGCAGCACGGCTTCGCCAAGGTCCTCGACCTCGGCGCGTGGTGGACGGGCGAGACGGGCCTGCCGTTGCCGCTCGGCGCCGTCGCCATGCGGCGGGACGTGCCGGACGACCGTGCCGCCGACCTGTCGGCCGTGCTCCGCGAAGCGGTGCGCGTCGGACTCGAGCACCGGGACGAGGCCCTCGCCTACGCCATCGCGTACGGTCGCGGCATCGCGCCCGACCTCAACGACCGGTTCGTGGCGATGTACGTGAACGACCTCACGCTGGACTACGGCGACCGCGGCCGCGAGGCCGTGGCCGCGCTGCTCCAGCGCGGCGCGGAGGCCGGGCTCCTGCCGGGCCCGGTCCGGCTCGACTTCCTCGACTAGGCGGCCTTCGGGCGGCGCCTGCGCCGCGGGCGCTCGCCCTCCGTCTTCTCGACCGACGCGCGCAGCGCCGCCATCAGGTCCACGACGGGCGCCGGCTCGCCGACCGGCTGCACCTCGACCGCCTCGCCGGCCGCCTTGCGCTCGATCACCTCGAGGACGGCCTCGCGGTACTCGTCCCGGTACGCCGTCGGGTCCCAGGGCTGCGTCAGCTGGTCGATCAGCGTCTTGGCCATCTGCATCTCCTGCTTCCGCGGTGCGCCATCGGCGGCGGGGACGTCGGCTGCGCGCACCTCGTCCGGCCAGTACATGGTCTCCAGCACCAGCACGTCATGCGCGCAGCGGAGCGCGGCGAGGTGCTCCTTCTCCCGGAACGCGACCTTGGCGACCCCGACCCGCCGCTCGCCGGCCAGTGCGTCCCGCAGCAGCGCGTACGCCCGCGCGCCCGTCTCGTCCGGCACCAGGTAGTACGGCTTCTTGAAGAGCATCGGGTCGATCTCGTCGATGTCGACGAACTGGTGGATGTCGATCGTGCGGCTGGAGGGCACGGGCACCGCGTCGAGGTCCTCATCGCTGACGACCACGAAGCGGTCCTTCTCCACCTCGTAGCCCTTGACGATGTGGTCGTACGGGACCTCCTCGCCGTCGATCGAGCACACCCGCTTGTAGCGGATGCGACCGTGGTCCTCGTCGTGCAGCTGGTTGAAGTGCAGCGAGCGCTCCTCCGTCGCGGGCGTCACGCGCACCGGGATGGTGACGAGGCCGAACGAGATCGCGCCGCGCCACATCGTGCGGGGTGGCATGGAGCCTCCTTTCGTGGAGACGGGTTACCCCGATCCGCGCACGGGGAATCCCCGGACCATGCACCGTCGTCGCGCCCGCCGCGCTCCGCGCCCCTTCACCGCCCGCCTGCCCGAGCCGCTGCCCGCAGAGCGCAGCGGCGACGCGTGGGTGGTGGAGAGCGATGGGCATCAGGTGCGGCTGACCAACCTCGACCGGGTCCTCTGGCCGGAGGAGGGCTACACCAAGGGCGACCTGCTCGCGTACTACTGGAATGCCGCGCGGCTGATCGTGCCGCACCTCCGCCGGCGGCCGCTGACCATGCGGCGCATGCCCGAGGGCCTCGCGGGGCCCTTCTTCTTCGAGAAGGCCGCACCGCGCGAGACGCCGCCGTGGGTCCGGCGATGCGACGTGCCGCGCAGCGACGGCCGCGACATCCCCTTCCTCACCGTCGACGACCGCGCGTCGCTGCTCTTCGCCGCGAACCTCGGCTGCATCGAGATGCATCCGCTGCACGCGCGCTGCGGCCGCGTCGACACGCCGGACTACCTGTTCTTCGACCTCGATCCGTTCGGTCCGTTCGAGGACGTGCTGGCCGTCGCGCTCCACGTCCGCGCCGCGCTGGTCCCGCTGGGGCTCGAGGCGTATCCGAAGACGAGCGGTGCGACGGGGATGCAGATCTTCGTCCCGATCGAGCCGCGCTGGTCCTTCGACGACACGCGCGCCTTCGTCGAGGCGATCGGCCGGATGATCCTCGCCGCGGATCCCGGGCGGGTGACGATGCGCTGGCGGGTGTCGGAGCGTACGGGCAAGGTGTTCATCGACCACAACATGAATCGCGCCGGGGCCAACATCGCGGCCGTCTATTCCGTCCGGCCGGAGCCGCAGGCGACGGTGTCGACGCCGGTCACCTGGGGCGAGGTCGAGCGGGGGCTGCACCCGTCCGACTTCACGATCGAATCCATCTGGAAGCGGATCGACCGGTACGGCGACCTCTTCGGGCCCGTGCGGGAGCAGCCGCAGGACATCGGGCCGGCCCTCGTGTCCGTCCTCGCCGCCGCCCGGTGAGTGACGTCCGGCCGATGCTCGCCGAGCGCGCCCCGGCGCCGTTCGACGACGACGGCTGGTGGTTCGAGCCGAAGCTCGACGGCATCCGCGTCCTGGTCGACGTGCGCGCCGGCGCCGCCGTGCTGCGCACGCGCACGGGGCGCGACGTCAGCGGCACCTACCCGGAACTCGCCGGCATCGCGGACGGGATAGCCGCGGCCGATGCGCTGTTGGACGGCGAGATCGTCGCGTACGACGAGACGGGCGGGCACTCGTTCGAGGCGCTGCAGTCCCGCATGCACCTGCGCCGACCCGGTGCCGCCGCGACGGCGCGGACGCCAGTCGCCCTCGTGGCCTTCGACGTCCTGCGGACGGACGGCGAGGATCTCGTCGACCGACCGCTCGAGGAGCGACGCGCGGTGCTCGACCGCATCGTCCGCGACGGGCCCGCGCTCCAGCGGGTGCTCCAGGTGCGCGGGCGCGGTACCGCGTTGGCCGAGGCCGCGCGGGCCCTCGGCCTCGAGGGCGTCATGGCCAAGCGGGCGGGCTCGCCGTACCGGCCCGGCCGACGGTCGGGCGATTGGCGCAAGGTGCGCTTCACCGAGCGCGAGCGCTTCGCCGTCGCGGGGTGGACGCCGGCCCGCGACGGCGGCTCGATCGGCTCGCTCCTCCTGGTCGAGCGGCGTGACGGCGGCTGGCGGTGGGTCGGTCAGGTGGGCAGCGGCCTGTCGGGGCCGCTCGTCGCGCGATTACGCGCGCGACTCGCGCCGCTGGTTCGCGATGGGCCGGTCATCCCCGAGCTCGCACAGGCCAAGGGCGCGACGTTCACGGAGCCCGCGGTCGACGTCGACGTCGAGTTCCTCGAGCGCACGCGGGGCTCGGGCCGCCTGCGCGCGCCGGTGCTGAAGGGCCTCGTGGACTAGCCGGACGAGCGCGCATCCTCCTCGAGGATGCGCTTGGTCGTCGCCTGGCGCTCGGCGAACGACTTCTCGAGCAGCTTCGCCGCGATCGGCGCCGCGAGCCGGCCCGCCGGGCCGCCCGGGAGCTCCCACTGGATGCGGTCCGTCAGCACGGTCCCGCCGTCGGACCCGGGGGCGAAGCGGTGTTCGTGACGGAACATCGCGAACGGCCCCTTGATCAGCTCATCGACGACCAGCGTCGGCTCGACCACCTCGGTCACGCGCACGCGCCACGTCTGGGTCGCCGGCAGCGGGCGTTGCTTGACCTTCAGCACGACCTCGGCGCCCTGCACCAGCGGGAACTCACCCTCGACGGAGACGATCTCCTGGCCGTCGGAGGCGATGCGCGCGGCGTTGCGGGTGTCGAGATGGAAGGCGTAGACGTCCTCGATCGGGGCGTCGATCGCGATGGAGCGCTCGAAGATCGGCATGTCCCGTCAATCGCGCTGCATCAGCCCGCGGCCGACAGGCGCCGGGCGCGCAGCAGCACGGAGTGGGCGTCGGCGCCCGTCGCCTCGAGGCCGACCCAGCCGTCGGCCTGGCCGACGTCGACGCCGGCGTCGCCCCACGGACGGCGCGCCTCGCGCCGCTCGAGGAGCCACCCCGCGGCGAGCAGCGCCGGCGCGGCGGCCACGACGCGATCGCGCGTGGCCGCCCAGGCCTGTGCGACCTCCTGCCCGAGCGTCTCCGCGCCCAGCTCGGCGAGCGCCATCGCGCTCGCGGCGACCTGCTCCGCGACCCGGCCGCTGTCGCCCTGGCCGACGAGCATGATCAGGGCGTCGTCGGCGCGGAGCAGTCCGGACGTCTGCGGGCCCACCTCCGCCGCGTCCAGCCAGAGTCCGGCGGCCGCCCGGTCGAACGCGATCGCCTCGGCCGGCAGCCGGTTGGACTGCGCGAGGAGCCGGAGCCCGTCGAGCGCGGCGCGGAACCCCGGCACGAGCACGGCGCAGCCGGACTGCGCCGCGGGGATCGGCCGGATGCGCAGGCGAATCCCCTGCGAGGACTCGTCGAAGCGGCGGCCGAGGAACCCGGCGCCGGCACCCGCGAGGGTGGGGGCATCGGTCGACACGGCCGTCACCACCGCCATCGTCTCGGCGCCCTCCGGAAGCGGGCCGAGGGTCCAGCCGGCGGCGCGCAGCTCGAGCTCCGCGGTCGCGAGCGCGGCCGTCGGCTGGACCAGCGCCAGCCAGGCGTCGCGGTCGATGGCGATGACGCCGCCCTGCGGCACCGGGATGGCCGGAGGCGGCGGACCGGTCGGGCCCGCCTCGACGCCGGTCGTCGCCGCCCAGCGGACGGGATCCCAGCTCACCCGCGCTCCCGGGCGGCGCGGCGCTGGGCGGCCACGTCGGTGCCGCGGGCCGCGAGCTGGCCGCACGCCGCGTCGATGTCCGCGCCCTTGGACCGGCGCAGCGTCTGGGGGATGCGGCGCTTGTCCAGCACCGCGCGGAATCGCTCCACCCGCCCGGCGGCGGAGGCCTGGAGGTCCGAGCCGGTCGGGTTGTACCAGATGCAATTCACGTGGGCCCCGCCGGGGAGCGCATCGTGGAGGAGGTCGGCGAGGCGCTCGGCCTGCTCCACGCGGTCGTTGACCTCGTGGAGGAGCAGGTACTCGATGTAGATGCGGCGGCGGGTCGCCTCGCGGTACCGCTGCAGCGCAGCCATCAGCTGGGCCAGGGGGTAGCGGCGGTTGACCGGCATCAGCTGGTCGCGCAGGACGTCGTCCGGTGCGTGCAGCGAGATCGCGAGCTTCACCTGGAGCGGCTCCTCGGCCAGCTGGTCGATGCCGGGGATCCAGCCGGCGGTGGAGATCGCGATCGACCGGGCACCGAGCCCGAACCCGTCGGGATCGTTGGCGAGGCGGCAGAACGACAGCACCTCGTCGTAGTTCTGCAGCGGCTCGCCCATCCCCATCATCACGACGTTGCGGATGCGGGCATCGCGCTCGCGCGCCTCGCGGGCCGCCCACAGGAGCTGCTCGAGGATCTCGCCGCGGCGCAGCGACCGGCCGAAGCCCATCGCGCCCGTCGCGCAGAAGGAGCACGCCAGCGCGCAGCCCGACTGGGAGGACAGGCAGACGGCGTGGCGGTCGCCGTGTCGCATCAGCACCGTCTCGATCGGAAACCCGTCCGCGGTGCGGAAGCGCGCCTTGACCGTCCCGTCCTGGCTGCGCTGGACCTCGTCGAGCACCAGCTCGCGGACCGGCGCCGCCTCGCCGAGCGCGGTGCGCAGGGCCTTCGGCAGCGTGGAGGCCTCGTCCCACGAGTCGATCAGGTCCCGCGTCACGGCCTGGCGCATCTGCGCGATGCGATACGCCGGGGCGTCGTGCGCATCCAGCACCGCGAGGGCGGCTTCGAGGTCCACGACCGTCCCTAGCCCGTGAACGCGGTGCCGGTGCCGGTGATGGCAGTCGATCCCGCGGGCGTGGTCGTCGTGTCCGTGGTGGCCGGCGTCTCCGTCGTCGTCGGGGGCGCGGGGGCGGTCGTGGCCGGCGGCAGGGCGGGGGCGGTCGTGGCCGGCGGCGGGGCGGGGGCGGTCGTGGCCGGCGGCGGGGCGGGCGCGGTCTCGATCGGCAGCGTCTCGAACGGCGCGGTGACCGGGGGCTTCGGCTTGGGCTTGGGCTTCGGGGTGGGCGCGGTCGTCGTCGGCGCCCCGGCCGGATCCGGGGCCACCGCGGTGGGGACGTCGAGGGGCTGGCGGACGCCGGTCAGCCAGGTCATCAGGAAGGCATACGGGCGCACCGACCATTGGCCGCCGGGGTGGATCTGGAAGTGCAGGTGGGGCGGCGTGCCCTGCGCGTCTCCGCTCGTCCCGACGAAGCCGAGGACGTCGCCGCGCTGCACGGTCGCCCCCTCGCGCGCCAGGGGCGAGAAGCCGGCCAGGTGCGCGTAGTAGAAGTGGTTGCCGTACTTGTCGGCGAGCCACAGGCGGCGACCGCCCAGCGTGTTCCAGCCGACGCGGTAGACCGTGCCGTCCTGCACGGCGAGCAGCGGCGTGCCGCTGGCGGCGAAGACGTCGATGCCCTGATGCGAGCCGGTCGTCGCGCGCGGTGCGCCCCAGTCGTCGGAGAAGTCGCGGGACGTCGCCCCGAGCACCGGGAACATGTAGCCCCCGCTGAGGAGCTGCTCCTGCCGATCGGCGGGCACGGGCGGGTTCGACTCGGTCCCGGCCGGTGCCGCGGTGTCGATGCCGCTCCCGCTGCCCACGTCGCCGGCAAGGGGAGCCGGTGCGGTGGTCGCGGGGACCGCGAGCGGATCGGCGATCGCGGCGTCCGTCGACGTCGGGTCGGGCACGGCGGCGCCCGCGTCGGCGTAGCCCACCAGGATCTCCGTCCCCGCCGGCAGCCCGCGGTAGTCCTGGCGGATGCGCAGGTGGAGGGCGATCGCGAACGTCCGCGCCGCGTGCGGTCCGCGGACGGCGTCGACCTCCTCGCGCACGACGAGGTCGCCTACGCCCGCGATCGCGACGATCCGGTTCGGCGTGGCCTCGATCGGCTGGCCGCCGACGACGAGGTTCACGACCTCGCTGCGCAGCCCGCTCGCGGCCTGCCCCGAGGCCGTCGCACCGGCCGCGGCCTGGGTGGACACGGACTCGGCGGTGATCAGCCCGTCGAGCAGGGTGACCCCGGCCGCGCGGGTCGTCGCGTCGCCGCGCGCCCCGTCCGCCGTGGTCGTGACGCCGGTCGACGCATCGGACCCGAGGAGCGATGCGATCGCCGGGTCGGGCTGGGTTGCGAAGCCGCCACCGGCGTTCGCCGACCCGCCGCGCGTCAGCACCGGTGCGTGCGTGATCGGCGCCAGTCCCGGGATGCGGATCTGGATCGCGAACGCGCCCGCACGGCCGTCCGGCGCCGTTCCGGGCGCCTCGGCGGCGGTGGCGCCGAACCCCACGGCGAGCGCGCAGAGAGCCGCCGTCATGAGGACGGCCGCGGAGATGCCTCGTCGCACGCGCACAGGGAAACGGTACAACGCGTCGGCCACTGGCGGGTGAGGAGGCGGTGACGCGGGCGGAGGCGGTCGCCAGATCGGCGTTCCGGCGTTAGCCTTCCGGCCAGAGGACGGGAGGACCCATGGCCGATGCGATCGAAGCCCATCTCCAGGAGGACCGGCGGGTGCCGCCGCCCGCCGACTTCGCCGCGCACGCCCGGATCCGCGACTGCGGCATCTGGGAGGAGGCTGAGGCCGACCCCGCCGGCTTCTGGCTGAAGCACGCGCGCGAGCAGATCACCTGGTTCACCGAGCCGACCGAATCGCTCGACGACGGCAACCCGCCGTTCTTCCGCTGGTTCGCGGACGGCGTCCTCAACCTCTCCTACAACTGCCTCGACCGCCACGTCGAGGGCGGCGGCGGCGACAAGGTCGCCTTCACCTGGATCGGCGAGCCCGCCGGGGAGGAGCGCGTCATCTCGTACGCCGAGCTCCTGGCCGACGTCGAGCGCGCGGCGAGCGCGCTCAAGGCGCACGGCGTCGCCAAGGGCGATCGCGTCGCGATCTACCTGGGCATGGTGCCCGAGCTCCCGATCGCCATGCTCGCGTGCGCCCGCATCGGCGCCATCCACTCGGTCGTGTTCGGCGGCTTCTCGGCCACCGCGCTCGCGGACCGCATCCAGGACGCCTCGTGCAAGCTCGTCATCACCGGCGACGGCGCGTGGCGCCGCGGGCAGACGATCCCGCTGAAGGACATCGCCGACGAGGCCGTCGACCGCTGCCCGACCGTCGAGCACGTGCTCGTCGTGCGCCGCACCGAGCAGGACATCGCGTGGCATCCGCGCGACACCTGGTGGCACGACGCGCTGGCGTCCGCCGACCCGCACTGCCCGCCGGAGCACATGAACGCCGAGGACGTGCTCTTCATGCTCTACACCTCGGGCACGACCGCGAAGCCGAAGGGGATCGTCCACACCTCGGGCGGCTACCTGCTGGGCGCGATCATGTCGCACCAGTGGGTCTTCGACATCAAGGGCGACGACGTCTACTGGTGCACCGCCGACTGCGGTTGGGTCACCGGCCACACGTACGTCGTCTACGGACCGCTCGCGAACCACACGACCAGCGTGCTCTACGAGGGCACCCCGGAGCACCCCACCTGGGAGCGCCACTGGGAGATCGTCGACCGCCACAAGGTGTCGATCTACTACACGGCGCCGACCGCGATCCGCGCGCTCATCAAGGCGGGCGAGGAGGCGGTCCACAAGTACGACACCTCGTCGCTGCGCCTGCTCGGGACGGTCGGCGAGCCGATCAACCCGGAGGCCTGGATCTGGTACCACGAGCACGTCGGCGGCGGTCGCTGCCCGATCGTCGACACGTGGTGGCAGACGGAGACCGGGTCCATCGTGCTGTCGCCGCTGCCCGGTCTGTCGACGACCAAGCCGGGGTCGGCCATCGGTCCGCTGCCCGGCATGCAGCCGGTGATCGTCGACGAGCAGGGCCAACCGGTGGAGCGGGGCGCGGGCGGGTACCTCACGCTCCAGCGCCCGTGGCCGTCGATGCTCCGCACGATCTGGGGCGACGACCAGCGCTACATCGACACCTACTGGAGCCGCTTCGGCAATCGCGTGTACTTCACGGGTGACGGCGCCCGCACCGACGCGGACGGCGACTACTGGCTGCTCGGTCGCGTCGACGACGTCATCAACGTCGCCGGCCACCGCATCTCGACGACGGAGATCGAGTCCTCGCTCGTCGGCCACCCCGCGGTCGCCGAGGCGGCCGCGATCGGCGCGCACGACGAGATCAAGGGCGAGCACATCGCCGCCTTCGTCATCGTCCGCGACGGCGTCGATCCGACCGAGGAGCTGCGCGCGGACCTCGTGAACCACGTCGTCGTCGACATCGGCAAGTTCGCGAAGCCGTCGCTGCTCCTGTTCGCGCCCGATCTGCCCAAGACGCGGTCCGGCAAGATCATGCGCCGCCTCCTCAAGGACATCGCCGAGGGCCGGGAGCTCGGCGATGCGACCACGCTGCGGGATCCGGCCATCGTCGAGGCCATCAAGGCCGACGCCGATCGGCAGCTCGGACGCTAGGCCTGCTTGCGCAGCCGGCGCGTCGCGCGGATGACCATGTCGCCGCCGACGAGCAGGAGCACGACGCCGAAGACCTGGGACAGCCGCTCGTCGGGGATGCGGATCGCGATCTCCGCGCCGACCAGCACGCCCAGTGCCGCCCCGGCGCCCATGATGGCGGCCGCGCGCCAGTTGACGAGGTCCTCGCCGCTCTGCCGCCAGGCGCCGATGATCGCGACGGGGATGATCGCGGCGAGTGACGTCGCCTGCGCGTCGAGCTGGTCGAACGAGAAGAGGAGCGCGAGGGTCGGCACGAAGACGATCCCGCCGCCGACGCCGAACAGGCCGGCCAGCACGCCCGCGCCGATGCCGGCGGCGATGCCGATGATGAGCGTGGTGAGCTCGAGGTCCATCAGAGGTCGATCTCCAGCACGAGCTTGAGGCCGAGGACGATCACGAAGATCCCGAACCCGAGGACGAGCCAGTCCGCCGGCAGCCGGCGCTGGAAGCGGATCCCGATGAGCACGCCGAGGATGGCCGGCACGCCGATCGCGGCGGCGGCGGTCCAGTCGACGTGCCCGGTGCCGGCGTAGCGGACGACGCCGATCAGGGACGTCAGGATCAGCGTCGCGAGCGATGTCGCGGCGGCCATCCGCGGCGGCATCCGCGAGATCAGCATGAGCAGCGGGACGATGATGATGCCGCCGCCGATGCCGAACAGCGCCGCGAACAGGCCCGACACGATCCCGATCGCCACGTACGGCGCGACGCCGGCGGCGCGGGACAGTCCGGTTTCGTCCACGGGTCTATCGTATCCCCCAGTGGCTGGCGATCCCCTCGCTCCGTTCCGCGACGATCCGGGGACGAGCGCGGTCCTGCTGGACGTGGACGGCACGCTGGCCCCGATCGTCGCGCACCCCGACCTCGCTGTCGTGCCACCGGACACGCTCGCCCTCCTCGGGCGCCTCGTCGAGCGCTGCTCCCTGATCGGCCTGGTCTCGGGACGCGCCGCCGCCGACGTCGCCCGGCTCGTCCCCGTCGCGGGCGTGCGCATCGCCGGCAACCACGGCCTCGAGTTCCTCGACGATGACGGCGACCGCTGGGCGCCGGGTGTCGCCGCCCACCTCGCGACGGTCGCCGCCGCCGCCGACGCGCTCGAGCCGATCGCCGCCCGGGTCGGCGCCTGGGTCGAGCGCAAGGGCGCGACCCTGACCGTGCACGTGCGGGAGGCGCCCGATCCGGACGCCGCGCGCGCGGCGCTCGAGTGCGATGGTGTGCCCGTCTGCGAGGCCGCCGGCCTCGCCTGGCGGTGGGGGCGCATGTCGCTCGAGGCACGGGCGCCCGTCGACGCCGACAAGGGCACGGCGATCCGCGAGCTGCTGCGCCGCCATCCGGCGGCGCGCTCGCTCTACGCCGGTGACGACCGCACGGATCTGGACGGCTTCGCCGCCGTGGACGTCCGCGTCGCGGTGGCCTCGGACGAGGCGCCGCCGGAGCTCATCGCCGCGGCCGACGTCGTCGTCGAGGGGACGACCGGGATCGTGGACCTGCTGCGCGACCTGGCCGGCTGAGCCGGCGCGCCTACACTCCGCGGGGATGCCGGACGACCGCGACACCCTGCCCGTCCCGTTCGGCGACGGCGCACTGCCCGCCGAGCGCGCCCTCCCGGGACCGCCGGTGCGCGGCGGCAACCGGCTCGTCACGTGGTGCCTGGCGCTCGCCGTCGGGCTCGTCCTCAGCGACGCCTCGATCGTCGTCCTGGCCCTGCCGGACATCCTCGCCCGCTACGGCACGACGATCGGCGAGGTCTCGTGGGTGCTGACCGGGTTCAACGTCGTGATGGCGCTCGTCGCGGTGCCGGTCGCCTTCCTCGTCCGCAAGCGCGCGCCGGGTGTCCTCCTGTTCGTCGGCATGGCGGTGTTCGCGGCCGCCTCGCTCTCCTGCGCGCTCGCCCCCTCGTTCGAGGTGCTCCTCGTCGCCCGCGCGGTGCAGGCGGTCGGCGGCGCGCTGGCCGTCACGGCGGCGCTCGAGATCCTGCCGCTCGTGACGGGCTCCGAGCGCCGGGCCGCCGTCGTCTGGGCCACCGCGGGCGCCCTCGGCGCGGCCTGCGGCCCGGCGCTCGGCGGCATCCTCACGCAGCTGATCTCGTGGGAGGCGATCTTCTTCGTGCAGGTCCCCGCGATCCTGCTCGCCCTGCCGACGCTCCGCGTGCGCGCCCACGGCGCACCCCTGCCGGCGGGCCGACCGCACCTCGCCGCCAACGCCGCTCTCGTGCTGCTCAGCGCCGGACTCACCGCCGCCCTGTTCCTCATCGTCCTCCTGCTGATCGAGGGCTGGCAGATGACGCCGATCGCCACCGCGCTCGTCGTGTCGGTGATGCCCGTCGCCGCCGTCGTCGGCGCGAAGCTGGTCGGCGGTGTCGGGTCGCTGCCCGCGCGCGCGGCAGCCGGCACGCTGCTGCTCGCCGCCGGGCTGGCGGGGCTGGCGCTGCTGCCGGCGCCGGAGTGGTGGTGGACGATCCCGCCGCAGATCGCGATCGGCCTCGGCCTCGGCATGACGATCGAGGCGCTCACGGATGCCGCCCTGCATGGCCGCTCGCCGCAGGCCGTCCACGGCGGCTGGACGCTCGCCGCCCGCCACGTCGGCCTCGTCATCGGCATCGTCGCGCTGACGCCGCTCTTCACGCATCAGCTCGGGGTGCAGCAGGCGAAGGTCGAGCGCCAGGGCGTCGCGCTGCTGCTCGACGCCGATCTGCCGCTCTCCACCCGCGTCATCCTCGCCGGCCGCCTCGGCGGCGTCGTCGCCGAGGCGAATGGCCGCATCCCGTCGCTCGACGACGTCTTCGGCAGCGCTCCCGCCGATCCGGCGGAGGCGGCCGCATGGCAGGACCTCCGCGATCGCCTCGTCCTGGCGATCCGCGAGGCCGCGACGGTGGCCGCCGCGTGGCCGTTCCTCGCCGCGGCGGGCATCACGCTGCTCGCGCTGATCCCGATCGGGATCGGCCGCCGGCATCTCGACCTGTAGGCACCGCGGCCGAACGGGGACTCCCCGGCCCGACGCAGCGGGGCGGGGAGTCCGCGCGGATCAGCTGACGCGGACGACCGGCGTCGGCGGCGTCTCGCCGCGCAGCACCGCGATCGCGTTCTCGGCGGCGAGGACGCCCATGGCGGTGCGGGTCTCGATCGTCGCGGACCCGAGGTGCGGGATCAGCACGGCGTTCTCGAGGTCGAGCAGGCCGGGGTGGACCGTCGGCTCCTCCTCGAACACGTCGAGGCCGGCGCCCGCGATCTCACCGCTGCGCAGCGCGTCCACCAGCGCGGCCTCGTCGACGACGGGGCCGCGGGTCGTGTTGATCAGGAACGCGTCGGAGCGCATCTGCTTGAGCCGGGCAGCGTCGATCAGGTGGTGCGTCTCCGCGTTGAGCGGGCAGTGCAGCGACACGACGTCCGCCGTCTCGAGCAGCTCGTCGAACGACACGTAGCGCGCGCCGAGCTCCCGCTCGACCGCGGGGTCCGCCTGGCGGCGGCCGGAGTAGATGACGTCCATCCCGAACGCCTTCGCCCGGCGGGCCGTGGCCTGGCCGATCAGGCCGAGGCCGACGATGCCGAGCGTCTTGCCCTGGATGCCCGTGCCGAGCATGTAGAACATGCTCCACACCCATGGCGTCTGCGATCGGATCACGCGCTCGCCCTCGCCGAGGCGCCGGGTCGCCATCAGGATCAGCGACATCGCGATGTCCGCGGTCGCCTCGGTCAGCACGGCCGGCGTGTTGGTGAACCAGACGGATCCGCGCTGGGCGATCGCGTCCGTGTCCACGTTGTTGTAGCCCACTGCGACGTTCGCGATGACCTTCAGCTGCGGGCCAGCCGCGTCGAGCACGGCGTCGTCGATCTGGTCGTGCAGCAGGCAGACGACCGCGTCGGCGCCCTGCACGGCCTCGAACAGCTCCTCCCGCGTCAGCGGGCGGTCGTGCGGCGACAGCCACACGTCGCCCGCCGCGTGGAGGAGCTCGAGCGCCGGCTCGGGGATCCGGCGCGTGACCACGATGCGCGGCTGGCTCACGCGGCCATCTCCTCGAGCTTCCCGCGCATGAGCTCGATCGCCTCCTGGATGTTCTCGAGGCTGTTGGCGTACGACAGCCGCAGGTAGCCCTCGCCGTGCTCGCCGAAGGCGGTGCCGCTGAGGACCGCGACGCCCGACTCCTGCAGCAGGCGGTCGGCCACCGTCTTGGCGTCCTGCCCGGTGCCCGAGATGTTCGGGAACGCGTAGAACGCGCCCTTCGGATCGCGGCAGGTGACGCCCGGCAGCGAGTTGAGGCCCTCGACGACCGCGATGCGGCGGCGATCGAACTCGGCCATCATCGCGTTGATCTCGTCGCGGGGGCCCGTCAGCGCGGCCACGCCGGCCAGCTGCGTGGCGGGCGCGGTGCACGAGACGGAGTTGATGATGAGGCGCGTGATCGGCTCGCGCAGCGGCTCCGGCAGCACGGCGTAGCCGAGGCGCCAGCCCGTCATCGCGAACGTCTTCGAGAAGCCGTCGAGCAGGATCGTGCGGTCGAGCAGGCCCTCGTGCGCGGCGATCGTGTCGTGCTCGGCTCCGCCCCAGAGCATCTCGGAGTAGACCTCGTCCGAGAGGATCCAGCAGTCGTGGTCGGCCAGGACCTTCGCGATCTCGACGTTGAGGTCGCGCGAGTTGTAGCCGCCGGTGGGGTTGCCCGGCGAGTTGAGGATGACCATCTTGGTCTTCGGCGTCAGCCGCGCACGGAGGTCGTCCGCGGTGAAGGCGAAGTCCGTCTCCTCCGTCAGGGGCAGCGGCACCGGCACGCCGCCGGCCCAGCGGATGGCGGACTCGTAGATCGGGAAGCCCGGGTTGGGGTAGATGACCTCGTCACCGGGGTTGATCGTCGCGAGGATGCCGAAGAACAGGAACGGCTTCGCGCCGGGCGTCACGACGATGCTGTCCGGCGAGATGTCGAGCCCGCGGTGGGCGGACAGGTGGTTGGCGCAGGCCTCGCGCAGCGCCGGGATGCCGGGGGCCGGGCAGTAGTGCGTCTGGCCGTCCTTCAGCGCCTTGGCGGCCGCCTCGACGATGTGGGGCGCCGTGTCGAAGTCCGGCTCGCCGATCTGCAGGTGGATGACGCGCTTGCCGGTGGCCTCGAGCGCCTTGGCGCGGGCGAGGACCTCGAACGCGGTCTCCGTGCCGAGCCGGTCGAGTGCGGTTGCGAGCTGGGGCATGGGTTCCTCCGGGGGATCGGTGCTGGCTACGCGCGGACGCGCTCGCCGGCGGGGTCGAAGATGGGTTCGGTGCTCACGGCGCCTTCGACCTCGCGGTCGAAGATCCTGACGGTCGCCCGCGTCCCCGGGGTCGCCTGCTCCGCGGGAAGATAGCCGTAGGCGATGGCTTTGCCAACGCTGTAGCCGAAGTTCGCGCTGGTCACGTAGCCGACGCGGCACCCGTCCACGAGGATCGGCTCGCCGCCGAGCGGGGCGGCGTCGGGATCGTCGAGGACGATCGGCACGAGGCGCTTCCTGATGCCGCGCGCACGCTCGTCGATGACCGCCTGCTTGCCGATGAAGCCGGGCTTGCGCAGGTTGATCGCGAAGCCGAGGCCGGCCTCGTCCGCCGTGTAGTCGGTGTGCATGTCGACGCCGGCGAAGCGGTAGCCCTTCTCGATGCGCAGCGACTCGAAGGCGCCACCGCCGCAGGCGGCGATGCCGTGCTCCTTGCCGGCCTCCATCAGCCGCTCCCACACCCAGGGGCCGTACTCGGTCGGGACGTAGAGCTCCCAGCCGAGCTCGCCCGCGTACGAGATGCGGAGCGCGAGGGCGGGCACGTGCTCGATCCAGAGGCGCTGGGCGCGCATGTACGGGAAGTCGGCGGTCGACAGGGACGACGGCACGAGCGGCTGCAGGATGTCGCGCGCCTTCGGGCCCCACAGGCCGAACACGGCCCACGCGCTGGTGACCTCGCGGATGCGCACGCTGTCGCCCTCGGGCAGGTGGGCGCGCAGCCACGCGACGTCGCGCGGGCCCGAACCGCCGCCGGTGACGACGAGGTAGCGGTCCTGGTCGAGGCGGGTGACGGTGATGTCGAACAGCACGCCGCCGTGCGGGGTGAGGCACGTCGTGTAGACGATGCGCCCGACCGCGACGTCCATCTCGGACGTGCACATGCGGTTGAGCCAGGCCGTCGCGCCGGGCCCCTCGACCTCGACCTTCGTGAAGGGCGTGAGGTCGAACAGACCCGCCGCCGAGCGGGTGCGCGCGTGCTCCTTGCCGATCACCGGCGACCAGAACTGCGACGACCAGGCGTCGCGGCTCTGCGTGAATTCCGGCGCGGGCAGCGAGGCGTTCGACTCGAGCCACTGCGGGCGCTCCCAGCCGGCGCTCTCGAGCATCACGCCGCCGCGCTCCGCGATCCACTCGTGCGCGGGCAGCCGGCGCAGGCCGCGCGGCTGCTCCATCGGCTGGAGCGGGTGGAGGATGTCGTAGACCTCGGCGTACTGCGTGCTGCCGCGCTCGAGCACGTACATGGGCGCGCCGTGGTGCGGCTGGAAGCGGTCCGGATGGGCGGGACCGAGGTCGATGCCGGTCGGCTGCCCGAGCATCTGGCGGACGACGGCCTTCGCCGATCCGGCCGCGTGCGTGACCCAGATCGCCTCGGCGAGGTACAGGCCCTGCGTGTACGACGACTCGCCGAGCAGCGGCATGCCGTCGATCGTGAAGGAGAAGTGCCCGTTGAAGGTCTCCTCGAGGCCGGCGTCGAAGACGCGCGGCATCAGCGTGCGGGTCGCGTCCCAGGCGTCCTGGAAGTGCTCCTCGGTGAACGGCCCCTGCGCGGTCTGATGGCCGTCGGCCTCCCGGACGAGCTCGTCCGGCATGATCGGCAGCGGGTCGTGGGCGTACGAGCCGATCCCCATGCCCTGCCAGCGCTGGCGGTAGTACACATCGCGATCCTGGTGCCGGATCATCGGCAGGTACGACTCGACCTCGCGGCGCTCGACGCCCTCGATCGGGGCGCCCCACGCGAACACGTGCTGGAGGGGCTGCAGCGGGATCGGGCGGCCGATCATGCCCTGCAGCTCCGGCCCCCAGAGGCCGCCGGCGACGAGCACCTGCCCGCACTGGATCGTCCCGTTCGTCGTCTCGACGGCGCGGACGCGGCCGCCCTCGATGCGCACGCCGGTCACCTTCGTGCTCTCCCAGAACGTCACGCCGCGCTGGCGGGACCACTCCTGCAGCGTGTGCGACACGGTGACCGCGCGGCAGAGGCCGTCCGTGGGGATGTGCAGGGCGCCGAGGATGGCCGACTCCTCGAGCAGGGGGCAGAGACCGACGGCCTCCGTCGGCGTGATGACACGCGATTCGACGCCGTAGGCGATGTTGGCGGTGTGGCGCCGCTGGAGCTCCGCCATGCGGGCGGGCGTGGTCGCGACCTCGACGCCGCCGACGGCCGCCCACGTCTCGCGGCCGGGCGCGTTGTACCCGTCGTACGCCTGTGCGGACCACTGCGCGAGCGTGCTCATCAGCCGGCTGGTGTTCGTCTGGAAGACGAGGCCGGGCGCGTGGTACGTCGAGCCGCCGGTGTGCGCCAGCGGGCCCTGGTCGACGACGATCACGTCGGTCACGCCGGCCTGGGCGAGTTCCCAGGCGGCCGAGCTGCCGACGATGCCGGCGCCGATGATGACGACATCGGCCTTGGTGTCCATCATGCGTCCTCCTCCGGGCGGGCGCTGCGGGCGCCACGGGCGATCAGCCGCTCGAGCTCGGCCTCGAGACCGGACTCGCCGGTCTCGACGACCTCGAGCGGGAGCCCGAGCGTCGCGGCGGCGCGCGCGGCGCCCTCCCGCAGCTCGGGCGTGGGGTTCTGGGCGAGCCACACGACGCGCCGGTACGCGCGGAAGTAGTCGTCGCGGAGCTCGGGGTGGCGGTCGAGGCCGAGCTCCTGCACCACCAGCCGATCGAAGCCCAGGATCAGGGCGTCGGTCAGCAGGTACGTGCCGGGCTCGTCGGCCAGCAGGTCGGCGAGGCGGCGCTCGCCGGCGAACACGTCGTAGCAGTGGCTCCCGCGCAGCCGGTCGAGCCCCAGCTCGCCGACGACCTCGTCGAGGGCGCCGTAGGTGCCGCAGTCGGCGTAGGCGACGGCGACGGTGGCGTAGCGGTCCGACAGCTCTGCGACCTTCGCGCGGACCTGCGGGCCGATCCGCTCCGGCCGCTGGTGGAGGAGCGGCGGCAGCGGGTGGATCGCGACGTCCCAGGAGCGGCGCTGCGCGACCCGCTCGACGTGCGTGGTCAGCAGGCCGCACGTGATGATCGCGACATCCGTCATCGCGGGAAGGCGAGCTGCTCGACGAAGCGGTCGTTGAAGTCGGTGCGGTCGGACAGCTCGACGTATTCGATCTCGTCGATGAGGGCGCGGCCGGCGTGGCGTTCCTGGAGGGAGAGGACGGCCATCTTGGCGCCTTCGCCGGCGACGTTGCCGGCGCTGACGATGCGGGGGATCGGGAGCTTCGGGACGAGGCCGATGCGGATGGCGCTGGCGGCGGAGAGGTACGAGCCGAAGGAGCCGGCGAGCAGGACCTGCTGGATCTCGCTGGGATCGATGGCGAGTTCCTCGAGCAGGAGCGCCCAGCCGGTGGCGATGGCGGCCTTGGCGAATTGGAGCTCGCGGACGTCGCGTTGCGACAGGTAGACGGCCTTGTCGACGTCACCGACGGCACCGGTCCAGTGGAGGACGAAGGCGCGTTGGTCGCCGACGGTGACGAGGCGCTGGCGGAGGGCGTCGGGGCGGTCGGCGGCCTGCTCGTCGGTGACGAGCTTGCCGGACGGGTCGAGGAGGCCGGTGCGGACGAGTTCGGCGACGGCGTCGACGAGGCCGGAGCCGCACATGCCGATCGGGGCGACGTCGCCGATGACGCCGAGCTCGACGTCGTCGTCGGTGATCTTGACGATCTCGATGGCGCCGTCGGCGGCGCGCATGCCGCACTGGATCGACGCGGCCTCGAAGGCGGGTCCGGCGGGGGCGGCGGTGGAGACGATGCGGTCCTGGTTGCCGATCGCGATCTCGCAGTTGGTGCCGACGTCGATGAACAGGCGCAGGCGGCGGTCGCGGTCGAGGCCGGAGGCGAGGATGCCGGCGGTGATGTCGCCGCCGACGTACGCGCCCAGGGACGGGAAGACCGTGGCGGGTGCGTTGGGGTGGATCTGGATGCCGAGCTCGGTGGCGCGCAGGCCGTCGTAGGCGTCGCTGGTCATCACGAACGGCGCGACGCCGAGCGGCTCGGGGTCGATGCCGAGCACGAGCTGCGTCATCGTGGCGTTGCCCGCGAGGACGACCTCGTAGACCTCGGCGGGGTCGATGCCGCCCGCGGTCGTGACCTCCTCGGTCAGCTCGCTCAGCGTCTCGTGGGCGAGATCGCGCAGCTTCGCGAGGGCGTCGGGGTCCATCATCGTCGCGCTGATGCGGCTGATCACGTCCGCGCCGAACGGCTGCTGCTTGTTGAGCATGCTGCGCACCGCGACCGGCGTGCCCGTGTCGAGGTCGAGCAGGTTGGCGACGACGGTGGTGGTGCCGAGGTCGATCGCGAGCGCGTAGCGCCGATCGGTCGTGTCGCCCGGCTCGACACTGATCAGCTCGGTGTCGGCGACGACCGCGGTGACGTCCCACTTCGCGTCGCGCAGGACCTTCCCGAGTGTGCGGATGACGCCGATGCCGGCCCGGATCTCGAGGTCCTCCATCCCGTCCATCACGCGCTGCAGGTCCGTGCGCTGGTCGCTCAGCGTCGGCTCCTCGAGGACGAGGTGGCGCTTGACGATCGACGGGCGCAGGATCACCTGCCGCCCGACGCCGACCGTCGCGGCCTTCGGGCGCGTCTGCAGCGGCGGCACCTCGACGTCGAGGTCGGCCTGGGTCGTGATCCGACACGCGAGCCGCCAGCCATCGCGCAGCTCGTCCGGCGTGAACGCGCGCGCGTCGAGCTTCGACACCGGCACCTCGCCGCTGGTGATCCGCACGCGGCACTTCTTGCAGGTGCCGTGCCCGCCGCACGTGGAATCGATCGCGATGCCGTTCCACGACGCCGCGTCGAAGACCGTCACCCCGCCGGGCACGCGGACGTCGATGTCGGACGGCGAGAAGCGCAGCCGGACGCGCGCCGGCGCGCCGCCGGCCGTGCCCCCGTCGAGCTCCTCCGCCGCGCTCATCGGCTACGCCGTCGCCGGCGGGCGGTAGTTGCCGATCCAGCCGATGCCGTACTCGTCCTTGCTGAGCATGACGTCGGAGCCGCGGACGGCCTTGACGCACTCGTCGGAGCGGGCGTCCATGATCGCGCTGGTCATGCCGGCGCCGGCGGCCATCGCCAGGAACGTGCCGTTGAGGGCGTGGCGGCTGGGCATGCCGAACGACGTGTTCGACGCGCCGCAGGTGGTGTTCAGGCCGAACTCCTCCTGGATCGCGCTGATCGTCTTGAAGAAGTGGTACGCGGACTGCGGCTCGGCGCCGACCGGCATCGCGAGGGCGTCGATGACCATGTCCTCGAGCGGGATCTCCCACTTGCCGTGGACGATGTCGACGAGCTTCTTGCAGAACTCGAAGCGCTCGTCCCAGGCGACCGGGATGCCCTCCTCGCCGTTGGTCAGGCAGATGATCGCGGCGTTGTGCTGCTTCACGAGCGGCAGCACGGCCTCGAGGCGGTCCTCCTCGCAGGTCACCGAGTTCACCAGCGCCTTGCCCTGGTAGACGGCCAGGCCGGCCTCGAGCGCCTCGACGACGGAGGAGTCGATGCAGATCGGCAGATCCGTCTTCTCCTGCACCATCTGGATCGACTGCGCGAGCAGCGCCGGCTCGTCGGCCAGCGGCACGCCCATGTTGACGTCGAGGATGTGCGCTCCGCCCGCGATCTGCTCGTCCACGTCGACCAGGACCTGCGACAGGTCGCCCGCACGCAGCTGCTCCTGGAACGCCTTGCGACCGGTCGGGTTGATGCGCTCGCCGATGATGCAGAACGGCTGATCGGGTCCGATCGTGACCGTCTTAGACGGCGAGGACACGGTGGTGTGCATGCTTCTCCCTCTCGGTGCGGGGCTTGATCCCCAGGTCGTTGCAGAGACGGGCCATGGTGCCGTCCTTGCGGAAGTCGGTCAGGTGCAGGCCGCGGACGCCCGGCAGGTTGAGCGCGTGCTCGCACTGCTCGCGGAACAGCGCGTACGCCTCCTCGGCGGAGTCGGTGGCGTCGGCGACGCGGCTGATGACCTCGGCCGGGACGCTGATCCCGGGGACGCTGGAGTCCATGAAGCGGAGCGGGCCGGCGCCCTTGACGGCGACGACGCTCGGCAGGATCGCGCAGCGCCCCGTGAACCCGCGCGCGTGGAGGGCGGCGACGAACGCCTCGAGGCGGTCGGGGTGGTAGCAGATCTGCAGCTGCAGGTAGCGGGCGCCGGCGAGGATCTTCTTGGCCGCGCGCTGCGCGCGGTAGTCGAGGGGGTGGGCAGCCGGGTTCTCGACGGCGCCGATCACGAGGTTCGGCGGCGTGCCCACGGAGCGGCCGGACAGGTAGCGGCCCTCCTTCAGCGAGCTGGCCAGGCGGATCAGCTGGGGACCGTCGAGGTCGAAGACGCGGCGCGCCTCGGGCTCGTCGCCGGCGGTGACGTCGTCGCCGGTCAGGCAGCAGATGTTCTCGACGCCGTGCAGCGCGGCGCCCATGATGTCGGCCTGCTGGGCGATGCGGTTCTTGTCGCGGCAGACGACCTGCAGGATCGGCTCGACGCCGAGGCGCTGCATTGCGATCGCCATCGCGACGTTGGAGGCGTGCGCGTGCGCGGCCGTGTTGTCCGTCGCGTTCATCGCGTCGCACCACGGTGCGAGCTCCTGCAGCTTGGCCTCGTAGTCGTCGAGCGTGCCGCCGTCGATCACCGGCGCCTCGCCGGTGATGATCAGCTGGTCGCCTGCGTCGAGCAGCTCGCCGAGGCGGGACACTAGGCCTCGGTCTCCGCCTCGTCGGCCTTCGGCGTCCAGCCCGCCGGCGTCACCTTGTCGCGCTTGGACAGGAGGTTCTGCCACGAGGACGTGCCCTTCAGGCGGTTGTCGACGGGCGGGCGCAGGTTGTTGAAGTGATCCCGCCAGTCCTGCGGCATCAGCGGCAGGCTGCGGGAGCGCTCCTCGGCCTTCACCCACACGCAGCGCATCTCCGGCTTGACCTCGCAATGGCCATCCTCGCGCACGCCGCCGCACGGACCGTTCCGCAGCGTCTTCGGACACGTCATCGGGCACGTCATGCCCGTGTCGTGCAGCACGCACTGCCCGCACATCCGGCAATCCCAGATGGGCTTCTTGACGACGTGCTCGAGGAAGGCGACGACGCCCATGGCGCTACGCGGTCGCCTTTGCGCGCTGCTTGGCGATCAGGTCCTTCGAGAGCTTGACGGCGGCCGACGCGTCGGCGGCGTAGCCGTCGGCGGCCACGGCGTCCGCGTACTCCTGCGTGACCGGGGCGCCGCCGACGAGGACGATCACCTTGTCGCGCAGGCCGGCCTTCTCGAGGGCGTTGATGTTCGCCTTGAACATCGGCATCGTGGTCGTCAGGAACGCGCTCATCCCGAGGATGTCGGGCTGGTGCTCCTCGACGGCCTCGACGAACTTCTCGGGGGCGACCTGCACGCCGAGGTCGATGACCTCGAAGCCCGCGCCCTCGAGCATGATGTTCACGAGGTTCTTGCCGATGTCGTGGACGTCGCCCTTGACGGTGCCCATCACGAACTTGCCGATCGTCTCGGTGCCCGTCGCGGCGAGCAGCGGGCGCAGCACCTCGAGGGCACCGGCCATCGCCTTGCCCGCGATCAGCATCTCCGGCACGAACCAGTCGCCGCGCTCGAAGCGGGCGCCGACCTCCTCGAGCGCCGGGATCAGCGCGTCGAACAGGAGGGTGTCGGGCGTGACGCCCTGCTCGAGGCCCTGGTTGGTGAGGTCGATGACCTCCGGGCCGTTGCCGACCATGGTCTCGTCGTAGAGCTTCTGGAGCAGTTCCTCGTTCGTCATGCCGCACCCTCCTCAAGGTGTCGATGGCCGAGTCGTTCCGTGATCTCGTCCGCGGCGCGGACGAGCGTGGCCCCGAGCTGGTCGAAGCGATCGGGGGAGAGCCGGATGGATGGGCCGGCGATGGAGATGCCGGCGATGATGCGGCCGTCGGCGCCGCGGATCGGCGCGCCGATGGCGGTCAGGCCGAGCTCGATCTCGTCGACCGAGAGGCCCCAGCCGCGCTGACGGGTGCGCTCGAGGTCGCGGACGAGGTCGGCGCGGCTGGTCAACGTCCTGGGGGTCAGCGCCTCGAGCGGTCCGGAGGCGAGCGGCACGGCCCCGAAGGCGAGGAAGCACTTCCCGATCGCGGCGGCGTGGAACGGCGTGACGCGCCCGATCCAGTTCGTCGATCCGAGCAGGTAGGCGCCCTCGACCTGGCAGATCTGCTCGACGCCGCGCGGCGTCGAGACGACGATGTTGACCGTCTCGCCGCTCGACGCGGCCAGGCCCTCGAGCAGGTCGTGGGCCAGCTCCGGCAGGTTGTCGTCGAGCTTCGCGCGGCGCGCGTACCCGTCGATCGCGGGGCCGGGGCGGAGCGTCCCGTCGGCCGGGTCGCGCCGGACCAGGCCGTGGCGCTCGAGGGCGCCGATCAGGCGCGACGTCGTGCTCTTCGGCAGGTTGGCGGCGTCGCTCAGCGCGCCCACGGTCAGCCGCCCGTCGCCCTCGAGGACGAGGGTCAGCAGGCGGGCGGCGCGATCGATCGCCTGGGTACCGGTGGGTGCGGTGGTGACTTCCATCATGTGGAACTTGCGTTTCGGATGATGAGTGTAGGATCATCCCCCAACGCGCGTCAAGGCAACCCGCCCCCCGAACCGGAGGACGCTTCACATGTTCGTCAACACCTCGCCCCGCTACGAGATCCTCTCGGAGGATGCGATGGCCGTCCTCGACCGGGGCTGGAAGCGCATCGTCTCCGAGATCGGCGTCGAGTTCGCCAGCCCCTGGGCCACCGAGATGCTCGCCGCCGCCGGCCAGCAGGTCGACGGCCTCCGGGTCCGCTTCGACCCCGAATGGGTGCTCGAGCAGGTCCGCAAGGCGCCCAGCCAGTTCCAGGTCCACGCGCGCAATCCGGAGCACACGGTCACCATCGGCGGCGACCACATGGTCTTCGCGAGCGTCTACGGCCCGCCCTTCGCCCGTCGCGGCGAGCACCGCGCCGAGGGCACGCTCGAGGACTTCCGCAACTTCGCGAAGCTGTCGCAGGTCTTCCCGGAGATCGATTCCGCGGGCGGCGTGGTGATCGAGCCGAACGACGCGCCGCTCGACTCGCGCCACCTCGACATGGCGCTCGCCCTGCAGACGCTGACGGACAAGGTCTACATGGGCAACGTCGTCCGCGAGTCGAACGCCGAGGACATCCTCAACATGGCGGGCATCGTGTTCGGCGGCCGCGAGAAGCTCGAGACGATGCCGGTCACGATCTCGCTGCTCAACTGCAACTCGCCGCTGCACTGGGACGATCGCATGCTCGACTCGATGCGCGTCTACGCGTCGGCGAACCAGCCGGTGCTGATGACGCCGTTCCTGATCATGGGCGCGATGTCGCCGGTGTCGATCCCGGCGTCGCTCGCGCAGCTGATGGCCGAGGCCTTCACGGGCATCGCCCTCCAGCAGCTGGTCCGCCCCGGCGCCCCGGTCATCCTCGGCTCGTTCCTCTCCAACGCGAACATGCAGTCCGGCTCGACCTGCATGGGCACCCCGGAGGGCGCGATCGGCCTCTTCGCGATCGGCCAGATCGCGCGGCGCTACAACCTCCCGTTCCGCTCCGGCGGCGGCTTCACGTCGAGCCAGTCGGTCGACGCGCAGGCGGGCTACGAGTCCCTGATGACGATGATGCCGACCTTCCTGGCGGGCGTGAACTACGTCCTCCACTCGGCCGGCTGGCTCGAGAGCGGCCTCGTCTCCTCCTACGAGAAGTTCATCGTCGACATGGAGATCCTGCGGATGCTGCAGGCGACCTTCACGCCCCTCGAGATCGACGAGGCGTCGCTCGCCTACGGCGCCCACGAGGAGGTGATGGGCACCGACGACAGCCGCCACTTCCTCGGCACCGCCCACACGATGGAGCACTTCCGCGACTGCTTCTACCGCCCGCTCCTGTCGTCCTCCGACGCCTTCGAGCGGTGGGAGCGGAACGGCGGCAAGGACGCCGCCGAGCGCGCCGGCGAGATCGCCACGCAGAAGCTCGAGGAGTACGAGGAGCCGACGCTCGACCCGGCCATCCGCCAGGAGCTCGAGGAGTACGTCGCCCGCCGCCGCAAGGAGCTGGGGGACTAGGGCGCGCGTCGACGGGGGCGGCGTGCACCCCAAAGGGGTCAGACGCATCTGGGGTGTGCGCTTCCGTGGGCGATGGCTTTGCGCCGTCCGACACCCCAGATGCGTCTGACCCCTTTGGGGTGCACGCCCTCTCGACGCGCCCCACCGCGATTACGCTAACGGCACTCGCGTCGCAGGAGATCGCCATGCCTTCCATCACCGAGACGTCGCTGCCCGGCGTCGGAACCCGCTTCGAGTTCACCAACGCCGCGGGGCAGCCGATCGGCGTCGTCGTCCGTCGCGACGGCGACCGCGACATCCTCGTCTACGACCGCGATGATCCCGACCGCTGCGCGGCGGTCCTCCACCTCCGTCCCGACGAGGCCACGGCGCTGATCGACCTCCTCGGCGGCTCGGCCGTCGTCGCGCGGCACCAGGAGACGCTCCGGCAGTCGCTGGAGGGCATCGAGCTCGAGTGGGTCCGCATCCCGGCCGGCGCGCACGCCGCGGGCCAGACGATCGGCGAGACGATGCTGCGCCGCAGCACCGGTGCCTCGATCGTCAGCGTGCTGCGCGGCGCGCACTGGGAGACCTCGCCGCGCAGCGATCTCCGGCTCGAGGCCGGCGACACGGTCGTGCTGGTCGGCGCGGCCGAGGCTGTCGGCCAGGCGGCCGAGATGCTCACCGGTGCCTGACGCGGTTCTCGCCGCCGCCGGCCCCGCGGCCGACCCGACGGTCTTCATCGGGCTCGGCCTCGTGCTGCTCGGGCTCGCCGTCCTCGGTCGTCTGAGCGCGCGCACCGGCGTCTCGCCGATCCCGCTGTACATCGTCGCCGGGCTCGCGCTCGGCCAGGTCGTCGATCCGGATCTGTCGGCCAGCGTGCAGGGCACGGCGCAGCTCGTGGGCGTCGTGCTGCTGCTCTTCATGCTCGGCCTCGAGTACACCGGCGGCGAGCTGATGGGCAGCATCCGGTCGGGCGCCCGCGGCGGCGCGGTCGACCTGGTGGTGAACGCTGCCCCCGGTGCCGCCGTCGGCCTGATCCTCGGCTGGGACCTCGCCGCCTGCGTCGCGCTCGCCGGCGCGACGTACATCTCGTCCTCCGGGATCATCGCCAAGGTCCTCGACGACCTCGGGCGGATCGGCAACCGCGAGACGCCGACCGTCATCGGGATCCTGGTGATCGAGGACCTCGTGATGGCGTTCTACCTGCCGCTGCTCGGCGTGCTCGTGGCCGGATCGGCGCTCGCGGCCGCCGCGGGCGCGCTCGGCCTCGCCGTCGCGGTGGCCGCCGTCGCCCTGCTCGTCGCCGTGCGGCACGGCCACCGGGTCTCGCGGGTCGCCCACCACCCGTCCAACGAGGTCCTGCTGCTCACCGTGCTGGGCATCGTGCTCCTCGTCGCCGGCGTCGCCGAACGCGTCGGCGTCTCCGCGGCTGTCGGCGCGTTCCTCGTGGGCATCGCGCTCAGCGGCCCGGTCGCCCACCGCGCGAGCTCCCTCGTGGCGCCGCTGCGCGACGTCGCGGCGGCGGCGTTCTTCGTGCTCTTCGCCCTCGCGATCGATCTGAGTCGCCTACCGGAGGTCGCCGTCGCCGCCGTCGCGCTGGCCGTCGTCGGCGCCGGGACGAAGTTCGCGACCGGCTGGTACGCCGCGCGGATCGCCGGCATCGGCGCCCGCGGTCGCGTGCGCGCCGGGGCGACGCTGATCGCGCGCGGCGAGTTCTCGATCGTCATCGCCGGCATCGCCGTGGCGAGCGGCGCGGCCGCCGACCTCGGACCGCTCGTCGCCCTGTACGTGCTGCTGCTCGCGCTCGCGGGTCCGATCGCCGCGCGCCTCGCGCGCTGACGCGGTGATGCAGTCACCAGACATTTCACCGATACTCCACCTGTGAGCACCTCGGAGCACGTCGCGACGTCGATGCTGGCCGCCAGTGCACGGCGGGCCGCCGACGCGGACTCGAAGTCGGCGGAGGCCTATCGCGCGATCAAGGACATGATCGTGTCGCTCGAGCTGCCGCCGGCGGCGCTGCTCGACGAGCGCGGGCTCGCCGAGCGCCTCGACGTGGGCCTGACCCCGGTGCGCCAGGCCCTGCGCCGGCTCGAGTGGGAGAGCCTCGTGGTGATCCTTCCGCGGCGTGGGACGCTCGTCGCCGACCTCAACGACAGCGACCTCGGCCGCATCTACGAGATGCGCTCCGTGCTCGAGCCGCAGGCCGCCGCGCTCGCCGCCGCCCGCGGCTCCGCGGAGCAGGGCGAGGCGCTCGACGCCGTGCTCGCGCAGATGCACGAGGTGCTCGCTGCGACGCCGCCCGACCGCCGGCGGCTGATCGGCCTCGACCGCGATCTCCACCGCCTGATCTGGGCGATGGCCGGCAACGAGATGCTGGAGCAGACCAACGAGTGGCTCTTCTCGCACGTGCTCCGACGCTGGAACGTGACGATCGACCGCTCCGAGTCGCTCGGCTCGGCGATGGAGCTCCACGAGGAGGTCGTGCGGGCGATCCGTGCGGGCGACGCGGACGAGGCGCGCGCCGTCATGTCCCGGCACGTCGCCGGCTTCCAGGCCTCGCTGGACGTCTAGCGCGCCGCGCGCTGCGGGTCCCGACGGGAACGCGACGTCCGACTGCGGCTAGGCTGCGCGCGGCATGCGCGACGCGGTCCTGTTCGACGTCCACGGGAACATCGACGCCCTGGAGGCGGTGCTTGCCGATGCCGCGGCGTCCGGTTGCACGGGCCTGATCCTCGGCGGTGACTACGCGCTGCTCGGTCCGGCACCCGACGACGCGGTCGACCGGCTGCGCGCGTGGGACGGTCCCCTCACCGCCATCCGCGGGAACACGGATCGGATGGTCGTCGACCGCCTCGACGCGCTGTCCGCGTGGACCGCGGACCGGTTGGGCGAGGAGCGCGTCGGCTGGCTCGCCGACCTCCCCGCGCAGCGGGTCCTGCCGGAGCACGACGCACTGCTCGTGCACGCGACCCCGCGCAGCGACGAGGAGCGGCTGATGCCCGACGTCCCGGACGAGCAGGCGGCGCTCATGCTCGCCGGGGTCGCGCAGCCTGTCGTCCTGTGCGGTCACGTGCACCTGCAGCACCGCCGGGGGGTCGGCGCCGTCGAGGTGGTCAACCCGGGGTCCGTCGGCTTCCCGTTCGACGGCGACCAGCGCGCCGCCTGGGCGGTCATCGAGGACGGGACGATCGAGCTGCGGCGGACCGCCTACGACGTCGAGCGGGCGCTGGACCGGCTGGCGGGGCTGGCCTCCCACCCGGAGCGCGGGCTCGCCGAGCGGCGGCTGCGCACGGCGCGTTCCTAGATGACGCCGGCGTGGGGCACGACCCGCTCCTCGAGCACGCGCACGAGCCGCGTCGTCGGGGAATAGCGCAGCACCGCGAGCTGGCCGTCGCCGTCGATGATCGCCTTGCGCAGTGACGGGCACTCGGTGATCAGGCTCTGCGCGGTCACGCGGGCGTTCACGTCGATCGCGTCGTCGAGCCCCGACGCGCCGCCCGCGCGGTAGAGGCCGGCGGCCAGGGCGCCGGTCAGCGGCGCGAGCGCGAGGTTCGGCGGCTCACCGGTCGTGTACTCCTCGTACGCGGCGTGCACGGCACGGCAGTCGTCGTGGGCCAGGACGACCGCGAGCCGCGTGCCGAGCGCGGTCATCGCGAAGCCCAGCGCCGACGCGACCGGGATGTCGATGTACTGCCCCGGCAGGCGCACGGTGAAGATCGCACCGGCCGCCGCGCCGAGCACCGCGGCCGGCGGCACGCGCGCGTCCGAGCAGCCGATCACGGCGACCGGCGGGAAGTGCTCCAGCGGGTCCTCGGGCGCGCCGAGGAGGTCCCGGTCGGTCGAGCCGGACGCCCAGCGGCGGTTGCCCTCGAGGATGCGCTCGAGGAGCGCGGGCGCGTCGAGCTGCTCCATCGGGTCATGCTAGCCCGCGGCGCCGACGTGCCGGTCGCGTCATGGGCCCGGACACCCCAAAGGGGTCAGACCGATCTGGGGTGCGGGAATGAGCCCGCGTGCCGGCGGACCCGCTGGGCACCCCGGATCGGTCTGACCCCTTTGGGGTGTCCGGAGCCTCAGCCGAGCCAGGTCAGGTACACGGACTGGTCGCGGCGATCCGCGATGCCCATGTTCACGACCTTCTCCGCGATGCGGCCCTCCTTGTCGATCAGGAAGGTGCCGCGCATGCACGTGCCCCAGTCCTCGTCGAAGACGCCGTAGGCGCGCGACACCTCGCCGTGCGGCCAGAAGTCGGCGAGGAAGCGGCCGTTCGCGTTGAGGTGCGCCTTGTACGACTGGCGGATCGGCCAGGCGTCGCAGGCGACGTTGAGGATCTCGAGGTCGTCGCGGTCGAGCGCGGACTCGTCGCGGAGCTCGCAGATCTCGCCCTCGCAGATCTCGGTGTAGGAGAACGGGTGGAAGAACAGGAGGACGTTCTTCTTCCCGCGGTAGTCCGACAGCGTCACGCGCTCGTCGAAGCTCTCCTGCAGGGTGAAGTCGGGGGCGATGTCGCCGATCTCGGGCATGGTGGTCTCCTGGGGGTGCGGTCGTACGCCCCGCTACTTCGCGGATCCCCCGTGCCCCGGCTGACGCCCTACGGGTCGGCCGGCGGACGCCGGTGCAGCGTCTCGTACATGCGCACGGCGACCACGACCCCGGACAGGGCGGTCAGCGCGGCGACCACCGCTACCGCGGTGCGCACGCCGTACAGGTCCGCGACGACGCCGGCGAGCAGCGCACCCACCGCGAACCCGCCGTCGCGCCACAGCCGGTACGTGCCCACGGCCCGGGCGCGCCAGGCCGGATGCGCGACGTCGCCGATCGCGGCGAGCAGCGTGGGGTACACCATCGCCGTCCCGAGGCCCAGCAGCACGGCGGCGAACGCCCAGACGGCGAACGCGTCGGCGACGGCGACGGTTCCCAGGCCGACGGCCTGCAGCCACATGCCGCCGGCGATCAGCCACTTGCGCCCGATGCGATCGGACCAGGCGCCGGTGACGAGCTGCGCGACGCCCCAGACGGCCGGATAGAGCGCCGCGAGGACCCCGATGCGCGTGACCGACAGGCCGGCCGAGAGGAACAGCACCGGGAACAGCCCCCAGGCGAGCCCGTCGTTGAGGTTGTTGACGAGCCCGGCCTGGCTCGCCGACGACAGCGCCGGTTCGCGGAACGACGTCTGCGCGAACACCTGCCCGTTCGTGAGCTCGTCGTGCAGGTGGTCGTGGCGTCCGTCGGACCGCGCGACGTGCCCCGCCGCCTCCAGCCGGGCGAACGCGCGCGTCTCGCGCACGAAGATCGCGGAGACGCCGAGTCCCAGCGCGGCGAACGCCACGCCGAGCAGGAACGGCGCCGGGCGGAGCCCGTACTCGGCGGCGAGGTAGCCGGTCGCGAGCGCGGTCGCCGCCACGGCGCCGTAGCCCGCTGCCTCGTTGAAGCCCATCGCCAACCCGCGGCGGGCCGGCCCGACGAGGTCGATCTTCATCACGACCGTCGTCGACCAGGTCAGCCCCTGGCTGACCCCGAGCAGCACGTTCGCCGCGATGACCCAGCCCCAGTTCGGCGCCCAGATCAGGAGCAGCGGCACGGGGATCGCGATCAGCCAGCCGACCACGAGCACCGGCTTGCGGCCGAAGCGATCCGACCACGTCCCCGCCATGTAGTTCGCCGCCGCCTTGAAGATGCCGAAGGCGAGGATGTACGTCAGCGCCGCCGTGTACGCGTCGAGCCGGAACTCGGTCTCGGCGAGCAGCGGCAGGACGGTGCGCTCCTGGCCGAGCATCCCGCCGACGAGCGCGTTGACGGCCACGAGCAGGAGGAACTGCGCGAGGTTCTCCCGCAGGCCGAGGCGGAGGGCGCGTTCGGTCATCGCCGGCGCCGCACGTCCTCGAGGATCTCGGCGAGCCGCGCCTCGAAGCCCATGCTCGTGGGCTCGTAGAAGCGCAGGTCCTCGAGGCCCTCGGGCAGGTGGCGCTGGCCGGCGGCGAAGCCGCCCTCGGCGTGCGGGTAGCGGTAGCCGACGCCGCGGCCGAGCGCCTTCGCCCCCGCGTGGGATCCGTCGCGCAGGGCGTCGGGCGGCAGGCGCGTGCCGTGCTCGCGGACGGCGGCGCGCGCGGCGTCCCCCGCGGCGTAGGCGGCGTTCGACTTGGGTGCGAGGGCGAGGTAGGTCGCGCACTGCGCGAGCGGGATGCGGCCCTCGGGCATGCCGATCTCCTGCACCGCCTGTGCGGTGGCGACGGCGAGCGGGAGGGCGCGCGGGTCCGCGTTCCCGACGTCCTCGCTGGCGAACACGATCAGGCGACGCGCGACGTAGCGGGGGTCCTCGCCGCCCTCGAGCATCGTGTGCATCCACCACAGGGCGGCGTCCGGGTCGGAGCCGCGCATGCTCTTGATGAACGCGCTGATCGCGTCGTAGTGGAGGTCGCCCTCGCGGTCGTAGCGGATCGGGACGCGCCCGACGTCCGCGACGAGCTCGACGGTGACCCGAGCGTCGTCCGCGGGGCGCGCCGCCGCCGCCGCCTCGAGGAGCGCGAGCGCCGCGCGGCCGTCGCCGCCACTCGCGCGGGCGATCGCCGCGCGCGCGTCGTCCTCGACCGCCACCCCGAGCGCCGCGGCGCCGCGGTCGACCATCCGCTCGAGGTCCGCCGGCTCGAGGCTCCGCAGCTCGTAGAGCGTGCAGCGGGAGAGCAGGGCGGGGATCACCCCGACGTGCGGGCTCTCCGTCGTCGCGCCGATCAGGATCAGCAGGCCCGACTCCACGAGCGGCAGCAGGGCGTCCTGCTGCGCCTTCGTGAAGCGGTGGATCTCGTCGAGGAAGAGGATCGTCCGGCGACCGTCGGCCCCGAGGCGCTCGCGGGCGCGCTCCGTGACCGCGCGGACGTCCGCCTTGCCGGCGTCGACCGCGGACAGTTCCTCGAACGTCGCGCCGCTCCGCACCGCGACGATCCGGGCGATCGTCGTCTTGCCGGTCCCCGGCGGCCCGAACAGGATCATCGAGCCGACGCGATCCTCCTCGATCGCCCGCCGCAGCGGGCGCCCGGGGCCGACGAGGTGCTCTTGGCCGACGAGCAGATCCAGATCGTCCGGGCGCAGGCGCTCGGGCAGCGGCGCGACGGCGCGGCGGCGGTCGTCGGCGGCACTGGAGAACAGGTCGCTCATGCGGGGCACAGGCTACGCCGACACCCGCTGGCGCGCAGCCGATGTCGGGTAGGCTGAACCCGATGTCCGACATGCTCCCGATCTGGATCGTCCTCGGCTTCTTCTCGTTCCTTCCCCTCCTCGGTCTCGCCGCGTTCATCCGGCCGATCTGGTTCCCGCTCGGCTTCGCGCTGATCTCCCCGGCGATCTGGATCTGGGGCCTCGGTCTCGGCGGCTACCTCACCGCCGCGATCGGCGGCACCCTCGGCGTGCTGGTCGGCGCGTGGATCGGCTCCCGCCGACGTGCGCGCAGCGCCGTGGCCGAGAACGACCCGTCTCCCGGAGGCACCACGTGACCGATCTCGCCGAGCGCTCCATCACCACCATCCGGACGCTCGCCATGGACGGCGTCCAGAAGGCCAACTCCGGTCATCCGGGGACGGCGATGGCGCTCGCACCGGTCGCGTACCACCTCTACACGGAGCGCCTGCGCCACGATCCCGCCGCGCCGCACTGGCCCGGTCGCGACCGCTTCGTGCTGTCGCCGGGCCACGCCTGCATCCTCCAGTACGCCGCGCTCCACCTGACCGGCTACGACCTCTCGCTGGAGGACCTGGAGTCGTTCCGGCAGTGGGGCTCGAAGACGCCGGGCCACCCCGAGGTGCACCACACCGCCGGCATCGAGGTCACGACCGGGCCGCTCGGCCAGGGGGTCGGCAATGCGGTGGGCTTCGCCCTCGCGGAGCGGATGCTCGCCGAGCGCTTCAACCGGCCCGGCCACGAGATCATCGACCACCGCACCTACGCGATCTGCTCCGACGGCGACCTGATGGAGGGCGTCGCCCTCGAGGCGGCATCGATCGCCGGCCACCTCGGCCTCGGGCGGCTGACGATGGTGTACGACGACAACCGGATCACGATCGAGGGCGACACGGGCCTCGCGTTCTCCGAGGACGTCGCCGCGAAGTTCGCCGCCACCGGCTGGCACGCGCAGCGGCTCGAGGACGGCTGGACGCTCGATGACCTGCGCGCGGCGATCGACGCCGCCGACGCGGACGACCGGCCGTCGATCATCGTGCTGCGCACGCACATCGCGCCCGGGGCGCCGACGAAGCAGGACACCGCCGAGGCGCACGGCGCGCCGCTCGGCGAGGAGGAGATCCGCCTCACCAAGGCCGCCTACGGCTGGCCCGAGGACGCGCAGTTCCTCGTGCCGGACGAGGTGCGCGGGCACATGGACCAGCACGCCCGCGGCGCGGAGGCCCGCGCCGCGTGGGAGGACCGCATGGCGTCCTACCGCGCTGCGCACCCGGACCTCGCCGCCGAGTTGGAGCGCGTCCTCGCCGGCACGCTGCCGGACGGCTGGGACGCGGACCTGCCGACGTTCGAGCCCGACGCGAAGGGCCTCGCCACGCGATCGGCCAGCGGCAAGGCCATCAACGGCCTGGCCCTGCGCATCCCCGAGCTGGTCGGCGGTTCCGCCGACCTCGCGCCCTCGAACAACACGCACATCGCCGACGGCGGGAGCGTGTCGCCGCGCGGGTTCGCCGGCCGCAACCTCCACTTCGGCATCCGCGAGCACGCGATGGGGTCCCTGCTCAACGGCATGGCGCTGCACGGCGGGTTCCGCACGTTCGGCGCCACGTTCCTCGTCTTCTCGGACTACATGCGGGGAGCGGTGCGCCTCGCGGCGCTATCCGGCGTCCCCGTCACCTACGTGTGGACCCACGACTCCGTGCACGTCGGCGAGGACGGCCCGACGCACCAGCCGGTCGAGCACCTGATGGCGCTGCGCGTCATCCCGAACCTGACCGTCGTCCGCCCCGCGGACGCGAACGAGACGGTCGCCGCCTGGCGCCTCGCGATGGAGCACCGCGACGGTCCCGTCGCGATCATCCTGACCCGGCAGAACCTGCCGACGCTCGACCGCGCGCAGCTCGGCGCCGCCGACGGCCTCATGCGGGGCGCCTACGTGCTCGCGGAGGCGACCGGCGGCACGCCCGCCGCGGTCGTCATCGCCACGGGCTCCGAGGTCGCGCTCGCGCTGGAGGCCCGCACGGCGCTCGAGGCCGACGGTACGCCGACGCGCGTCGTCTCCATGCCGTCGTGGGAGCTGTTCGCCGCGCAGGACGCGTCCTACCGCGACGCCGTGCTGCCGCCGGACGTGGCCGCGCGGGTCAGCGTGGAGGCCGGCGTCACCCAGGGGTGGCAGCAGTGGGTCGGCGACCGGGGCCGCATGATCGGCATCGATCGCTTCGGCGCCTCCGCGCCGGGTGGCACGGTCGCCCGCGAGCTGGGGCTGACGGCGGACGCCGTCGTCGCGGCCGTGCGCGCTGCGGGCTGATCGGGTCGAGAGGGGCCGGATGGTGAAAAGGGGTCAGACCCCTTTTCACCATGGCATCGCGCCACCCCTCCGGCACTGCTGATCGCATGGTGAAAAGGCGTCTGACCCCTTTTCACCATC
>JAUMCA010000140.1:0-5870 GCA_032119475.1 Thermoleophilia bacterium | reverse complement strand
CGGCCGCGACGGGCGCGACGGCGGTTGCGGCGATCGCGGAGCTCGCGGCGGAGCCCGTGGTGCTGCTGTCCCTGCCGTCGTCGCGCGAGGTGGAGGCGGTGGTGGAGGGGCCGGACGGACTGCTCGCCACGGCGCCGCCCGGGCTCTGCATCGTCGACCTCACCACCGCGGACCCGGCCTCGACGCGACGCCTCCACGCGGCCTGCGCGGCCGCGGGTGTCGACCTCGTCGACGCCGGCGTCACGGGCGGTGCCGCCGCGGCCGAGCGCGGCGAACTCGTCGTGCTGGTCGGCGGGGACCCCGAGCCGATCGCGCGCGTGCGGCCCGTGCTCGACGCGATCGCGTCGCAGATCCTCGAGATGGGCGGCCCCGGCGCCGGGCACGCGACGAAGGCCGTCAACAACGTGCTCAACGCCGTCACGCTCGCGGCCACCGGGGAGGCGATGCTCGCCGGCGTGCGCGCCGGACTCGATCCCGCGCAGCTGCTCGCCGCGATCAACGCGGGCAGCGGTGGGTCATGGGCGAGCGCGAACCGCTTCCCCAAGATCGTCGCCGGCGAGGAGATGGCCGGCGGCCTGTCCGTCGCGCTGATGGCGAAGGACGTCGACGTCTTCCTGCGCCTCGCGGAGGAGGCCGGCACCCCGCGCGGCATCGCGGAGGCGTGCGTCGCCGCCTACCGGGCGGCGATCGACGAGGGCTACGGCGACGAGGTCGCCAACGCGATCGTCACCGCCATGAACGGCGGCCGGCCCCTCGCCGACCACCCGTAATCCCCATAGGGGTCCGGCCCCTATGGGGAATCACGGGAATGCGGTCTAGCCGACGTCGCCCTGCAGCGCCGGGTCGAACGTCTGGCGCTTGAGGAACTTGCCGTGGCCCGGCTGCGTCTTGATCTCGCCCTGGTCGAACACGACCGTGCCGCGGCACAGCGTCGAGCGGACCGAGCCGGCGACGGTCTTGCCGGCCCACAGGTCGTAGTCGACGTTCATGAACGACGTGTCCGTCGAGAACGTGAAGGGCTTGTTCGGGTCGAAGATCACGATGTCGGCGTCCATGCCGCTGGAGATCGCGCCCTTGGTCGGGATGCCGAACATCTTCGCGATCGCCGTCGAGGTCGTGTCGACCAGGCGGTTCATCGACAGACGACCCTCCTTGACGCCGTGCTCCCACATCAGCGGGAGGCGGTGCTGGATCGCCGCGAGGCCGTTCGGGATCTTCGAGAAGTCGTCCTTGCCGAGCGCCTTCTGCGAGTCGTCGAACGGGCAGTGGTCCGTCGAGATCGACTGCAGGTGGCCGAGCCGCAGGCAGTCCCACATGAACGGCTGGTTCGACGCGTCGCGCAGCGGCGGCGAGCAGACGAAGCGGGCTCCCTCCGGCGCGGGGCGCTCGAGGTCCGTGATGTCCGCGAACAGGTACTGGATGCAGGTCTCGCCGTACGCGTTCACGCCGCGCGCGCGGCCGGCGATGATCTCCTCCGCCGCCGACTGGCACGAGACGTGCACGATGAAGACCGGCGCGCCGGCCTGCTCGGCGAAGCGCACCGCGCGGCCCGTGGCCTCCGCCTCGACCCACTCGGGCCGCGTGTAGGCGTGCCAGACCGGTGTCGTGTCACCGCGGCCGAGCGCCTCGGAGATGAGGCGGTCGATGATCCAGCCGTTCTCGGCGTGCACCTGCACGAGGCCGCCGTGGTCGCGCGACTCCTCGAGCACGCGCATGAACAGGTCGTCCGTGATCATCAGGACGTCCTTGTAGGCCAGGAAGACCTTGAAGGACGTGACGCCCTGGTCGACCATCTTCGGCATGTCCTTGAACGTGCCCTCGTCCTGGCGCGTGACGGCCATGTGGAAGCCGTAGTCGACGTGCGCGGCGCCCTCGGCGCGGCCCATCCACTGCTCGAGCGAGGACTGCAGGCCGCCGTCCTCCATCTGCAGGGCGAAGTCGACGATCGCCGTCACGCCGCCCGCGGCCGCGGCCTGGGTGCCGGTGGTGTAGTCGTCGGCCGTCATCGTGCCGCCGAACGGCATCGACATGTGCGTGTGGTTGTCGATCAGGCCGGGCAGCAGGAAGCAGCCCGTCGCGTCGATCTCCTCTGCACCCTCGATGGCGCCGAGCTGCCCGACTGCGACGACCTGCTCGCCGTCGATCAGGACATCGCCGCGCGTCGTCTCGCGGGCGTTGACCACGGTGCCGCCTCGGATGACCTTCTTCATCACGTTCTCCTCGCCCTGATGGGGTTCTGCGGTCGCGATGATAGCCGTGCTCGCCGGGAAATCCACGTCCGGCGTCGGTTTTCGTTCCGACCGATATGGTGCTCGCGTGGAGGCGGTAGGGCTAGGGCTGCTCGCGGGGATCCTGTTCGGTCTGCTGACCGTCATGGTCCGGCGCGGGCTGATGCAGCGCCCCGACCCCATCGTCGGCTCCGTCGTGGTGATCGCCATCGCCGCGGTGATCGTCCTCGCCGTGACGGTGACCACGGGCGCCGCCGGCGACCTGGCCGTGCTGCCGATGGGATTCGTGTACCTCCTCATCGGCCTCGTCGCGCCCGGCCTGTCCCAGATCGTCTTCATGCTGGCCGTCCGCGACGTCGGCGCGAGCCGCGCCGCGATCATGATCGGCACGGCGCCGCTGCTCGCCACGATCATCGCGGTCGTGTTCCGCGACGAGCCGCTGAAGGCCGGCCTGATCGCCGGCACGGTGCTGATCGTCGTCGGCGGCGGCTCGCTCGCCTACGAGCGCAACCTCCCGATCGGCTTCCGCGCGCGCGGCATGGTCCTCGCGTTCGTCTGCGCGCTGATGTTCGCGGTCCGCGACAACGCGATGCGGATGGCCGGCCTCGAGACCGACATGGACCCGCGCGCCGCGACGACGTGGACCCTGCTCGGCGCGTTCATCGCGGTCGCCGGGTTCGCGGCGATCACCCGCCGCGGCGAGCTGCCCGCCCAGGTGCGGAACGTCGCCACCGCGTTCATCCCCGCCGGCATCGTCTTCGGCGTCGCCTACACGACGCTGACGATCGCGCTGACGGTCGGGAAGGTGACGGTCTTCGCGCCGCTCAACGCGATGCAGTCGATGTGGACCGTCGTGCTCGCGTGGATCATCCTGGGGCGCTCCGACGACGGGATCGGCGCCCGGGTGATCGCGGCGATGAGCCTCGTCGTGCTGGGCGGGATCCTGATCGGAATCTTCCGCTGAGGCGGGGCGTTCTCCCTTCCGCATGCCGATCATCGACGCCACCGAGCTGCCGGGCCGCCGCGCGTACCGGCTGCTCGTCGACTGCGTCGTCCCGCGGCCGATCGCGTGGGTGACGACGCAGGACGCGACCGGTCGCGTCAACCTCGCGCCGTTCTCGTTCTTCCAGGCGGTGGGGGCCGAACCGCCGACGGTGATCGTCTCCATCGGCCGCCATCGCGACGGCGACTACAAGGACACGGGCGTCAACCTGCGCGCGACCGGGGAGTGCGTCATCAACGTCGTGACGGACGAGCTCGCGGAGCAGATGAACATCACCGCCGGTGAGCATCCGTTCGGGGTCGACGAGATGGCACTCGCCGGCCTGACGACGGCGCCCAGCCGCCACGTGGGCCCGCCGCGCGTCGCGGAGTCGCCCGTGTCGCTCGAGTGCCGCCTGGCGCAGGAGGTCCAGATCGGCGACACGGAGAACGCGTACTTCGTCGCCGTGCTCGAGGTGCTCGCCTTCCACGTCCGCGACGACCTCTACGACGACGGTCGCATCGACCCGCGGCTCCTGCATCCGCTCGGCCGCCTCGGCGGCAACGCCTATAGCCACCCCGGCGAGGTGTTCGAGATGGAGCGCCCGCCGGCCACGCGACCGCACGAGCGACCCTCGGCCTGAGTCACGCCGCGGTGAGGTCCTCCGCGGTACCGGGGCGGACGACGACCGGCGCGCCGTGGCGGAGGATGCCGTGGTCGGCGACCTTGAACTCCCATGCGGCGATGTCGTCGGACGCGTCCACGAGCACGATGACCTCGTCCGCCGGATACGTCACGAGCTCCGCGTCGGCTGCGTTCAGCGGGTCGACGCCCTTGTCGGCGATGGTGCCGGTGGCCGGGATCTCGAACTCCACGAGCAGGTTGAGGATGCCGTCGAGCTGATCCCGCGCGGTGGCTAGGCGACCCGGTTCCTCGGCGGTCGCGATGACCCGAGCCTGGCCGACCGAGGAGCGCCGTGCGACCTCGACGATGATCTCGCGGTCGATGCTGTCGGTGGCGGCGACCAGTAGCACGCGCGCTGGATCCGTGTCTGCCATGAGGGCTCCTCTCCCATCGGCGTTGTACGCACGCTACGTGCGGTTCTCCCTCGGGTGGTACCCGCCGCGGGCAGGCCGCAGCCGACGCGGGTCAGCGACCGAGCGCGGCGGCGCGCCGCTCCCGCGCCTGGCGGACGAGCGCCTCGAGCGGCGCGAGGTCGTCAGCGGGGCGCACCTTCACGTGGCGCAGTCGCTTCCCGGTGCCTTCCAAGAGCCCGGCGGGGTCGTCCATCTCGTCGGCGTGGAGGAAGCCGAGGTTGACCCACGCCGCATGAGCGGCGAGGTAGCAGTACGCCTCGCTCATCTTCCGCTCCCCGAGCCCGAAGCAGACGGCCCCGTCCCCGTTGCGCGGAACTTCGACGACGTCCGGATCCAGCCGGATGATCATCGCCCGTAGCTCGTCCATCAGCGGGTGCAGCGCCTCCGGTCCGCGCGCCCGCACCTCCGCGTAGGTGCCGAGTCGTTCGATCGTCTTCACGACGTCAACGGTAGCGAGCGGCGTGCTGCGGTATGGGGCGGACATTTTCGGCCCGGGCCGAAAATGTCCGCCTGCGTTCCACGGACTGGGACGGTCGGATGCTGATTGGCTCCGTTTGGTGCGCCACGATTCGCGCTGCCGCCACGTTTTGCGCACTCGTGCGGCATGGCGATCTCATCGATGTTCGGCGACGCGCAGTCGGAGGCTGGCCGTCAGGCGATCCCGTTCGCCTCGTCGCTCGCGATCGCCGCCGCCTCCCGGTCGGTGAGCGGGCCGTAGCCGCCACCGCAGGGGCCCATCATGCAGATGCGGTCGCCCGTCTTCGCCTTGCGGTACGGGAACTTGCTCGGCAGCTCCTGCTCGCCGTCCTGGCCGCGGTTGAGGATGATCCGGCTGGGGGAGCCGTCCTCGCCGCCGAACAGGCCGGGCGGCGCCCATACGGAGCCCTCGCCCTCGAGCGAGAAGCCGGTCTCGTCGAGGAACTCGATCTCGCGTATCGAGCCGAGGCCGCCGCGCCACTGCCCCTTGCCGCCGTGCCCCTCGCGCAGCTCGTACTGCGTCACGCGCAGCGGGTAGTGCGACTCGATGTCCTCGATCGGGTTGTTGCGCGTGTTGGCGTAGAGGGTGTCGACGGCGTCCATGCCGTCCTTGCCGTGCCGCGCCCCGTAGGCGCCCTCGTGGATATCCATGTAGACCCAGTGCTGGCCGTCCCGGAAACCCGAGTACGAGATGATCCGCAGCGCCTCCGGCAGGATCGGCGCGAGCGCCCGCATCAGCGTGTCCGCCACGAGGTTGCCGCCGGAGAAGCGCGCGATCGTCGGCGCCGGGAACGTCGGGTTCGCCAGGCATCCCTCCGGCGCGGTGATCGTGATCGCCCGGAACAGGCCCGAGTTGGTCGGCACCGGATCGTGCGTCGCGGTGTCGAGCAGGATCGAGCGCAGCGCGACCCATACGGCGAGGTCGACGGTGCCGACGAACGGCATGTTCAACGGCAGGTCGATCTGCGGCGACGTGCCGGCCAGGTCGACGGTCATCTCGGAGCCCTCGATCGTGACGGTGACCTTGATGACCAGATCCCGATAGGCGGGGTCGGGATGGTCGGGATAGCCGTCCAGGCGGCCCTC
>JAUMCA010000139.1:0-3283 GCA_032119475.1 Thermoleophilia bacterium | reverse complement strand
GTTCATGACCGCGATGCGGTCGGACATCGTCAGCGCCTCCTCCTGGTCGTGGGTGACGTAGATGAACGTCGTGCCCGTGCGGACCTGGATCTCCTTGAGCTCGTGCTGCATCTCCTTGCGGAGCTTGAGGTCGAGGGCGCCGAGCGGCTCGTCGAGCAGCAGGGCGGCGGGGCGGTTGACCAGCGCGCGGGCGAGCGCGACGCGCTGCTGCTGGCCGCCGGACAGCTGCGCCGGCTTGCGCTTCTCGAAGCCGTCGAGCTGCACGGCGCGGATCGCCTCCGCGGCGCGCGCCTTGACCTCGTCCTTCTTGACCCGCTTGATGCGGAGGCCGAACTCGACGTTGTCCTGCACCGTCATGTGCGGGAACAGCGCGTAGGCCTGGAACACCATGTTGACGTTGCGCTTGGCCGGCGGGACGGTGGTGACGTCCTGCCCAGCCAGCGTGACCGTGCCCATGGTGGGGATCTCGAAGCCGGCGATCATGCGCAGCGTCGTCGTCTTGCCGCAGCCGGACGGCCCGAGCATCGAGAAGAACTCGCCCTCGGGGATCGACAGGTCGATGTCGTCGACGACGACGTTGTCGCCGAACGCCTTCGTGACCCCGTCGAGAACGATGTGTCCTTCCACGCGCGCCTCCCTCTCCCTCGTACGGCCGTATTGTGGCCGCGCTGCGCCAGATTGCAAGCGATCGGTGTGGCGCGGATTCCCCTTCCGCCGCCCCCGGCGCCTGTTGAACCCGGCTGCGCCGCTTGACATCGGGCGGTGTGACGAGAACCCTCCCACCTATGGCTCCCGCGATCCACAGTGCCGATCCCGGCCTCGACCGCCGCGCCGAGCTGCTCGCCGCCGCGACCCGCGTGATCGCCCGGCGGGGCTACGCGGACACGCGCTTCCAGGACGTCGCGGAGGAGGCGGGTGTGGCGGTCGGCACGCTGCAGCACCACTTCGGCACGCGGCGGCGGATGCTGACCGAGGCGCTCGAGCACTGGCTCGACGACGACACGGACGCGATGGTCGAGTCCCTGTGGGCGACCGAGGGCGATGCGTGGACCCGGCTGGAGCTCCACCTGCGCGCCTCGTGCGAGCGGCTCGGCCGCCGCACCGAGACGTGGCTGATGTGGCTCGACTTCACCGGGGCGGCGATCAAGGACCGCGAGCTGCGCGGCAGCACGTCGCGTTCCATGGTCCGCTGGCGCGAGGCGATCGCCTCGATCGTGCGGGAGGGCGTGGAGCAGGGGACCTTCGATCCCGTCCTGACCCCGGCGGACGTGGCCGACGTGATCACCGCGGTGCTCGACGGCACGGCCCTCCAGGTGTACGCCATGGACTCGGACGTCAGCGGCGGCGAGATCTCCGACCGCACCCTGGTCGTGGCCCGGAGCCTGCTGCGGCCGTCCGGCGTCTGACCGCCTCCCGGATCGCGATACTTCCCCCCATGGCCGACAGCCGACAGGGACGGCGCTCGACGGCGGCGCTCTTGCGCGAGGCGATCGACGCGCGCCCGGAGACCGATACGCGCCCGTGGAGCGAGTTCGCCCAGGAGTTCGCCGAGCAGCACGGGTTGTCGTCCGTCGGCAGCGTGCAGGTGCAGATCAGCCGCATCCTGCGCGAGCGCGGGGCCGTCGAGCCACGCCGCCCGCGCCCGCAGGGCGACCGCGTGCCGCCGCGGCTCGGTCCGCTGGTGGAGGCGCAACTCGCGGCGTCGGGCCTCGGGTCGCTCGAGGCGGCCGCCGACCTCGCGCGGGAGGGCACCGAGCCGCCGTCCGACGCGGCGGTGCGCCTCGCCGCGGCGATCGTGGCGCGCGCCACGGTCGATCCGGCGCTCGCGGCCCGGCTGGCCGCCGCGCGGAAGGGGCTCGCGTGAGCGCCCCGACCGTCGACACGGCGGCCGTCGACGCCTTCGCGACGTACCTCGCCGACGTCTGGGGCGCGCGGCCGCTGGCCGCGGAGTCGGACCTCGATCCGGTGCTGCTGCGCGCGCTGCGCGGGGATCGCCTGCGCTTCGAGCGCGAGGCCGAGAGCGGCGGGGAGGACCCGGTCTGGCGCGAGGCGATCCGCCGCCGCTACGACCGGCCGATCCCCGAGGGCGAGGGTGCCGTCGCCGCCGCGCTCGACGAGGGCGGGTGGCGCGATCTCATCGCGGTGGACCTGTCCCGCGTGTGGGTGGAGGTGCTGACGCTCGGCGTCTGGGCGGACGCCCTGCTGCGCGTCCTGCCGCCCGGCGACGTGCTGTCGTGCGGCTGCAACGCCGGCTACCTGGAGGCCTGGCTGTCGTCGCGCCATCCGGATCGCGCGTTCACCGGCGTCGACCTCGCCGAGGGCGCGATCGCAGCGGGGCGCGCGCGCACGCCGGACACGGGTGCCAACGCGCTCGACCTCCGCGTTGGCGCGTACGCCGATCTCGCAGCCGATGCGGCCCGCTATCCGGTCGTGCTCGTGCTGTCCGGCCTGCTCGAGCAGTTCCGCGCGGGCGACGACGAGACGGGCGAGGGCATCGACCAGATCGCCGCCGTGCTGGAGCCGGGAGGCACGCTCGTCCTCGCCGAGGCCCGGCTCGCGGAGCGCGCGCGGGCGGCGGCCGCCGCGCTGTCGCGCAACCGCCTCGGCATCGCCGACGCCGCCATCCTCGGCGGCCGCGGCTCACGCCCGCTGCGGCACCTGGTGGAGCGCCAGCCGATGGGCGCCTGGCGTGCGCTCACGGGGCTCGTCGCCCGGCAGGGCGACACGGGCAGCTTGTCGGTGGCCGACGCCTGCCGCCGCGCGGCCCAGGCGTGGGACGACCCGTTCACCGCGTTCACCGATGGCCAGCGCGAGTGGACGCAGCGCAACCTCGCCCGGGCCTGGGCGGCGGGTGCGGTGCCGGTGGTGCTGGACTGATAAGCGGGCGGACATTTCGGGTCCGGACCCAAAATGTCAGCCCGCTGATCAGTCCACCCAGAGCCGGATGTCGCCGAGGCCGTCCGCGGCCAGCTCGGCCATCTGGCCGGGATTGAGGTGCTGGGCCGGCACGATCGCGCCGGTCAGGATCACGTCCCCGCTGCGCAGCTCGATGCCGTGGCGCGCCGCCTCCTCGCTCAGCCAGGTCAGCGCGTTGAGCGGGTGCCCGAGGACCTGCGTCGCGGACTGGAAGCCGTTCGTCTCGCCGTCGACCTGCAGCTTGACGTCCACCTGGTCGAGCGTCAGCGGGTCGAAGTCCGTGTTCCAGTCGCCGAGCACGCTGCCGTACTGCAGCACGCCGTCGGCGACGAGGGTGGGGAGGCCGATGACGTCGACGGCGCCGCGG
>JAUMCA010000138.1:13760-17712 GCA_032119475.1 Thermoleophilia bacterium | reverse complement strand
CGAGCACCGCGGCCTGCGCCAGCGAGTGGAAGACGTTGTTGCCGTCGCCGACCCACGCGATCTCGACGCCCTCGAGGCGGCCGAGGCGCTCCTCGATCGTCATCAGATCGGCGAGGGCCTGCAGGGGGTGGTGCTCGTCGGTCAGCGCGTTGATCACCGGGATCGTCGCGTTGGCCGCGATCTCCTCGACGTCCGCCTGGCGGAACGTGCGGATCACGACGGCATCGCACATCCGCGAGAACACGCGCGCCGAGTCGGCGATCGTCTCGCTGCGACCCAGCTGCAGCTCGTCGCCGCGCGTGAAGATCGGATGGCCGCCGAGGCGCGTGACCGCCGTCTCGACCGACAGGCGCGTGCGCGTCGACGGCTTCGTGAAGTGCATGAGGACCGTGCGGCCGGTCAGGAGGCCGTGCACCGACGCCGGGTCCGCCTTCGCGGCGCGCGCGTCCGCGATCAGCGCGAGCAGCGTCGCCCGGTCGAGGTCGCCGATGGTGAGGAGGTGCCGCGCCATGGAGGGCGGCATCGTATCCGCGCGCGCTACTCGGCGTCGTCGTAGCCGGGCAGGTCGTCGATCCACGTCGCCGCGTCGACCATCAGCCGCAGGCCGGAGGGGTGACGCGTGGCGGCGCGGTGGCCGTCGGCGATCAGCCCGGCGTCGGCGAGCCACTCGGTGTTGCCGGACGCCGGCGCCCACGCGCCGCCGTGCGCCCAGTTGCCGATGCGGATCAGGAACGGCCGCACGGGGTTGGCGGTGCGGATGGCGCGCGCGAAGGCCGGGGACTGCGCGTCGGGGCTGATCTCGTCGTTGACGGACCAGTACAGGACGAGCCGCTGCGCGGACCGTGCGAGGATGCCGGCGACGGTCACCGGGCTGCGCTCGGCGAAGCAGCCGGGCACCTGCTCCGGCGTGCCGAGGCACTCGTTGTAGAGCGCGATCTGCCGGTAGCGCGGCAGCTTCCAGAAGCGCTTCCCCATGTCGGTCGGCATGTCGTGCGCGGCCACGGTCTGGGCGAGGTTCGGATACAGCGCCCCGAACAGGAGCGCCTCCTGGCCGCCCATCGAGCCCCCGGCCACCACGAGCCGCGAGCGGTCGATGCGCAGACCGGGGAGCCGGGCGCGCAGGACGTCGAGGACCTTCGCGTTGTCGGCGAGGTTCTGCGCGGCGCCGTAGGAGTAGCCGCGGCTGCGCACGCCCTGCCCGTCGATGCAGGCCACGATGAAGCCGAACTCGCCGGGCGTGTTGCCGAACGTCTTGTCGCAGAGCGCGCGGCCGCCGGCGCCGTGGAAGACCAGGACGAACGGCAGGCGCTTGCGCTGCGGCTTGACGGGGTAGGCGGCGATCAGGCGCCGGGTGCGGCCGTTCCAGGTCGTGTACCACGTGGAGGCGACCATCGTCTCCTTGCCGTTCAGCTTGAACGACGTGCGTCGCGGCACGTCCGGCAGATCGCTCGCGTCGCGGTAGCTCCCCTCGTAGGCGTAGTCGGGGATGCCGGTGTCCTCCTCATCGAGATCCTGCGCCGCCGCGGTCGGCACGGCGACGAGCGCGCACGTCAGGGCGAGGAGGATGAGGGCAAGGCGGCGGGGCATCGGCGGGCGGGACGGACTTCGCCCATGGTACGAGAGGTCCTTGGGCGGGCGTGCGATCCGTGACACGTGGGTGCGGGTGGGTGGGGCGTGCAACTGGGTCAGGAGCACCCCAAAGGGGTCAGACGGATGTGGGGTGTCCGCCGATGGTCGTGGGATACCGGCGGTGTGGGGGGCACCCCAAAGGGGTCAGACGGATGTGGGGTGTCCGCCGATGGTCGTGGGATACCGGCGGTGTGGGGGCACCCCAAAGGGGTCAGACGGATGTGGGGTGTCCGCCGATGGTCGCGGGATACCGGCGGTGTGGGGACACCCCACATCCGTCTGACCCCTTTGGGGTGCCCCCCATCCGACCTACCGCACCGACCCGAACCGCCGCAGCCGCAGCGAGTTGCCGAGCACGAAGAGGCTCGAGGAGGCCATCGCCAGGCCGGACAGGACCGGGTTGAGGTAGCCGAGCGCGGCGAGCGGGATCAGGACGACGTTGTAGGCGAAGGCCCAGAACAGGTTGCCGCGGATGATGCCCATCGTCCGGCGGGCGAGGCGGACCGCATCGACCGCGGCGCGCAGGTCGGCCTGCACGAGCGTGACGTCGGCGGCCGCGATGGCGGCGTCGGTGCCCGAGCCCATCGCGATGCCGAGGTCGGCGCGGGCCAGAGCCGGGGCGTCGTTGAGGCCGTCGCCGACCACCGCGACCGCGAGCCCCTGGGCCTGCAGGCGCGCGACCTCGGCGGCCTTGTCCTCGGGCAGCACGTCGGCGATGACGCGGTCGATCCCGACGACGCGGGCGACGGCCTCGGCGGCCGTGGCGCCGTCGCCGGTCAGCAGGATCGGCTCCAGGCCGAGGCGGCGCAGGTCGGCGATCGCCTCGGTGCTCGTCGGGCGGATCTGGTCGCTGGTGGACAGGACGCCGCGGACGACGCCGTCCCAGGCGACGGCGGCGAGGGCGCGGCCCTGCTCCGATTCGCGCGCGGCGGCGGCGATCAGCGCGGGCGAGAGGGGCAGGCCGATCCGGTCCGGGCGCCCCACGATCACGCGCACGCCGCCGACGTCGGCCTCCGCGCCGACGCCCGGCAGGGCGCGGAACGCGGTGGCGGCCGGCGGCGCGTCGACGGCGTCGGCGATCGCACGGCCGACGGGGTGCTCGGACCCGGCCTCGACGGCGGCGGCGCGGGCGAGCACCGTGCGCTCGTCCTCGCCGTCCCCGACGTGGACTCCGGCCAGTGCCATGCGGCCCTCGGTGACGGTGCCCGTCTTGTCGAGGACGATCGCCGATACCTTCTCCGCCCGCTCGAGCGACGGGGCGCCGCGCAGCAGGACGCCGAGCTGGGCGCCGCGGCCGGTGGCGACCAGCAGCGCGGCCGGCACGGCGAGCCCGAGGGCGCACGGGCAGGCGACGACGAGCAGCGCGACGGCGGGGGCGAGCGCCTCGGCGATCGACGCGCCCGTCGCGAGCCAGCCGACGAACGTGAGGACGGCGAGCACGAGCACGATCGGGACGAAGACACCGGCGATGCGGTCGGCGAGCCGCTGGGAGCCGGCCTTCTCGTTCTGGGCCTGCTCGACCAGCTGCGTGATGCGCGCGGCGGTGGAATCGGCGCCGACGCGGTCGACGCGCACCGTCAGCACGCCCGTCGTGTTGAGGGCACCGCCGGCGATGTCGTCGCCGGGATCGACGTCGACGGGCACGCTCTCGCCGGTCAGCAGCGATCGGTCGATCGACGAGGTGCCCTCGAGGATCGTGCCGTCCACCGGCGCGCGCTCACCGGGGCGGACGCGGACCACATCGCCTGCGACGAGCGAGGCCACCGGCACGACGATCTCCCCGCCCGGTTGGACGAGGGTCGCGTCGGGCGACGACAGCTCGGCGAGCGCGCGGACCGCGTCGCCGGCGCGGCGACGGGCGCGGGCCTCGAGCACCCGCCCCGCGAGGAGGAGCGCGGTGACGACGGCGGCCACCTCGAAGGTGAGGGCGCCCGTCATCCCGCGCGCCGTCAGCGCCAGGTGCATCTTCTCGGAGGCGGCGTCGGTGAGGAGCAGCGCTGCGACGGAGGAGACGTAGGCGGTGAGGACGCCGAGGGAGATCAGCGTGTCCATCGACGTGGTGCGGTGGCGCAGCGCGAGCCAGGCGGAGCGGTGGAACGGGAGCGCGCTCCACAGCACGACGGGTGTGGTCAGCGCGCCCGCGACCCAGCCCCAGCCGGCGAACTGGAGCGCCGGGACCATCGACAGCACGACGACGGGGACGGACAGGACGACCGCGACCAGGGCGCGGATGACCAGGGGGTCTCGACCTCGATCGTGCGGCCGCGCGTCGGCGAGCGGCGTCGCCCCGTAGCCGGCCTCGGCGACGGCGCGCACGAGCTGC
>JAUMCA010000138.1:0-13750 GCA_032119475.1 Thermoleophilia bacterium | reverse complement strand
GCCGGTGTGGGTGACGCAGCCGCCGCCGGTGAAAGACGCGAAAGACGCGCCGCCGCGGCCGGCCGTGGTGCTGGTGCACGGTGGGCCCTGGGTCCGCGGCGGCCAGTGGCGATGGGATGCGCAGGTATGACGCGGTGATGGTGCATCACGAGCTCGACCTTCTGGAGCTGCGGCACGCTGGCGACCGCCGGATCGAAGTCCACGGCGGCGCGCTCCGTGGCGAGGTTGACCGTCGCCTGGCGCACGCCGGGCAGGGCGGTCAGCGCCTGCTCGGTCCGCGACACGCACGCGGCGCAGTGCAGGCCCTCGAGGACGAGGTCGACATGCTCCTGCGGCGGGGTGTCGGTGGCGGTGGCCACGGCTACAGGAGGGTCGCGGTGAAGCCCTCCTCCTCGACCGCCTTGATCAGGTCGTCGACGGAGGAGCGCAGGGTGTCGTGCTCGATGGTCGCGCTGAGGAGGTCGACGGTGACCTCCGTCACGCCCGGGACGGCACGCAGGGCTCGCTCGGTGGCGGACGAGCAGCCCGCGCAGTGCAGGCCCTCGAGGGCGAGGTGCGTGGTGGTGGGTGCGGGGGTATCGGTCATGGGGGTGTCCTTTCACCGCTGACCCTATCATACCCCCGGGGGGTATGTTATCGTTCGCGGCATGGAGACTTCGGAGACCCCGGCGAACGGCGGCTACGCCGCCACCAAGGACGAGCTGCTCGCACGCCTCTCCCGCGTGGAGGGGCAGGTACGTGGCGTCGCCCGCATGGTCGAGGAGGACCGCTACTGCATCGACGTGCTCACCCAGATCTCCGCGGTGCGCGCCGCCCTCGACCGCGTCGCCCTCGGAGTGCTCGACGAGCACGTCCGCCACTGCGTCGTGGGTGGCCACGGCCCGGGCACGGAGGAGGAGCGGATCGACGAGCTGATGGCCGCCGTCGGCCGCCTCGTCGGTCGCCGCGCGTGATGGACCGGCCCACGCGGCGCGACGCCGCGGACTACGTGGGACTCGGTCCGGCGCTGCTCGCACGCGCCCAGGCGGGGGCGTCCGGCGTCGCCGCGAGCGTCATCGAGCCGGCGGCGCTGATCCTCGGCTCCGCGCAGCCGGAGGCCGATGCCGCGACCGACCTGCCGATCGCGCGCCGCGGCACGGGCGGCGGCGCGGTGCTGTGCGACCGCGGCACGCTGCTGATCGACCTCGCCGTCCCGCGCGGGCATGCCCTGGCGATCGAGGACGTCACCGACGCGTACCGGCCGATCGGCGAGGCGCTCGCCGGGGCGCTCGACGCCGTCGGGGCGACGGTGGTCCCGGTCGCGGTCGACGACGCCCGCGCCATGGACGACGCGCGCAAGGCGGCGGCGCGACGCGCGTGCTGGGCCGGCATCTCCCCCTACGAGCTGTGCCTGCCCGACGGCCGCAAGCTCGTCGGGCTCGCGCAGCGGCGCCGGTCCGGCGCGGTCCTCCACCAGATCGCGGTGCCGGTCACCACGGCGCCGGCCGCGGTCGCCGACCACCTCGTCGACGGAGCGGCGCTGAGGCCGTGGCTCGAGGCGACGGCGTGCCTGGCCGACGTCCCGGAGTGCCGTGTCGATACCGCGACGCGACTCTGGTCCGTCCTGCGGGGGACCGTCGCGACGCTCGTCAGGAGCTGAACGAGCGCTTCGCCGCCGCCGCCTTCTCGCGCAGGCGGGCGCGCGCGGCTTCCGTCTCCGGGTCCGACCCCGCCGGCGGCACGGCGTCGAGCACCTCGACCGTCGGGGCCGGCGGCGGCGCGGGCGTCTCGTCGAGCGTGCTGATGCGATCGCGCAGCTCCTCGCGCAGCGCGGCGTTCGCCTCCGGGTCGAACGGGGCCTCGGGGTCGCCGAGCGGCTCGCTGAACGGCGACGCCACGACCTCCGGGGCGTCGTCGCGCCGGCGCAGGCGCCGCCAGGCCCGCGGGGCCGCGGCGACGGCGGCCGCGGCGGCGATCGCGGCAGCCGCTGCCGCGCCGGAGATGATGGTGCGCTGGCGCATGCGGAAGCAGCGTAGCGCCGGGGCGGGGAGCCGTCGCCCCGCTCGCGGTCCGCTGCTATCTTCTCCCGCGCGTCGCAGTGCTGCGCGCGCCCGGAACTCCCGGAAAGGATTCTTCTGCCAGTGACCGCCTACGAGTTCATGCTGATCCTCGACCCCGAGGTGGACGAGGCGCGCCAGGAGGAGGTCGTGCACCGCGTGCGGGACATCATCCTCGGCGGCGGCGGAACCTGGGATGCGATCGATCCGTGGGGTCGTCGCAAGCTGCAGTTCCCGATCCGGAAGCGCGAGGAGGGCGACTACTGGGTGATCCGCTTCACCTGCGAGCCGCCCACCCTCGACGAGGCGCAGCGCGTCCTCTCGATCACCGACGAGGTTCTGCGCCACAAGGCCGTGCACCAGGCGCGTCCGTCGCGCAAGGCGGAGGCTGCGGCCGGGTCCTAGAGCCGATCTGGTCGGCCGTCGCGCGAGCCCGTAGGCTCCGCGTAACGCGCAGGCCCGGAGCATCGACTCACCGGACACCCGTCTGCAGAAAGGCACCACCATGGCGAACATCAACCGCGTCATCCTCGTCGGCAACCTCACCAAGGACCCCGAGCTGCGCGCGACCGGAAGCGGCCTGTCGGTCTGCACGATCCGCATCGCCGTCAACAACCGCCGCAAGAAGGGCGACACGGGCGAGTGGGTCGAGGAGCCGAACTACTTCAACGTCACGACGTTCGGCGCCCAGGCCGACAACGTCGCCCGCTTCCTGTCCAAGGGCCGCCAGGTCGCCGTCGACGGTCGCCTGTCGTGGAGCGAGTACGAGGCCAAGGACGGCTCCGGCAAGCGCGAGCGCGTCGAGGTCATCGCCGACAGCGTCCAGTTCATCGGCCCGCGTGAGGGCGGCGGTGGCGGTGGCGACCACAGCGGCGGGGGCGGCGGCTACGCCGCGCCGGCAGCCGCGGCGGCCGCGCCCGAGGTCCCCGATGCGTGGACCGGCGGCGGCGCCGCGCAGGACGACGACATCCCCTTCTGACCCTGAGGAACGACCATGGCACGCACCGCTAACCGCAAGGCGATCCTGCTCGACGACGTCGAGCACCTCGGGCACCGCGGCGACATCGTCGCCGTCTCCCGCGGCTACCTCCGCAACTACCTCGTCCCGCGCAAGCTGGCCGAGGAGGCGACCCCGGCGCGCATCGCCGAGGTGGAGAAGCTCGCCTCGACGCGTGCCGCGCAGGAGGCCCGCACCGCGGAGCAGGCGCAGGAGATCGCGTCCACGCTGACCAAGACGGTGCTGACGATCCCCGCGCGCTCCGGCCCCGACGGCCGCCTGTACGGCTCCGTCACCGCCGCGGACCTCGCCGACGAGATCTGGCGCACGCGCAAGATCCGCGTCGACCGCCGCAAGATCCGCCTCGAGGAGCCGATCAAGGCAATCGGCTCGTACCTCGTCGAAATCGACGTCTTCACCGAGGTCCGCGCGGCCGTCAAGACGCAGGTCGTCCAGGCCGAGGGCTTCGGCTACGACGAGGAGCCCGTCGCCGAGCCCGAGCCCGTCGCCGAGGTCGAGGACGTCGCGGTCGAGGTCGCGGACGACGCGGCCGAGACGGACGAGTAGCGAGGCCGAGCGGGATGGTGCCCGCGCCTGAGAACCTCCCGCCCCAGGACCTCGACGCCGAGGAGGCCGTCCTGGGCGCGATGATGATCAACGAGCAGGCCGTGCTGACGGTCACCGAGGTCATCCGCGACCCGTCGGACTTCTACCGCGAGGCCCACGGCACCGTCTACCGGGCGATCACCGCGCTGCTCCAGCGCAGCGAGCCGATCGACGCCGTCACGGTGTCGGACGAGCTCGAGCGGATGGGAAAGCTCGAGGACGTCGGCGGCCGCGGCTTCATCTTCGGCCTGTCGGCGACCGTCACGGTCGCGGCGAACGCCAAGAGCCACGCCCAGATCGTCCGCGACGTCGCGCTGATGCGCCGCGTCGCCGCGGCGGGCCTCCAGATCGCCGAGCTCGGCTACGCGCGGCAGGGCGACGTCGGCGACATCCTCGACCAGGCCGAGGCGGCGATCTTCGACGTCGCGCAGGAGCGCACCACGCAGGAGATCGTGCCGCTCAGCGACCTGCTCCCCGACGAGGTCGAGCGGATGTCCGCCGCGGCCGAGCACCGCGGATTGACGGGGGCGCCGTCCGGCCTCAAGGGCCTCGACAACATCACGGCGGGCTTCCAGGCGTCGAACCTGGTGATCCTCGCCGCCCGCCCGGCGATGGGCAAGACGTCGCTGGCGCTCGGCATCGCCCGGCACCTCGGCGTCGCCGCGAAGACCCCGGTGGTCATCTTCAGCCTCGAGATGTCGCGCAACGAGATCGCGCAGCGGCTGATCTCCTCCGAGGCGCGGGTCGACTCCCAGCGCATGCGCCGCGGCGACCTGCGCGAGGAGGACTGGATGCGCGTGCAGGACGCGTGCAACCGCCTGACCGTCTCGCCGATCTACGTCGACGACACCGCCGGCATCAACCTGATGGAGATCCGCTCGAAGGCTCGGCGCCTGAAGCTGAAGGAGCCGAACCTCGGCCTGGTGATGGTCGACTACCTGCAGCTGATGAGCGCGGGCGGCCAGGTCGAGAACCGCGTGCAGGAGATCAGCCAGATCTCGCGCTCCCTGAAGGTCCTGGCGCGCGACCTCGACGTGCCGGTCCTCGCGCTCTCGCAGCTGTCGCGTGGCGTCGAGTCGCGCACGGACAAGCGGCCGCTGCTGTCGGACCTGCGTGAATCGGGCTGCCTGACCGGCGACAGTCGGGTGTTCCTCCCGGATACCGGCGAGCGCGTGTCCATGCGCGAGATGCTCGGGCGCATCGGGGAGCGCGTGCTCGCGCTCGATCCCGCGACGTGGACCCTCGAGCCGCGGGCGGTCACGAATGCGTTCTCGACCGGCGTCAAGCCCGTTTACCGGCTCCGGCTCGCGTCGGGGCGCACGCTTCGCGCGACGGGCAACCATCGCTTCCGCATGCTGGACGGCTGGCGCCGACTCGATGATCTCGTCGAAGGCGACCGGCTTGCTGTTCCCGCGGACCTCGTCGTCGCCGAGCAGGGGAACACGATGGCGCCCGGCGAACTCGCCCTTTTGGGTCACCTCATCGGCGACGGCTGCACGCTCCCACGACACGTGGTCCAGTACACGACTGCGGAGCCGCAGCTCGCTGCGTTCGTCGCCGATCTCGCGCGCCACGTCTTCGGTGACGCCATCGCGCCGCGGGTCCAGGCGGAGCGGTCGTGGTACCAGGTGTACCTCCCGCGCGGTCGCGGTCAGGGGCGGCGCAACCCGATCGCCGTGTGGCTCGACGAGCTGGGTGTGTTCGGCCTCCGCAGCCACGAGAAGCGCGTCCCCGCGCGCGTGTTCGGCGAGTCGGACGAGCACATCGCACTCTTCCTCCGGCACCTCTGGTCTACCGACGGCAGCGTCTGGTGCGCTCCCGACCGGCGTGCCGCACGTGTCTACTACGCGACAACCAGCGCGACGCTCGCTGATGACGTGCGCCACCTGCTGCTCCGACTGGGCATCCCCGCGACGGTGCGAGCCCGCAGCGATGCTCGATCGGCCCACCGCGCGTACACGGTCGACATCGAATCCCACGCGGCCCAACTGCGGTTCGTCGAGCACGTCGGCTGCATCGGCGAGCGCGCTGCGCACCTCGCTGAGGTGCGCGAGATGCTCGATGCGCGGGTTGCGAACGCGAACGTCGACGTCGTGCCGCAGGAGGCGTGGCAGGTGATCGTCCGACCCCAACTCGCGGCCGCGGGCATCACGACGCGCGCGATGCAGGCCGGCATCGGCACGCGCTACTGCGGGACGGCGCTGTACCGCACGGGAATCGGGCGCGATCGGGCTCGACGCGTGGCGGAGGTCATCGACAGCGTGGAGCTTCGGGCCCTTGCCGATGCGCCCGTTGCCTGGGACGCCGTTCGATCGATCGAGCCCGACGGCGTGGAGGAGGTCTACGACCTCACGGTGGACGAGCTGCACTCGTTCGTCGCCGAGGACATCGTGGTCCACAACTCGATCGAGCAGGACGCCGACGTCGTGATGTTCATCTACCGCGACGACTACTACAACCCCGAGACGTCGGAGAAGCCGGGCATCGCCGAGCTCATCGTCGCCAAGCACCGCAACGGCGCGGTCGGCAGCGTGGACCTCGCGTTCCTCCCGCACTTCACGACGTTCTCGGACCTTGCACGAGGAGAGGCCTGAGATGAGCGGAGCAGTCGTCGTCGGCGCCCAGTGGGGCGACGAGGGGAAGGGCAAGATCGTCGATCTGCTCGCGGAGCGGTTCGAGATCGTCGCGCGCTACCAGGGCGGCAACAACGCCGGCCACACGGTCGTGCACGGCGACGAGACGTTCAAGTTCCACCTGCTGCCGAGCGGCATCCTCGAGCCGGACAAGATCTGCATCCTCGGCAACGGCGTCGTCATCGACCCCGAGGTGCTGGTCGGGGAGCTCGACGCGCTCGAGGCGCGCGGTCGCTCGACGGCGGGCCTGCGGATCTCGATGAACGCGCACGTGATCATGCCGTGGCACCGCATCCTCGACCAGCAGAGCGAGGTCCGCCTCGGCTCCCTGCAGATCGGCACCACGCGCCGTGGCATCGGACCGGCCTACGCCGACAAGGCGTCGCGCGTCGGCATCCGCGTGCAGGACCTGTTCGACCTCGGGATCCTGCAGAAGAAGGTCGCCGCCGCGCTCGCCGTCCGCAACCGCGAGATCCTGCGCGGCCGCGACCAGGGCCCGCTGTACCCGAACCAGGTCGTCGAGGAGCTCGCGCCGCTGGCCGACCGCCTCAAGCCGTACGCGGCCGACACGTCGCTCCTGATCGACCAGGCCCTGCGCTCCGGCAAGCGCGTCCTGTTCGAGGGCGCGCAGGGCACGCTGCTCGACCTCGACAACGGCACGTATCCGTTCGTCACCTCGTCGAACCCGATCGCGGGCGGCGCCTGCATCGGCACCGGCATCGGCCCGACGCGGATCGACAGCGTCCTCGGCATCGCGAAGGCCTACCTCACGCGCGTCGGCGCGGGTCCGTTCCCGAGCGAGGCCGATGAGGAGCGCGGGGCGCGGATCCGCGACATCGGCGCCGAGTTCGGCACGACGACCGGGCGCGAGCGCCGCTGCGGCTGGCTGGACCTCGTCGGCCTGCGCTACGCGGTGCGGCTCAACGGCATGACCGAGCTCGTGCTGACGAAGCTGGATGTGCTCAGCGAGTTCCCGACGATCCCCGTCTGCGTGGCGTACCGCCTGCCGGACGGCACCGTGTCGGAGGAGTTCCCGGCGCACCAGTCCGACTTCCACCACGCCGAGCCGGTGTGGGAGGAGCGTCCGGGCTGGGGCTCGGACATCTCCGACGCGACGGAGTGGGACCAGCTCCCGCAGGCCGCCCGCGACTACGTGGACTGGGTCGCCGAGCAGCTCGGCATCCCGGTCACCCTCGTCGGCGTCGGCGTGCGCCGCGATCAGGTCCTCGCCCCGCACGGCATGGAGGCCGTCGCCCGGAGCGTGCGGTGAGGGTCCTCGTCGTCGGCTCCGGCGGGCGCGAGCACGCGCTGGCCTCGGCGATCGCCGCGAGCCCGCGCTGCAGCGACCTCCACGCCGCGCCGGGCAACCCGGGCATCGCGCAGGTCGCCGCCTGCCACCCCGTGGTCACCGACGACATCGAGGGCCTCGTCGCCCTCGCCCGCGACCTCGACATCGAGCTCGTCGTCGTCGGGCCCGAGGTGCCGCTCGTGCTCGGCCTCGCCGACGAGCTGCGCCGGATCGGCATCCCGGTCTTCGGGCCGAGCGCGGCAGCCGCGAAGGTCGAGGGCTCGAAGGACTTCACCAAGCAGCTGCTCAAGGCGGCCGGCGTCGACACCGCCGAGTCGTACACCGTCACCGACCTGAAGGGCGCGCGGCTCGCCATCCACGCGCTGGGCGGCCGCTGCGTCGTCAAGGCCGACGGCCTCGCGGCCGGCAAGGGCGTGGTGGTCTGCGACGACGCGACCGCGGCCGAGCAGGCGGCGGAGGAGCTGCTCGGCGGTGCGCTGGGCGGCGCCGGCCAGGTGCTGGTCATCGAGGAGCGGATGGAGGGCCCCGAGCTGTCCGTGCTCGCCCTCTGCGACGGCGACATCGCCATGCCGCTGCCCTCGGCGCGCGACTACAAGCGGATCGGGGAAGGCGGCAGCGGCCCGAACACGGGCGGGATGGGCGCGATCTCGCCGGCGCCGGGCGTCTCCGACGAGGAGGCCCGGCGCATCGTGGAGACGGTGCACGTGCCGATCCTCCAGGAGCTGATGCGGCGCGGCATCCGCTTCACCGGCTGCCTCTACGCCGGCCTGATGCTGACCGCGACGGGACCGCGCGTGCTCGAGTTCAACGTGCGCTTCGGCGACCCGGAGACGGAGGCCGTGCTCCCGCGCTTCGCCGAGGACCTCCTGCCGCTGCTCGCGGACTGCGCGAACGGCGAGCTCGAGGCGCGCCCGATCGCGACCATCCCGGGCGCTGCCGTCACCGTCGTCCTCGCCTCGCGCGGCTACCCGGCCTCGTCCGAGTCCGGCGTGCCGATCAGCGGGATCATGGAGGCCTCGACGAGCCGCGACGTCGCCGTCTTCCACGCCGGCACGGCCGTGCAGGGGGAGCAGCTCGTCACGGCCGGTGGTCGCGTGCTCGCCGTCACGGCCCGCGGCGCCGACGCCGACGCCGCCATCGCAGCCGCCTACGCCGCCGCCGACCGCATCGCCTTCGACGGCATGCAGCGCCGGAGCGACATCGGCTCCGCCTCGCAGGGGTGATCTCCCGCGCGGGCGGGGGTGAGCGACCCATCCGCATCCCTGACTAGGCTGCAGGGAGTGATCGCCCGCTACACGCGACCGGAGATGGGCGCCGTCTGGACGGACGAGCGCAGGCTCGGCGCGTGGATGGAGGTCGAGCTCGCCGCCCTCGACGCGCTCGCCGCGCTCGGCGTCGTGCCGGCCGAGGACGTCGCCGCGATCCGCGCCGGCGCGAAGGTCGACGTCGCGCGCGCGAGGGAGATCGAGGAGCGCACGCACCACGACGTCATCGCCTTCACCGAGACGGTCGCGGAGCAGGTCGGGGAGCCGGCGCGATGGTTCCACTACGGGCTGACCTCGAGCGACGTGGTGGACACCGGCCTCGCGCTGCAGCTGCGGGACGCGGGCGTGATCCTGCTCAAGGGCGTCGAGGCGGCCCGCGCCGCGGTGCTGGCGCGGGCGATCGAGCACCGCACGACCCCCTGCATGGGGCGCACGCACGGCGTCCACGCCGAGCCGACGACGTTCGGGCTGAAGCTGCTCGGCTGGGTCTTCGAGCTCGACCGCGCCCACGAGCGCCTCGCGCACGCGATCGACGGCGTCAGCGTCGGCAAGCTGTCCGGCGCGGTCGGCGCGTACGGCAACATCGACCCGCAGGTCGAGGAGCAGGTGCTCGCCGCGCTCGGCCTCGACGTCGAGCCGGCCTCCACGCAGGTCGTGGCGCGCGACCGGCACGCGGCGTACCTGTCCGCGATCGCGCTCGCGGGCTCTTCGCTGGACCGCTTCGCCACGGAGCTCAGGCACCTGCAGCGCAGCGAGGTGCGTGAGACCGAGGAGCCGTTCGGCAAGGGCCAGAAGGGCTCGTCGGCGATGCCGCACAAGAAGAACCCGATCACCTGCGAGCGCATCTCCGGGCTGGCGCGCGTGCTGCGCGGCAACGCCGTCGTCGGCCTCGAGGACGTGCCGCTCTGGCACGAGCGCGACATCTCGCACTCGTCCGCCGAGCGGGTGGTGCTCGCGGATTCCTCGATCCTGCTCGACTACATGCTGGCCAGGTTCACGTGGGTGATGGAGGGGCTCGTCGTCCGCACGGAGCAGATGCGGAGGAACCTCGACGCCTCGCACGGGCTGCCGTTCTCCGGTCGCGTGCTGCTCGGGCTCGTCGAGGCGGGCATGTCCCGCGAGGACGCCTACGTGGTCGTCCAGCGCAACGCGCTGCAGGCGTGGGAGACGGGAGAGCACCTGCGCGACCTGATCCTCGCCGACCCCGACGCGCAGGCGCTCGACGCCGCGGTCATCGCCAGCGCGTTCGACCTCGACGAGGTGCTGGCCCGCGCCGAGATCCCGTTCGGGCGGCTCGGCGCGTGAGCCTCGAGCGCTTCAAGATCGGCTCCGGCAAGGTCCGCGAGCTCTACGACCTCGGCTCCGACGGCCTGCTGCTCGTGGCCAGCGACCGCATCAGCGCGTTCGACGTCGTGATGCCGAACCCGATCCCCGACAAGGGCCGCGTCCTCACGGGCATGACCCTGTTCTGGCTCGACCGCACCACGGACATCGTCCCGAACCACCTGCGGGGCGCGTGGCCCGGCGAGCTGCCGGACGAGGCGTCGGCGCCGGAGTACCGCGGCCGCTCGATGCTCTGCGAGCGGCTGGAGATGCTGCCGATCGAGTGCGTGGTGCGCGGCTACCTGGCCGGCTCCGGCTGGAAGGACTACCGCGCCACGGGCGCCGTCTGCGGGCACGCGCTGCCGGACGGCCTCGAGGAGGCGGCGCAGCTGCCGGCGCCGATCTTCACGCCGGCCACGAAGGCCGAGCTCGGCGACCACGACGAGAACATCACCGCCGAGCAGGGGCGCAGCATGGTCGGTACGGAGACGTACGCGCTGGTCGAGGCGGCCTCGATCGCGCTCTACGAGCATGCGGCGGCGCACGCGCGCGAGCGCGGCATCATCCTCGCCGACACGAAGTTCGAGTTCGGCTACGACGGCGACGGGCGGATCGTGCTCGGCGACGAGGTGATGACGCCCGACTCATCCCGCTGGTGGCCGGTGGACGGCTACCGCACGGGGATCTCGCCCCCGTCGTACGACAAGCAGTACGTGCGCGACTACCTCGAGACGCTGGACTGGGACAAGACCGCCCCGGGACCCGACCTGCCCGCGGACGTCGTGGCCGGCACCGCCGGCCGCTACCGCGAGGCCTACGAGGCCCTGACGGACTCGTCCTTCGACGACTACCTGGACAAGATGGAGGTGGAGCGGTGAAGGTCACCGTCCTCGTGCGCCCCAAGACGGGCATCCGCGATCCGCAGGGCGAGGCGATCGGCCGCTCGCTGGTCGGGCTCGGCTACGCGATCTCGGACGTCAGCGCCGGCAAGATCTTCGACCTCGAGGTCGACACCGACGATGTGGCCGAGGCGCAGCGCATCGGCGAGGAGGCCGCAGCCAAGGTGCTGTCCAACGAGCTCATCGAGGGGTATGAGGTGATCGTTGGCTAGGGTCGGCGTCGTCACCTTCCTCGGATCGCTCGACGATCGCGACGCGCAGCGCGCCGTCGCGACGGTCGGCGGCGAGCCCGTCGCGCTCTGGCACGGCGACACGGACCTGCAGGGCGTCGACGCGATCCTCCTGCCCGGCGGTTTCTCCTACGGCGACCACCTCCGCTGCGGGGCGATCGCGCGCTTCTCGCCGATCATGGGCGCCGTCGCCGAGTTCGCCGCCGCCGGCGGGCCGGTGCTCGGCATCTGCAACGGCTTCCAGATCCTCTGCGAGGCGGGCCTCCTGCCGGGCGTGCTGCTCCCCAATCAGGGCCGCCGCTTCATCTGCCGCGACGTCGACCTCGTGGTGCAGACGGACTCGCCGTGGCTCGGCAACCGCCCGGTCGGCTCCACGCTGACCGTGCCCGTCAAGCACGGCGACGGCGCGTGGTACCACCCCGAGGTCGGCCTCGCCGAGCTCGAGGCGAACGGCCAGATCATCCTCCGCTACGCCGAGGACGTGAACGGCGCGACCGACCAGATCGCCGGCATCACGAACGCCGCCGGCAACGTCTGCGGCCTGATGCCGCACCCGGAGCACGCCGTCGACCCCGTGCTCGGCTCGATCGACGGGCGCCTGCTCGTCGGCCGCCTCGCGGCGTAGCGGGCGTTCAGGTGTCGCAAAGGGGTCAGACCATTTCGCGACAAGGCCTCCCGGCCGATCGCGCGTGTCCAACGCGTTTTCGGCCTTGTCGCGAAATGGTCTGACCCCTTTGCGACACCTGAACGCCGTCCCTCCGATCGGTATGACGCCCGGGTGGTTTGGGCGTACGCTTCCCGACGACCGCGATCCCGCAGGAGCTACACATGGCACAGGTCTCGATCGGCTCGTTGAGCGACTTCCCCGAGGGCACCCCGACGCGCGTGGAGGCGGACGGCACGGCGCTGTGCGTCGTCCGCGTCGGCGATCGCGTGCACGCGGTCTGCGATGACTGCCCGCACGCCGAGGCCTCGCTCAGCGAGGGCGACTTCCTGGAGGACGACATGGCGATCGAGTGCCCGCTCCACGGGTCCGCGTTCAACCTCGAGACCGGGAATCCCGACTGCCCGCCGGCGACCGAGGCCGTGCAGGTCTTCGCCGTCACGGTCGACGGCGACGACGTCCGCGTCGACGTCTAGCCGCGTGGGCGTCGTCCTGATCGCGGGCGCCGGCATGGCCGGCCGCGCGTGCGCGCTCACGCTCCGCCGTGTCGGCTGGCCGGGCGAGATCGTCCTCGTCGGCGACGAGACGACGCACCCGTACGACCGCCCGCCGCTGTCGAAGTCCGTCATCGTCGGCACCGCCGATCTGGACAAGGTCATCAAGCCGGCGCCCGAGGTCTACGCCGACGATCGCATCGACCTCCGGTTGGGCACGTCGGTGACGGCCGTCGACGCCGGCGCCCGCACCGCGGCGCTGTCCGACGGCACGACGCTCAGCTGGGATGCGCTCGTCCTCGCGACCGGCTGCGCCCCCCGTGAGGTGCCGATCCCCGGGATCGAGCGCGCGCACCGCATCACCCGCATGGACGAGGCCCTCGCGATCCAGGCCATCCTCGCCGACGGCCCGAAGCGCATCGCCGTCATCGGCGGCGGCTTCATCGGCATGGAGGCGGCCACCGCCGCCGTGGCGGCCGGCCACACGGCCACCGTCCTCGAGGCCGCGCCGGAGCCGATGGCCCGTCCGCTCGGGAGCGAGGTCGCCGCGCACGTGCTGCGGTGGGCGGAGGCGCGCGGCGTCGACGTCCGCGCCGGTGTGGGCGTCGAGGAGGTCTCCGATGCCGGTGTGCGGCTGGCGGACGGCACGGAGGTCGACGCCGACCTCGTGCTCTGCGCGATCGGCCAGGCGCCGCGGCTGGGACTCGCAGAGGCGATCGGCTGCGATATCGCCGACGGCGGCGTCCGGGTCGACGCCGGCATGCGCACGAGCGTCGACGACGTCTTCGCGGTCGGCGACATCGCCGCCTTCCCGAGCCGCTGGGCCGACGAGGAGCGCATCCGCATCGAGCACGCCGCCGTCGCGATCGGCCACGGCCAGGTCGCCGCGGAGCAGATCGCCACCGGCGAGGGGATGTTCGAGGACCTGCCGTCCTTCTGGTCGGACCAGGGCGACCTCACGCTGAACATGGTCGGCGTCGCCCGCCCGACCGACGAGATCATCTGGCGCGGTGACCGCGAGACCCCGGCCTGCACCGCCTTCTACGTCCGCGAGGGCCGGATGCGCGCCGCCATGAGCGTCGGCGACATGAAGACGCTGCGCGGCGTGCGCAAGCTGTTCGCGGCGGGCATCGAGCCGACCCCGCAGCAGCTCGCCGACCCGGACGTGGACCTGGCGAAGCTGGCCGCGGGGGACTAGCGCCGATGGTGAAAAGGGGTCAGACCCTTTTTCACCATGGACCCTGACGGAGCGCGTGTCGTTCGTCATCGCATGGTGAAACAGGGTCTGACCCCT
>JAUMCA010000137.1:0-3691 GCA_032119475.1 Thermoleophilia bacterium | reverse complement strand
GCAGCAGCAGTAGCAGCGGCAGTAGCAGCGACGGCGGCGGCGACGTGGACAAGGGCGGAGGCGACGACGCGAGGGCGAGGGCGAGGGCGAGTGACGAGGCCGTCGGTACGCTTCGGCCGTTGGCTGATCATCTCATCGCCCATACGGAGGTACGTACCGGTGTCGGCGACGCTTCGAGTGCGCCCGTGCGCGTGGCGGTGCTGCCACGACCGGCCGTCGGTCGCCTGTGCGGTGTGCGAAAGATCCCACTGGCATCGCTGCATGCCATCCAGTCCGCACCGCTGCCGTGCGCCGCATTTGGAAAGCCGAGCTTCTTGGGCATGCAAGTACAGCACCTGCAGTTCATGAGCATCTTCACGCGCCTGCACATCTTCCACGCACTGCGCTGGTTTACGAGCAACCGCACGGCGGGCGCGGCTGAAGGCTCCGACGCGCGCACGCCAGACTGCCCTGCGACGCCACAAGCTCTCGAGGCGGCTCTCGAGGTGCGGCTGCCACCCGCGGCTCGAATCGCCGTGCTCATCGGCACCGCCGTCTCCAACGTGAGCATTGTCTGCGCGACCCGCGACGACCAGGCGTCCTCCCGCTGCCCGTGCTGCTGGATCGCACCCGAGTCTCTCGCGAAAGAGACGACCGGGTGCCCTACCTGGAATCCAAATGTTTGAGCCGGGGCCGTACTTTATCGTGTATGCCGTACGTGCCGCGTACGCGCCGTAGGAGAGAGCACGGACATGCCGTTGCGCGCGCCGCGGAAGCGCCACGGCGCCCGGTCCGGTGCGCCACGGAGGAGCCGAGTGCGGGTGCGCACGGGATCCGCGTCGGAGACCACGATCTCCGCCGGGATGATCTCGCCGTCGGCGAGCCGGACGCCGATCGTGCGACCGCCGCGGACGACGATCTCGTCGACGTCGGCGCTGCAGCGGACGCGGCCGCCCGCGCCCTCGATCGCGCGGACCATCGCCTCGATGATCGCGTACATGCCGCCCTTCGTGTACCAGACGCCGTCGGCGATCTGGAGGTACGCGAGCGCGGCGTAGACGGCCGGCACGCGGTACGGATCGCCCCCGATGTACAGCGAGTGGAAGCTCATCGACTGGAAGATGTGGTCCTCGTCGAAGTACTTCCGGCAGAAGCGCGAGAGGTTGCGCGCCGCGTCGAGGCGGACCATCGTCGGCAGGAGGCGGGCGAACGGCACGGGGTTCTCGAAGGCGCGGCGACCGGCGGCCAGGACGGCGTTCTCGTGGATCAGGCGCGATGCCTCGAGGAACTCGGGGTAACGGGCGGCGTCGGTCGGCGACAGGCGCGCCAGCTCCTCCTGCATCGCGCCGACGTCGCGGCGGAAGTCGATCCGCGTGCCGTCGTGCGGCCAGTCGATCCGGTACAGCGGGTCGAGCTCGATGAGGTCGACCTCCCGCCGGAAGTCGAGGTCCAGCAGGTCGAACAGCTCGTCGAACACCCAGGGCATCGTCACGAGGCTCGGGCCGAGGTCCCACGTGTACCCCTGATCGCGGATCTGCGAGGCCCTGCCGCCGGGGGCCGGCAGTCGCTCGACGACGGTGACGTCGAGCCCGGCGGCGAGCAGGCGCATCGCGACGCCGAGGCCGCCGAAGCCGGAGCCGATGACGACGGCGCGCTGGGGTGCGGAGGTCGTAGTGGGCATGGTGGTCAGCGTACGCGCGGTCTAGTCGCGGAGGTGGAGGTGCGCTGCGCCGAGCGCGGACGCGGCCGGGGCGCCGCAGCACCACGTGGCGATGCGGATCTGCTCGGTCAGGACGTCGAGCGCCTCGGCGGCCCGACCCTCGCGAGCGGCGAGGAGGAGCGGGCGCGCGACACCGGCGGCCGTCGCGCCGAGCGCGAGCGCCTTGGCGACGTCGACGCCGTCGACGAGGCCGCCCGAGGCGATCACCGGCATGGCGAGCCCCGCGACCGCGACGGCCTCGCGCAGCGCATCGACCGTCGGCGTCCCCCAGTCCGCGAACGGCGACGCGACCGCACGGGCGCGCTCGTCGCGCAGGCCCTCGACGAGCGCCCAGTTCGTACCGCCCGCGCCGGCGACGTCGATGGCGGCGATGCCGGTCTCGAGCAGCGCGCGGACGTCATCGGGACCGAGGCCGAAGCCGATCTCCTTGACGACCACCGGCAGCGGCGCGAGCCGCGCCGCGACCTCGGCGATGCGCTCGACGGCGTCGGCGAGGTGCGGCTCGCCCTCCGCCTGCACGGCCTCCTGCACGGGGTTGAGGTAGAGCGCGAGCCCGTCGGCGCCGAGCAGCTCCACGACGCGCAGCGCGTCGTCCGCGCGCAGGCCCTGGACGAGATGCGAGACGCCGAGGTTCGCGAGCAGGAGCGGCGGGCGGGCGCGCGTCGGCAGGTACGTGTCGACGAGGCCGGGGTCGTCGACGAGCGCGCGGCTCGAGCCGAGCACCATCGCCACGCCGTGCGCGGCGGCCGCCTCGAGCAGCTCGACGTTGACGGCCCGCGACGCCTCCGAGCCGCCGGTCATGGCCGAGACGACGACCGGCGCCTCGATGCGCACCCCGAGCAGCGTCGTGGCGAGATCCACCTCGGCGAGGTCGCGCCCGGGCAGCGCGCGGTGGCGCAGCCGGATGCGATCGAACCCGGCGCCGCCGGCGTGCACCGCCTGCGGCGACGCCGCGGCGTCGAGGTGCTGCGCCTTGCGCCGGGTGCGGGAGGGGTCGAGGGCCATCGATTGGGGTATCGCAGGCGAGGGCGCGGTGGCTGGGGCGGAAAGCCTGCGTGCTGCACGCCGCAGGCGTCAGCATGCTTCGGCGCCGAGCACGGAGCAGCTCGAAAGCGCAGCGATCGAGCGGGTGCTGCTCCGTGCTCACATGAACCGCACCGACCACGCAAGCGCTCATCTGACGGGCTTCTGCCCCCGCCGTCAGCGCCCGATCAGGCGCAGCATCCGGCGGCCCGCCGACCGCTGGACGTCCGGGCGGCGCTCCTCGGTGACGTCCATGGCGAGAAGGCACGTGTCGCCGCTGCCGCCGGGAACCATCGCGATGACGCCGACGACCCAGCGGATCTCGCCGTCCCGTCGGACGACGCGGAAGGATTCCCACAGCGGCACGAGCGGGTTGACGGCGTACCACCGGGTCAGGGCCTCGCGGACGCGCGTACGGTCCTGCGTCGCCACCCAGTCCGTCCAGCCGTCACCACGGTGCGCGCCGACGCCCTGGGCGGCCCCGTTGGCGTAGAGCAGCAGTCGCCGCTCGGCGTTTACGACGAGGACCAGATCGTGGACCGCCACGGGCGCCTCGACGAGGCTCACGGCGGCATCACGGCCGTCGCCGGGCAGGACGCAGCGGGCGATCACGAACCAGACCCCGCCTCGCTGCACGCCCTGGAGGTGGATGAGGGCCGTGCGCACGAGGCGGCCGACCCGCAGGGCGATCGACAGCGGCTGGTCGTGCCGCCGGAGCGCGATCCGCAGGTCGCGCAGATCCGCTTCCCAGACCGACTCGGGAAGGCCGAGCTCGCTGTCGATCGCGGTGATCTGCTCCCAGTTGCCACTGGTGGCGATGAGGCCACCGCGGCTGTCGAGGATCGCCGTCGCGGCTTCGGTGCCGGGTCGGACGGGTGTCTGGAGTGCTGCGCTCATCGGGGTGTCCTCCGTCGCCAGACGGTGTGGAAGGGAACGAGTGGCGGTGCGCCCGTCGGCCGGTCGGCCGAC
>JAUMCA010000136.1:0-6185 GCA_032119475.1 Thermoleophilia bacterium | reverse complement strand
CTGGGAGGGCGCGGGCAACGTGTACCTGATCGTGGACGGCGCGCTCCTGCCGCGCCCCCTGGACGCCGCCGCCGTGCGGCGGATCTGCGCCGACCTGGGCGGTGACGGCATCCTCGAGGTGCGCCTGCTCGACGCCGGGTCCGCGCACGTCGCGATGCGCATCTGGAACCCCGACGGCTCGGAGAGCGAGGCCTGCGGGAACGGCACCCGCATGGTCGCCCGCTGGACCGCGGAGCGCACCGGCGACCCCGAGCCGCGGATCGCGACGGTCGCGGGCGTCCTGCCGTGCCGCGTGGACGGCGATCGCATCACCGCGCGACTGGCACCCGCGACGCTGTCGGGTCCGCAGTACCAGCCGACCGACGACGCCTTCCCGTACGCCCACACCTTCGTCAGCGTCGGCAACCCGCACGTGGTGATCCCGGTCGACGACCTCGACGCGTTCCCGCTCGCCGAGGAGGGCCCGCACCTCGAGCGCCACCCGTGGTTCCCGGAGCGGGCGAACGTGGAGATCGTCGTCCCGATCGACCTCCACCGCGTGCGGATGCGCGTCTGGGAGCGCGGTGTCGGCGAGACGCCGGCCTGCGGCTCGGGGGCCTGCGCCGTCGCGGTCGCCGCCGTCGCGAACGGCACCGCCGCCTCGCCGGTGACCGTCGAGCTGCCCGGCGGCGAGCTGGAGATCGAGGTGGGGGAGGACGGCGAGGTGGTCATGCACGGGCCGGCCCGCCGCATCGAGGAGATCGCCATCCCCGCGGAGCTGCTCGGCTGATGCGCGCGTCGGAGCGCATGCAGCGCATCCCGGAGTACGGCGTGGCGCGCCAGAACCGCCGCATCGCCGAGGCGCGCGCACAGGGCGTCGACGTCATCTCGCTCGGCATCGGCGATCCCGACGTGCCGCCGGACCCGCGGATCCGCGCACGTCTGGCCGCGGAGGTCCAGCGCGACGACGCGGCGCGCTATCCCACGAACGTGGGCCTGCCGGAGCTGCGTGAGGCGGTGGCCGCCCACTACGCCCGCCGCTTCGGGGTGACGCTCGATCCCGCGACCGAGGTGCTGCCGCTGCTCGGGGCCAAGGAGGGTCTCGCGCACCTGGCCGTCGCCCTGCTCGATCCCGGCACGCTCTCGCTCGTCGCGGACCCCGGCTACCCCGTCTACGTCGGAGGGCCGCTCGTGGCCGGCGCCGACAGCCATCCGCTGCCCCTGCGCGCGGAGCGCGGCTTCCAGCCGGACCTCGACGCCGTGGCCGCGGACGTCGCCGACCGTGCGCGGCTCCTGCTCTGCGGGTACCCGAACAACCCGACGGGCGCGGTGGCCGGACCGACGCTGTTCGACGACCTCGCCGCGTTCGGCGAGCGGCACGACATCGTGCTCTGCCACGACCACGCGTACGCCGACATCGCGTTCGACGACGCGGCGGCGCCGAGCGCGCTGGCCACGCCGGCCTTCCGCAACCGGGGCATCGAGGTGCTCTCCCTGTCGAAGTCGTTCTCGCTGCCCGGCTGGCGCGTCGCGTTCGCCGTCGGCAACGCCGAGGTGATCTCCGTCCTCCATCGCCTCAAATCGCAGATCGACGCGGGCATGTTCATCGCCCTGCAACGCACGGCCGCCTGGATGCTCGGCGAGCCCGACCTCGTCGCGGCGCCGCGCGCGCTGTACCGGGCGCGACGTGACCTCGCGGTCGGGCTGCTCGGGGAGATCGGAATGCCCGTCGCGCCGCCCGCCGGCGGCATGTACCTGTGGGTGCCGGTGCCCACCGACGAGCCCGCCGCCGCCTTCGCCGAGCGCATCTTCGGCGCCACGGGCGTCGTGGTCACCCCGGGCACGGCCTACGGCGCGGCGGGCGAGGGATTCGTCCGCCTCGCGCTGACGGTGCCCGACGACCGCCTCGCGGAGGCGATCGCGCGCATCGGCCGCGCGATCTGACGCCGGTACACTCAGGACGTGGGCGACGACGGCTATCGGTTCGTGCGCGATGAGGAGCCCGAGCGCGCGTTCATCGCCGCGATCGCGCGCCCGGGACAGCGGATCGACGCCGACCTCGCGGAGCTCGAGGAGCTGCTCGCCACCGCGCAGTGCCAGACCGTCGGCAACCTCGTGCAGCGGCGCGACCAGCCGGAGCAGCGGACGTACCTCGGCTCGGGCAAGGTCGAGGAGCTGGAGCACGCGCTGAAGGACCAGAAGGCGGAGGTGCTGGTCATCGACGACGAGCTGACGCCGTCGCAGCAGCGCTACCTCGAGAACCGCTTCTCGATGCGCGTCGTCGACCGAACCGCGCTGATCCTCGATATCTTCGCCGCCCACGCCCACACCGCCGAGGGCAAGCTGCAGGTGGAGCTGGCGCAGCTCGAGTACCAGCTCCCGCGCATGCGCGGCATGTGGAGCCACCTGGAGCGCCTCGGCGGCGGCGTCGGAACCCGCGGACCGGGTGAGTCGCAGCTCGAGACGGACCGCCGGCTGGCGCGCGACCGCATCACGCTGCTCAAGCGCCGCCTCAAGGAGACCGGGAAGCGGCGCCGCCTGCAGCGGAAGCGCCGCACCGAGGGCGCCGTGCCGACCGTGGCGCTCGCCGGCTACACCAACGTCGGGAAGTCGAGCCTCCTCAACGCGCTCACCGGCAGCGAGGTGTCGAGCCGGAACCGGCTGTTCGAGACGCTGGATCCGACCACGCGCCGCTACAGCCACATCGGCCGCGAGTACACGCTGACCGACACCGTCGGCTTCATCCGGAAGCTGCCCCACGGACTCGTCGAGGCGTTCGCGTCGACCCTGGAGGAGACGCTCGCCGGCGATCTGATCCTGCACGTCGTCGACGCATCGCTCCCGGAGGACGAGCGCGACGAGCAGATGCGGTCCGTCGACGACGTCCTCCACCAGATCGGCGCCGACGACATGCCGCGCCTCGTCGTCCTCAACAAGATCGACGCGGTCGACGACGAGGACCGCGTGCGCCTGCGCAATCGCATGCCGGACGCGATCCAGGTGTCCGCCCACACGCGCGAGGGACTCGACGGCCTCGAGATCGCCATCGCGGAGCACTTCTCCGGGCGCTTCGAGCCGGTCGAGCTGCTCGTCCCGCACGACGAGGGCGGTGTGCTGTCGTCGCTCTACGCGCTGGGCGCGCCGATCTCCGACCGGGAGGACACCGCGGAGGGCGTCCGGATCCGCGCACGGCTTCCGAAACGGGAGCGCGATCGCTACGCTCGCTTCGCGGTGACGCCAACCGCCTGAGGCATGCGTCCGATCTCCTTCCTCCGCCTGCACCCGGATGCGCGCGTGCCGACGCAGGCCCACCCGGGCGACGCGGGCTTCGACCTGCACGCGGTCGAGCAGATCGAGCTGGCGCCGGGCTCCCACGCCGGCATCGGCTGCGGCTTCGCGATCGCCCTGCCCGAGGGCACGGCCGGGCTCGTCGTGCCGCGGTCCGGCCTGGCGCTGCGGCACGGCGTCACCGTGCTGAACGCGCCGGGGCTGATCGACGCGGGCTACCGGGGCGAGGTGCGCGTCATCCTCGTCAACCACGGCGACGAGGCGCTGGCGATCGGCGTCGGCGACCGCATCGCGCAGCTCGTCGTCGTGGACTGCGTCCCGGCGGCGTTCGCGGAGGTCGAGATGCTCCCGGAGACGCAGCGCGGTACCGACGGCTTCGGCTCGACCGGGGTGCGCGCGTGAGCGGGCCGCGCATTCGCGTCGCCGGCCTCCTGGTCAACGGCGGACGCGTCCTGCTCGTGCGCCACGAGAAGGCCGGGCGCTCCTACTGGCTCCTGCCGGGCGGCGGCGTGGAGGAGGGGGAGGAGCTGATCGACGCCCTCCGTCGCGAGCTGCTGGAGGAGTGCGGCTTCGTCCCCGACGCGATCGAGGGGCCTGTAGCGCTCGTCGAGACCATCCCGCCCGAGCACGACGAGCACGGCCGGCACATCCTGCACATGGTGTTCGCGATCGAGGTCGCCGATGCGAACGCGCTCGTCTCCGCCGACGACGCCGTTCTCGGCCATGCCTTCGTCGCCCAGGAGCAGCTCGACGATCTCGATCTGCGGCCGCCGATCCACGACTACCTGCGCGGCTACCGCCCCGGCGACCCGTTCGTCAGCCTCGGGCGGATGTGGGTGGCCTAACGGGCGCCGCGGTCGCGCTGCGCGATCACGGCGGCGGCGTCCGCGGCCGCGTGCTCGAGCTCGTCGTCGAGGGGCGCCAGCGCAGACGGCAGCCCCCGCCGCGCGCAGGCCCACGCGAGCAGCGCATCGGCGAGCCACGGGTTCTTCGGGAGCAGGGGACCGTGGACGTACGTGCCGATGACGCGGTCGACGCGGCAGCCCTCGCCGGCCCCGGTGCCGTCGTTGCCGTACCCGGCCACGACCCGACCCAGGGGCGCGACACCCGCGCCCAGGTGCGTGCGACCGGCGTGGTTCTCGAAGCCGACCATCGCGTGCCGCGCGCCGTCCAGCTCCACGTCCACCAGCACGTTGCCGATCAGGCGCCCCTCGCCCGCGACCGTCTCGAGGTCCACGAGGCCGGTGCCGGGTGTCGAACGGCCGCTCTGGTCGACGTAGCGATGCCCGAGCAGCTGGAACCCGCCGCAGACCGCCAACAGCGGCACGCCGTCGGCGATCGCGCTGCGGAGCGCCGGTGCCTGCGCGATGAGGGCGTCGGCGACGAGGGCCTGGTCGCGATCCTGCCCGCCCCCGATCAGCAGCAGATCGACCGCTTCCGGATCGAGGGCGTCCCCGAGCGCGAGCGGGGCGACCTCGACGTCGATCCCCCGCCAGCGCGCGCGCTGGACGAGGACGCGCACGTTCCCGCGATCGGCGTAGATCGACAGGAGCTCCGGGTAGACCGGGACGAGCCGCAGGGTCATCGCGCCTCCCAGAACGGCGCGGTGAGATCGCGGTCGGCGAGGGCGCGATGGAGGTCGAGCATGGCCGTGTAGGTGGCGAGGACGAACACCGGCCGTCCCGGCAGCGTCGCGGCGACCGCCGCGTCGAGCGCCGCCTCGACGTCCGCGCCGATGCGCAGCCGGGACGTGTCGACGTCCGCGTAGCGGAGGCGCACGGCCAGGTCCGCAGCCCGTGTGCCGGCCACGTGGATGGCGTCGGCGGTATCGAGCATGCCCTCGAGGTCGATGTCCCAGATCCATGAGACGTCGCGCCCGTCGGCGATCCGGTCGTTGAGCGCGAGGACGACCTGCCCGTCGCGGATGTCGTCGCGCACGGCCCGCAGCGCCTCGTTGGCGCCGGTGGGGTTCTTGAACAGCACGAGCGTGGCGACGCGGCCCCCGATCGGGATCTGCTCGAAGCGCCCGAAGGCGGCGGCGACGCCGGCGATGCGCTCGGCGGCGATCGCCGTCGGCACGCCGAGCGCGAAGGCGGTGGCGATCGCGGCGAGCGCGTTCTCCACGTTGTAGAGACCGGGGAGGGGGAGGCGGACCGTGGCGGTGCCGTCGGGTGCGTCGAGCCGGAACGTGGTGCCCGCCGTGCCGTGCGTCTCGATGGAGCGCGCCGCGAGGTCGAGGTGGCCGCGGGCGTGCCCGCAGGCCGGGCAGCGGAATGCGCCGAGGTGCCCGAACCACGTGGCGTCGTAGGCGTACGCGCCCCCGCAGCGCACGCAGAAGGTCGAGTCGGCTGCGGCGTCCGTGCGCGTCTGCGCGACGGCGGTGTCATCGATCCCGTAGCGCAGCACCGAGGCGTGGTCCCGTCCGAGATCGTCGATGACGGGATCGTCTGCGCCGAGCACCAGCGTGGCGGAGGTGGGCAACGCAGCGGCCAGGGCGCGCCAGCGATCGGCCACCATCTCGAGCTCGCCGTGCCGGTCGAGCTGGTCGCGGAACAGGTTGCCGAGGGCGATGACCCGCGGCTGCACGGCGTCGGCGACCGCGGGCAGCGCCGCCTCGTCGACCTCGAGGACCGCCTGGGAGGCGTCGGAGGGGCAGCGTACGAGCGTCGCCGCGACGCCGGACAGCAGGTTCGCGCCGGCGACGTTGCGGCACAGGACGCGATCGGGCCCGAGGATCGCGGCGGCCATCGCGGCGGTCGTCGTCTTGCCGTTGGTCGCGCTGATCAGCGCGACGCCGTCGCGGAGGCTGCCCGCCACCGCGGCCAGGCCGTCCGGCGCCAGACGGAGGAACACGTGCCCGGGCAGCGTGGTGCCGCCCCCGCGGCCGGACGCGCGGGAGAGCGCGCCGACGGCGCGCG
>JAUMCA010000135.1:0-30790 GCA_032119475.1 Thermoleophilia bacterium | reverse complement strand
TGCGGTGCTCCCCGCGCTCTGTCCTCGTGTATACCGCTGTTTCGGGAATGCGGTGACACATGGACTTTCGGCAGGTAGTCGTGTCTAATTGATAGCCCAATGGCTATGACACTCACGCAGTTGCGCACGTTCATCGCCGTGGCTGAGAACGGGTCCGTTCGCGCAGCCGCAGAGCAGCTGCACGTGTCGCAGCCGTCGGTCTCGGGCAGCCTGGCGGCGCTCGGCGAGGAGGTGGGCGTGCCGCTGACGGAGCGGGAGGGAAGGGGCATGCGCCTCAGCGCGGCCGGTGAGGTCTTCCTACCCCACGCCCGCGAGGCGCTCGGCCTCCTGGAGCAGGGACAGCGGCTCGCCCGTGAGACCGCGGATCGCACGTCGGCGACGGTCCGCATCGCCGCCGTCTTCACCGCGGCGGAGTTCCTGCTGCCGCCGCTCCTGCGGCGTTTCCGCGAGGCACATCCCGACCTGCCGATCCAGCTCGACATCGGCAACCGCGAGCGCGTGCTGGAGCAGCTCGCCGCACGCGAGGCGGACGTCGGCGTCGGCGGGCACGCCCCCGACGACGGCATGTTCGAGGAGCACCGCATCGCCGCGAACGAGCACGTCGTCGTCGCGGCCCCGGACCATCCGCTCGCCGGTCGCCCGCGGATCCCGCTCATCGACCTCGCTGGCGAGACGTGGCTCGTGCGCGAGGAGCCATCCGGTACGCGCCGGCTCGTCGACGAGTACCTCGCCGCCGCGGGGCTCGCACCGACCAGCACGACGATCGGCTCGAACAGCGCCATCGCCGCGGCCGCCATGGTGGGCCTCGGCGTCGGCATCGTGCCGCGCGTCGCCGTCACGCATCAGATCGCCTCGGGAGGGCTGGCTGAGCTCGACGTGGTTCCGGCCGTCCCCTCCCGCGACTGGTTCGCCCTGCTGCCGGCGCGACGTCCCAGCCCCGCAGCGCGGCTGCTCGTGGACTTCCTCACCGCGAGCGGAGGAAGCTGACGATCCGCTCGCCGATCGCGTCGGGCTGCTCCACGTGGAGCCAATGCCCGATCTCGGGGATCTCGTCGATCTCCGCGCCGGCGGCGAACCGACCGGCGATCGCGCGGTAGCAGGCGGGGCCGATGCAGCCGTCGCGGCCGCCGTGGAGGACGAGCATCGGCACCTGCACCTCACCGGTCATCCCGGTCTGCGTCATGTCATCGCGGTACCAGCCGTGGATCGCGGCGCCGACGCCGGGTTGCGCGAGCAGCTCCTTCACGGCGGGCCACTCCGGTCGCTCCAGGCCCGGCGACCACTCGGCGTGGATCTGATCGAGCCAGCCCGGATCCGCCGCGAGCTCCGGCGCGCCGCTCGAGAACGCGAGGATCCACGCGTACGCGGCGGTCTTCTGCTCCTGGAGGTCACGGCGGCGTACCGCGAAGCCGCTGGGATGCGGTACCGCGAGCGCGACCGCGCGCTCCACGCGGCCGGCGTGCGCCGCGCCGAGGTCGTACGCGACCAGCCCGCCCCAGTCGTGGCCGACCACGTGGACGCGCGCGAGATCGAGGGCGTCGAGGACGGCCACCATGTCGGTCGCGACCATCGACGTGCGGTAGTCCTCGACGGGGTCCGACGGCGGATAGCCGGGGAGCGCGGGCACGATCGCGCGGAAGCCCGCTGCGGTGAGCCGCTCCACCAGCGGGCGCATGCCCTGCGGCGTATCCGGGAACCCGTGCAGGACGAGGACCGGATCGCCGGCCCCGACGTCCCAGACGGCGATGTCGCCGCGGGCGCGGACGATGCGGGGTGCGGCGTCGAGGCTCACGTCGCGGAGAACCCGCCGTCGACCGGGAGGATGGCTCCCGTCACCCAGGCCGCGTCCTCCGAGGCGAGGAAGAACGCGGCGCCGGCGATGTCCTCGACGAGTCCGAGGCGCGGCATGGGAACCAGCGACTCCAGCTTGGCGAGGCGGTCCGGCTCGTCCCACATGTCGCGGGTCATCGCGGTCTGGATCCAGCCGGGGCAGATCGCGTTGACGGTGATCATGTGCGGCGCGAGCTCGATGGCGAGGGTCCGCGTGAGCTGGATGACGGCGCCCTTGCTCATGTTGTAGTGGATCCCGGTCTGGATGCCGGTGAGGCCCGCGATCGACGAGAGCGTGATGATGCGGCCGGGCGTGGCGCGCTCGACCATCGCGCGGGACGCGGCGCGGCAGGTCCACCAGACGCCGTCCTGGTTGATGGCCTGCACCCGCTTGTAGTCCTCCCACGGCTCCTCGCGGAGGGTATGCGCCTTCGGGGAGATGCCGGCGTTCGCGACGGCGATGTCGAGGCCGCCGAACTCGCCGAGCGCCGTGGCGACCGCTGCCTCGACCTCGTCGCCGACCGTCACGTCGCAGCGGGCGAATACCGCCTCGCCGCCGTGCTCGCGGATCAGCGCGTCCGTGGGCGTGGTCTCCTCCCACGAGCCCGCCACCGCGTCGGGGGTGAGGTCCGCGCACACGACGCGCCCGCCCTCCTCCGCGTAGCGCACCGCGATCGCACGGCCGTTGCCGCTCGACGCGCCGGTGATCAGCGCGACCTTCCCCTCGAGCCTTCGCTCCCGTCCCATCTAGCCCTCCTCTGCCCGTGTCGCCGCCGCCAGCACGGCATCGCGGCCTCCGTCCAACCGAATCGTCGCACCGTTCAGGGCCGGGGCGGTACCGCCGAGCACGAGGTCGACGACGGCAGCCACCTCCTCCGGCGGGACCCCGTCGGCGACGGCCACGGTGCTCGCGGCCATCCCCGGGGTCGCGGCGGCGATCTCGCCCAGCATCGCGAGCCCGGCGCCGGCGACGCTGCGCACGCCGTCGGCGTGGTCCGGCATGAGCGCGGCGGCGGGGGCGATCAGCGCGATGCGCACGGGGTGCTCCAGCTGCCCGGCCACCTTCACCGCCACCAGCGCGAGGCCCACGGTGCGATCCAGCGCCGCGGACAGGTCGTCGGTGGGCGTCGCGCCGAGCGGAGCAGGCCCTCCACCCGTGCCGATGATCGCGAGCTCCGTCGGCTGCTGCTCGAGGATGGCGGCGACGGCCTGCCCCATGCGCTCCGGGGGCGCCACCGCCCCGAGGGCGCGCGCCAGTGCTCCGGTGGGCCCGACGACCAGCCGCGTCATCGGGAGATCTCCCGGTGGATGGTCCAGCCCGAGGAGGACGCGCGCATCGCGGCATCGACGAGCAGGCCGACGCCGCTGATCCTCCGGGCGTCCGGTCCGACGAGGAAGGCGGCGGCCGCGGCCACGTCGTCGCCCTCGATCACCGTGCCGAGCGGGGGAGCGATCCAGCCGTCGGTGGCGCCGGGCGGGCGGCGACCGCTCGTGGTCGTGAGCATGCCGGGGGACGTGTCGCCGGGGCAGAGCGCGTTCACGCGGACGCCGTCCGGACCCCACTCTGCGCCCAGGCAGCGGGTGAGGGCGAGCACCATGCGCTTGGTGATCGAGTACGCGGCGATCGCCGTCTCGCCCCACACGCCAGCGTCGGAGGCCGTGATCAGGATCGACCCGCCAGTGGCGGCGAGGGGTGCGCGCGCTGCTCGCGCCTGGCGGTGGACGGCCAGCACGTTGACGTCGAGCAGCGTCGCCCAGTCGTCGGCTTCCGTCGCGGCGAGGTCTGCTTCGACGATCACGCCGGCGTTGAGGATCGCGGCGTCGAGCCCGCCGAGGCGGCGGACGGCCTCGGCGACGGGATCGTGCGTCGGGTCGGCGACGTCCCCGACGATCGCGACGCCGCCGATCGCGTCGGCCACTGCGCCGGCGCGGTCGGCGGAGCGCCCGGCGACGGCGACGGTCCAGCCGTCGGCGGCGAGGCGTCGGCAGATCGCGGCGCCGATGCCGGACGAGCCGCCCGTGACGAGCGCTCGTCGGCTCACGGCAGGTCCCCGAGCGGGCGTCGGGCGGCGAGACGGGCGGCGATGCGGCCGAGCATGCGGGGATCATCGCCGATGACGTACGGATCGGAGGGGCCGGTCGCCAGTGCCACGGCGAGGCCGTCACCGTGCGGCCCGATCCCGATGCCGAGCGGCGACTGCACGGCTGCGGTGCGCGCGTCGGCGGGTGCCGCCACACGCAGCGGCACGCCCTCCTCCTCGAACGCAGCGCGCACCAGGCGGATGACCGCGGCGTCGTCCGTCGCGAGGACCACGGCCGGCGGGCTCACGACGCCTCCGCGTGGAGGAGCACGAGCCCGACGGCGACGGCGGCGCGCGGGCCGTGGCGCCCCAGGATGTCGCCGGCGGCGATCGCGAGGTCGAGGTCCACCAGGGCGAGGGCGACCTCGTCGACGACCTCCTGATCCTCGGCGCACCCCCCGACGAGCACGGCGAGCTCCCCGGGCGGCAGTCCGCCGACCGCGACGATCGCCCGACGCAGGTTCGCGGCGATCACGTCGCGCTTGGCCGCGCGCCGCAGCCGCGCCCAGAGCTCCGGCGAGAGATCGGTCGCGAGCGGATCGAGCGAGCCGTCGCGACGATCGGCCACGCACAGGTGCGCGACCGTCCGGGACGGGGCCGGCTGTTCGAGGAACGTCCGCGCTCCGTCCTCGTGCCGGAGGATGAACGGCGTCTCCACGTGGACGCTCGACAGCCGCTTCGCCTGCTCGGCGCGCAGCGGATCCACCCCGAGCACGGCACCGCAGATGCGGTCGACGAGCAGGCCGGCACCGGCCGCGGCGATCGCCCGCGTCTCGCCCCCGAGCTCGACGTGGAGGTCGACTGTGCCGCCGCCCATGTCGATGACGATCGGAGCGCGCCCGGCCCCCGGCGTGGTCGATGCCCCGGCCACCGCGGCGGCGGTCTCCGCCGCGACGACGACGACCTCCGCGTCCGAGGCCGCGGCGAGCGCATCCTCGAGCGCCCGATCCTCGCGGCGGGCGAGCACCGCGAGGCCGACGGCCCGGCGACGGTGCAGCCGGAGCGCGAGCCGGGCGTCGTCCGCCGCGGCGGGAAGGGGAGTCCAGAAGGCGTCGTCGAGACGGGCCTCGATCCCGTCGACCGCGACGATCTGCCCGATGCCCGGCGGCGTCGTGTCGACGTCGACGAGGATCTGGCCGCCGTCCTGGAGCCGCGCCTGGCGGGCGGCGGCGCGCTCGGTCGTCGCGGCGGAGGCCTCACGGCGGACGGCGATGCCCGCGCGGTGGCCGACCAGGGCGCGAGCGGCGTTGCGGGCGCCCCGCGCACGCGCCGGATCGAGCGCCAGCAGCACGGCGAGCCGGAGCGGGTCGGCGAGCTGACGGACCGTCGAGCCCACGGGCGCGACCTCGACCGCGGCCCAGGCGCCGCGTGGGAGGTCCGCCGCGTCGGCCACCTCGTCGACGATGGGCAGGGAGCGGTCGACCCGGTTTCCGATCAGGACGCCGTCGTCTCCGGTCACGATGATCGCCACGACGTCCCACCCCCGCGATCGGGCGTCGTTGAGGCACGCCGCCGCGGCGTCGAAGTCCATCTCGGGCACGATCGGGATCACGGCGACGGGAGGCGGATCGCCGTCCATCGCCGCAAGGTCGACGAGCTGGCCCGCAGCGGCACCGACGCCCGAGGGCGTGGCGCTGACCGGGCGCGCGATGCCGACGCCGCCGAGGTCCTGCTCCTCATCCGCCGACAGCTCGCGCAGCCCCGTGTCGACCGGATGGACGTCCGAGAGGAGGATCCGGGCCGGCGGCTCCCCGAGTCGCCGGCTCGCGCGCGCGACGAGGTCCAGCACGCCGACGGCGGACGCGGCCGTGCCCTTGGCTCCGGTCGTCGGCCCGCGGGTGACGCTCAGGAACTCCGGCGGGCGTCCCGGCACCAGGCGCGCGAGCGCGACCTCGGTCGTCGCGTTGCCGACGTCGACGCCCGCGACGATCACGTCAGGTGATCAGCCCGCGCCGCACGTACTGGTCGCGTGCCTCGCGCACGAGCGCCGCGCAGCGCTCGGCACCGCCGCGCTCCAGTTCGACCGCGATCTCCTCGAGCTCGCCGGCGGACGAGCGCCCGGGCCGTAGCGCGTCGTAGAAGCGGAGGACGTCGTCGTCCGGGAAGGTGGCGAGTTCGGCGCCCCGGCGCAGGTTCTCCGCCAGTTGGGGATTGCCGCCGCCCTCGGCGAAGGTCGCCTGCCGCCGCAGCGTCTCGGGATCGACGGCGGCGTCAGCCGACGTCACGCCTCCGCGCAGGATCTCCTCGACCGTCAGCTCGTCGGCGGACCGGCCGGTCTGGGCGCGGACGTCGGCGCGGTGGTGCTCGCCGAGCGGATACCTCAAGTCGGCCACGAGACCGCCACCTCCTGGGGCGCACCGGCGCGGATCCGCTGGCTCTCGCGGGTGATCAGGGCGACGACCTTCGCGTGGTACCGGGGCCCCATCGCCTCGCCCGACTCCGGCAGCAGCACCGGCGCCGGCTTCTCGCCGCGCGCGTGGCGCGCGGCGTTGCGGCCCATGGCGCGGTAGAGGTCGGCGTCGATCAGCGGGGCCACGCTGAGCAGCTCGAGGTTCGCCAGCGTCGGCAGATCGGCGCGATGGATCAGCGTCGTGCCCTTCCCCTGGATGCCGATGGCGATGCCGCTGCCGGACAGGGTCGCCGCAGTCCAGCCGATCATCCCGAGGTCCAGCGAGTGCGTGACGCGGACGACGCGCGCGGCGACACCCTCCTCCTCGATGCCGGCGAGCATCTGCCGGAGCGCCTCGCCGACGGTGACGCCCGACAGCGTCAGCCACACGTCCAGGCCGAAGGCGGGGGAGATGCCGATGACGACCTCGTCCGGTCGCGGGCGCACAACGGCGGCACCGGTGTCCTCGAGCAGCACGCAGCCGGCATGGGGCACCTGCTCGGCGAGCAGCTCGGCGTGCGTCCGCTCCTGCCGCACCCGGGCGATCTCCTCCTGTCGCTGGTCCGACAGTCGGTAGCCGGTGCCGGGCCCCGCGTAGTCGTTGGGGTCCGTCAAGGCGCTGAGGACCCGCATGTCCTCCCCGAAGATCGCCGAGGTCTGCAGGTGGTCGCCGAACAGGCGCTGTCGCGTCATCTCCAGCACACGCTCGGCCTCCACGTCGAAGCCGCGCCGGGCGAGCGCGCGCACGACGTCGATGGCGGTGATCCCGCGCTCGATGATGGCGTCGCCGGCCTTCGCGGTGTCGTCGGTCTGATCCTGGGCGACGTCGAGGCTCCCGTGGGCGTGGACGACTCGCTCGACCTCCGCATCGTCGAAGTCGAGCAGGTCGAGCTCGTCGAGGACGGCGCGGCAGGCGTCCGCCGCGCGCCGGCGCAGGGGCAGCAGGGCGGCGTCGTCCTGGGAGCGGAGGGCGCCCTCGAAGCCCCAGTCGCGCTGGACCATCAGGTAGTCGTCGATGTCCTCGGCGTTGAAGTTCGACGGGCCGAACGCGTTGTCGTACGTCGGGATCGATCCGAAGCCGGAGAACAGGAAGTCGGAGCCGGCGAGCAGGAGGGGCAGCGTGTGGGCGGTGCGGCGGATGTCCGACGCGCTCATCTGGGTGTCGTTGCCCGTGCACGTCTCGAGCCCGTACAGCGCGGCGAGGACGTTCTCCGCGAGGATCTCCCGCATGCCGTTCGGCACGGAGCCGGTGACGTTGATGCCGTCGATGCCGCCGTTCTGCGTCCCCTGGGAACCGGCCGCGCGTGTCACCGCGATGCAACGCGCCTCGAGGTAGAGCATCGACTTGCCCTCCGCGGCGCCCATCAGCACCTCGGCGCCGGAGCCGGACGTGAAGCGCATCTTGAGGCCGCGGGAGGCGTACGACGAGGCGAGGAACGCCTTCGACCACGGGGTGTCGTCGCCGTCGAGGAAGACGCGCTCCGTGCCGTAGACGGAGACCGTCTCCGCGTACGAGGTGAGGCCGCGCATGCCGAGCTCGAGCTCGGTCCGCTCCTCGATGGCGCACTGGGTGAGCGCGCCGGGGGCGGGCACCTGGCTGCCGATCAGGAGCGCGAGCGCGACCAACGGCGCGTCGCGCAGGACGGGCACGGTCGTCTCGAGCTCGCGGAACCCGAGGGCGACTGCGCTCGCCGCGTCGGCGGCGATCAGCAGGGGGTGGTCGATGCGGTTGGTGACGTGCGCCTGGATCGACGGGGTGCGCCGGGCGCGCATCTTGGCCATGGCCTGCATCAGCTCGAGCGGACTGAGGAGGCTGAGGACCCGAGCCACCTTCGCCGGCGTCGCGCCGTCGACGAGGCGGAGCACCTCGGCGCGCGGCACGTCGGTTCCGGCGATCATCCGCGCCCACGTGAGGTCGTCGATCGCCATCGCCTCCTCGGCGATGGCCGGATCGATGCCGTGCTCCGCGAGGAACGCGTCGATCAGGTCGAAGTCGGCCTCGGCCCGGCCGTCGATCTCGACGATGCGGCCGCTCTCGACCCGGACCGACGGCTCGGGGTCGTGCGGGCTGTCGAAGGCGATCAGACCGAGGTCCGCGTCCTCCGGCACGACGACGTCACGGCTGATCGTGCGCGTGGCGAAGAACTGGCTGCGAAGCGATGCGGCGTCTGCCATGCCGCGATGCTACCGCGTCGGCGCGGCTCGCAGGGACGTGGAATGCACGGGGCGCCGCCGGCGCGGCGGCGCGGGCTATCCTCCGTCGCGGCAGGGGCGTAGCTCAGCGGTAGAGCAGCCGGCTCATAACCGGTAAGGCCCTGGTTCGAATCCAGGCGCCCCTATGCCACGTCAGTGGACGGCGGCCATCGGCGCCGGCAGCGCCGGATCGAGCAGGTGCGCGGCGCGCAGCCCGCTGCGCACGGCACCCTCCATGTACCCCGCCCACGCGTCGTCGGCGTGCTCGCCGGCGAGCACCAGGCGACCGTGCGCCTTCCGCAGCACCGAGCCGTCGGGTCGTCCCCCCGGCCGGACGCAGCTGTACACGCCCCGTGCGTGCGGGTCGTCGTGCCAGGTCTGCACGCCGGCGCCCTCGAGGTCGAGCGGGAGGTCGGGGCGCATCTCCGCCACGCGCTCCGCCCACACCGCCGGGCCGTCGTCGACCGCGAGGCGCTCGAGCATCGGCAGCGATCCCGCGAACCCGGCCAGGATCGGCCGTGGTCCCGCGTCCCCCTCGTTCGCGGCCCACACCCAGTAGTCGCGGTGGACGTCGAGGTGCGCCTGCGGCGCCACGTCGGCGGTCAGCGGGACGAACAGCTTCGCCGCCTGGGCGATGCCGAACCCCTCGACGGCATCGTGGACGGCCGCCGGCAGCGCGTCGCGGAAGGGCGGCTCCCCGTAGAGGGCGAGCGGCACGGCGAGGACCAGGTGCGCGGCCTCGACATCGCCGCTCGCGTAGATCACCCGGACGCCGCCCGGACCGTGCGCGATCGCCGTGACGGGCGCGCCCAGCACGAGGCGGTCGCCCAACGCCGCCGCGAGCGCCCGGGCCGGCGCATCGCTGCCGGCGGCGATGCGCAGCGAGTCCGCGTCGTCGGGGGCGTGCGCCAGCATCGCGAGGTGGCTCGCCGCCAGCGCGTCGGCCGGCGTGCCGGCGGTGCACTCGACGCGCGCGCGGAAGGCGACGCGGACGCCATCGGCGACGTCGAGTCGTTCGAGGGCGTCGGCGACGGACAGATCGTCCGCGGCGTCGCCGAGTTCGGCGAGCAGGTCGCGCACCGCGCCGCGCGCGGCGACGAGCTCGTCCATCGTCACCGGCGGACCGCCGACGGGTCGCCGGTCGTGGTAGCTCATCCCCGCCCGCGCGAGGGGAATGCCGAACCGCTCGCAGAGGTCGATCAGGTGCGCGTGCTCGTCCTCGACCCACTCCGCGCCCCGCTCGATCCGCGCGCCGTTCGCGGCCACGTCCGACCACGTGCGCCCGCCGACGCGATCGCGCGCCTCGAGCACCGTGACGTCCCAGCCGGCGCCGACGAGGGCCTCAGCCGCGGTGAGTCCGGCGAGGCCGGCCCCGATCACGATGACGGAACGGTCCATGGGATGGATGGTAGGGCCGACGTCGTGGCGTCTGACCCCTTTGGGGTGTCGATGCCGCTGCCGGCTCCTACCATCCACCCTGATGGATCCCCTGCCCGACATCGACGCCGACGCGTTCCACGTCGTCGACATGCGCGTCGGGGTCGTGCGCGAGGTGCTGCCGTTCCCGGAGGCGCGCAAGCCGGCGTGGAAGCTGCGCGTCGACTTCGGATCGCTGGGGGAGCGCTGGACCAGCGCGCAGGTGACGAACTACGCCGTCGAGGACCTCATCGGCCGTCGGGTCGTGGGGGCGGTGAACCTCGGCCCGCGCCGGATCGCCGGCTTCGAGAGCCAGTTCCTCCTGCTCGGGGCCGTCGCGGGCGACGGCACGGTCACGCTGCTCGACGTCGCGGACGACGCGACGCTCGGCGCGCGCATCGCCTGAGTCAGCGGCGCAGCAGGTAGACCGCGCCGGCGGCCATGAGGTTCGCCGCGCGCGCCGCGACGCCGTGGGCCGGGCTGCCGCCCTCGTCGAGCAGGATCCGCCGTTCGACCTCGAAGCCCTCGGCGTGCGCGAGCGCCTCGAAGTCGCGGATCGAGCAGAGCCGGATGTTCGGCGTCTCGTACCAGGCGTACGGGAGCAGGGGGGAGACGGGCATCCGGCCGTTGGCGGCGAGCTGTGCGCGCAGGCGCCAGTGCGCGAAGTTGGGGAAGGAGACGATGCTCTGGCGGGCGACGCGGCTCATCTCGCGCAGGACGAGCGCGGGGTGGCGGACGGCCTGGAGGGTGAGGGACATGATCACCAGGTCGAAGGCATCGTCGGCGATGTCGCCGAGCCCCTCGTCGATGTCGCCCTGGAGCACGGGCACGCCGCGCTGGAGGCAGGCCATCACGCCGTCGTCGGAGATCTCGATGCCGAGGCCGTCGGCGCCGCGCCGCTCGAGCTCCTCGAGCAGCGAGCCGTCGCCGCAGCCGAGGTCCAGCACCCGCGCCCCGGCGGGCACGAGCGAGGCGATGACGTCGAGGTCGGCGCGCATCAGCCGCCCGCCTCCGCCAGTGCGCGGTCGAGGTACGCGGCGACGGTGTCGTGGTACTCGGGCACGTCGAGCAGGAACGAGTCGTGCCCGTGCGGCGACGAGATCTCGCGGAACGAGACCGGCACGCGGTGCGCCGTCAGCGTGCGCACGATCTGACGGGAGTGCGAGGTGTCGAAGCGCCAGTCCGTGTCGAACGACACGACGAGGAACTTCGTGCGGGTGGCGGAGAGCCGCGCGCGGACGGCGTCGGGGTCGGCGAACGGGTCGAAGTAGTCCATCACGCGCGTCAGGTACAGGTACGAGTTGGCGTCGAAGCGGTCGAGGAAGACCTTGCCCTGGTACTGCAGGTACGACTCCACCTGGAAGTCGACGCCCAGGTCGAAGCGCGGCTCGTCGCGATCCTGGATGCGGCGGCCGAACTTCTGGCGCATCGACTCCTCGGACAGGTAGGTGATGTGCGCCATCATCCGCGCCACCGACAGCCCGTGGTCGGGCCGGCGGCCGGTGTCGTAGTAGTCCCCGTCCTGGAAGTCCGGATCGTTCATGATCGCGGCACGGGCGACGGCGCTGAACGCGATGTTCTGCGCCGACAGGCGCGAGGTGGCGCACACCACGATCCCGTGCTCGAGGTCGTCGGGATGGTCCATCGCCCATTGCAGGACCTGCATGCCGCCGAGCGAGCCGCCGATGGCCGCAAGCACGCGGGTGACCCCGAGGTGCTGCAGCAGTCGCCGCTGCACCCGGACCAGGTCCGAGACCGTGAAGAGCGGGAAGCCGAGGCCGTACGGCCGGCCCGTCGCCGGATCGGCCGAGGAGGGCCCGGTCGTGCCCTGGCAGCCGCCGAGCAGGTTCGACGAGATGACGAACATGCGGTCGGTGTCGACCGGCTTGCCCGGGCCGATCAGCGTGTCCCACCAGCCGGGACGGCTCGGATCGCCGTGGTGGCCCGCCGCGTGGGCATCGCCCGTCAGGGCGTGGCAGACCACGACGACGTTGCGGTCGTCGGGCGCGCGCTCGCCGTACGTCTCGTAGGCCACCTCGACCGGCGCGAGGGTCTCGCCGGAGTCGAGCACGAGCGGGTCGTCCTCCGTGAAGAGGACGACCCGCTGCGTCTCGACGAGCCCGAGGCCGGTGGCAGGCACCGAACCGCCTACTTGGACGCCTGCAGCGCCTGGTCGATGTCGGCGATCAGGTCGCCCACGTTCTCGATGCCGACCGACAGGCGGACCATGTCCGGTCCGACGCCCGCGGACGCGAGCTCCTCGTCGTTCAGCTGCGAGTGCGTCGTCGACGCGTTGTGAATCGCGAGGGACCGCGCATCGCCGATGTTCGCGAGGTGCGTGAAGATCTCGAGCGCCTCGATGAACTTCCGGCCCTGGTCGCGGCCGCCCTTGACGCCGAACGACAGGATGCCGCCGAAGCCCTTGCCCTGATCGAGCGTCTTGAGGGCGGTCGCGTGGTACGCATCGTCCTCGAGACCCGGGTAGTTCACCCAGGCGACGTCGGGATGGGACTTGAGGTGCTTCGCGATCGTCAGCGCGTTCTCGCTCTGGCGCTCGACGCGCAGCGCGAGCGTCTCGAGGCCCTGGAGGATCAGGAACGCGTTGAACGGCGACAGCGCCGCGCCCGTGTTGCGCAGCAGCACCGTGCGGATGCGGCCGATGTACGCCGCCGGGCCGAGGGCGTCCGACCACACGACGCCGTGGTACGACGGATCCGGCTTGGTGAGGCCGGGGAAGCGCTCCGCGTGGGCGACCCAGTCGAAGGAGCCGGCGTCGACGATCACGCCCGCGATCGTGGTGCCGTGCCCGCCCATGTACTTCGTGGCCGAGTGGACCACGATGTCGGCGCCCTTCGAGATGATCTGGGCGAGGATCGGCGTCGCCATCGTGTTGTCGACGATCAGCGGGAGGCCGGCCGCGTGGGCGGCGTTCGCCCACGCCTCGATGTCGACGACGTTGATGCGCGGGTTGCCGATCGTCTCGGCGAACACGAGGCGCGTCTTGTCGTCGACGAGCTCGGCGACCTGCTCGGGCTTGTCCGGGTCGGCGAAGCGCACCTCGATGCCGTACTGCGGCAGCGTGTGCGCGAACAGGTTGTAGGTGCCGCCGTACAGCGTCGAGACGCTGACGATGTTGTCGCCGGTCCGGCAGACGTTGAGGACGCTGTACGTGACCGCCGCCTGGCCGGAGGCGATCGCGCACGCGGCGATGCCGCCCTCGAGCGCGGCGACGCGCTGCTCCATCACGTCCCAGGTCGGGTTCATGATGCGCGTGTAGATGTTCCCGGGCACCGCGAGGGCGAACAGGTCCGCGGCGTGCTGGGCGTCGTTGAACTCGTACGACGTCGTCTGGTAGATCGGCACCGCCACGGCCTTGGTGGTCGGGTCCGGGCTCTGTCCGGCGTGCAGCGCGAGGGTCTCGGGCTTGTGGGTCATGGTGCGGTCTCCTTGCCTGTCGGCGTCCTGTCCCGGGTGGGAGAGGTCCGTCGGGGTTCGGACCGTCGGCGCCGCGGTTTCGTCCGCGACGACGGCTCGTCATCTTCCGCCTCCCCGTCCGGGACGTGGCCGGGAGGGCGCTGGAGGTAGCACCTGGCGGGCGGACGCCCCGGTTGCTGTCGTGTCAGCGGGCCAGATCCCTCGACGACTCGTGATGACTTGCGAGCAGCACATTAGCAAACCTGCGTGGTTCGGCCGGATCGCGGGGACGGGAATCCCCCGTTGGCACCGAGCCGGGTCCGCCGAGCGCCTGCTCCCGCGCGAAGGAGCAGGGTGCCGTACCATGACCGGTGCCGTCCGTCTCGCCGCGGTCGGGAACACGCATTCCACGAGGTGTCGGATATGTCCGAGCAGGGTTCCGTCAACGTCAAGAGCGGTCTGGCCGAGATGTTCAAGGGCGGCGTCATCATGGACGTCGTCAACGCCGAGCAGGCCAAGGTCGCCGAGGACGCGGGGGCCTGCGCGGTGATGGCGCTCGAGCGCGTCCCCGCCGACATCCGCGCCGACGGCGGCGTGGCCCGCATGTCGGATCCCGAGATGATCCAGGGCATCCAGGAGGCCGTCTCGATCCCGGTGATGGCGAAGGCGCGCATCGGCCACTTCGTCGAGGCGCAGATCCTGCAGGCGCTCGAGGTCGACTACATCGACGAGTCCGAGGTGCTGACGCCGGCCGACGAGGCGCACCACATCGACAAGCACAAGTTCACGGTGCCGTTCGTGTGCGGCGCGACGAACCTCGGCGAGGCGCTCCGCCGCATCGGCGAGGGGGCCGCGATGATCCGCTCCAAGGGCGAGGCCGGCACCGGCGACGTCGTGGAGGCGGTCCGCCACATCCGCTCGATCACGGGCGCCATCAAGGAGCTCACGGCGATGGATCCCGACGAGCTCTACAGCAAGGCCAAGGAGCTCCAGGCGCCGCTGCAGCTCGTGCAGCACTGCGCCGAGCACGGCCGTCTGCCGGTCGTCCTCTTCACGGCCGGCGGTGTCGCAACCCCGGCCGACGCGGCCCTGATGATGCAGCTCGGCTCCGACGGCGTGTTCGTCGGCTCCGGCATCTTCAAGAGCGGCGATCCGGCCAAGCGCGCACGCGCCTGCGTCGAGGCGACGACGCACTTCAACGATCCGGAGAAGCTGGCGGAGGTCTCGAAGGGCCTCGGCGAGGCGATGGTCGGCCGCAGCGCGAAGTCGCTCCCCGAGGCCGAGCTGCTCGCCGGACGTGGCTGGTAGCACGCCGCGGATCGGCGTCCTCGCCCTCCAGGGGGCGTTCCGAGAGCACGTCCACGCACTGCGCCGGCTCGGTGCCGATGCGGTCGAGGTGCGCACGCCCGATGAGCTGGCCGACGTCGACGCGATGGTCCTGCCGGGCGGCGAGTCCACGACGATGGACATCCTGCTCGGCACGACGGGTCTGCGTGCGCCGCTGCAGGCGCGGGTCGACGCGGGGATGCCGACCTTCGGCACCTGCGCGGGCCTGATCCTGCTGGCGACGGACCTCGAGGACGGCGTGGAGGGCCAGCGCACGCTGGCGGCGCTCGACGTCACCGCCCGGCGCAACGGCTACGGCCGGCAGGTGGCCTCGTTCGAGGCCGACGTCGCGCTGGGGGACGAGCGCCCGATGCACGGCGTCTTCATCCGCGCGCCGCGGATCACCCGCGTCGGCGAGGGCGTCGAGGTGCTGGCGACGTACGCGGGCGAGCCGGTGGCGGTCGGCTGCGGCCCTATCATGGCGGCGACGTTCCATCCGGAACTCACCGACGACGACCGTCTCCACGCGCGCTTCCTCGAGCGCGTCGCGCATTCCTGAGTCCCACGGGGGGATCATGTCCGGCCATTCCAAGTGGTCCACCATCAAGCACAAGAAGGCCGCGACCGACAAGAAGCGCGGCCAGATGTTCTCGAAGCTGTCGCGCGCCATCATGGTCGCCGCGAAGGAGGGCGGTCCGGACCCCGACGGCAATGCGGCGCTCGCCAACGCGATCGCCAAGGCCAAGTCGTTCTCGCTGCCCAAGGACAACATCGAGCGCGCGATCCAGAAGGGCGCGGGCGGCGGTGAGGGGGAGCACTACGAGACCGTGACGTACGAGGGGTTCGGTCCCGGCGGGGCCGCGCTGATCGTCGAGGCGCTGACGGACAACCGCAATCGCACGGCGGCCAACGTGCGCAGCATCTTCACGAAGGCGGGATCCGCCCTCGGCAACCCGGGCAGCGTCGCGTGGAAGTTCGACCGGAAGGGCGTGATCCTCGTCGGCGGCGTCGACGACGGCGACGAGCTGCTGCTCGCGGCCGCGGCCGCCGGCGCCGAGGATGCGGACGGCGAGGATGGCGCGTACCGCGTCACCACCGATCCGACGGCGTTGGCCGTCGTCCGCGACGCCCTCGAGGCGGCGGGCTACGCCATCGAGAGCGCGGAGCTCGCGCTCGTGCCGAAGCAGCCGGCCGAGATCGACGAGGACGGCGCCCGCAAGCTCCTGAAGATGGTCGACGCGCTCGAGGACGACGACGACGTGCAGGACGTCGTGTTCGACGTCGAGATCCCCGACGCGGTCCTCGCCGAGCAGTAGCGGGCCCGCCGTGGCGATCCCGGTCATCATCGACTGCGACCCGGGGATCGACGACGCCCTCGCGATCCTGCTGGCCGTGGCGAGCTCCGAGCTCGACCTGCGCGCGATCACGACGGTCGCCGGCAACGTGCCGCTGTCCCGCACGACCGCGAACGCCCTGCGCGTGCTGGACCTCGCCCGCCGCGTCGACCTCCCGGTGGCGGCGGGCGCCGATCGGCCGCTCGTCCACGTCCCGCCGCTGGACTCCGCCGAGACGCACGGCGAGACGGGCCTCGACGGCTCGGGCCTCCCGGATCCGGCGCGGGGCATCGTCGCCGAGCACGCGGTCGACCTGATCGCCCGGCTCGCGCTCGCGGAGCCCGGCACGATCACGCTCGTCGCGGTCGGTCCGCTGACGAACGTCGCGCTGCTCGCCGCGCTGCGCCCGGACGCCTACCGCGCGTTGCGGCGCATCGTCGTGATGGGCGGCGCGTCGAACGGCGGCAACATGTCGCCGTACGCCGAGTTCAACGTCTGGTTCGATCCCGAGTCGGCACAGCGCGTGCTCGATTCGGGGCACGACGTGACGCTGATCGGCCTGGACGTCACCCGTCGGGCGACGCTGCACGCCGCCGACATCGACGAGCTCGAGCGCCTGCCGGTGCTGGGGCCGCCCGTGGCGGGCATGCTCCGCTTCTACATGCGCAAGCACGTGGACTGGTACGGGGAGGAGGTCGTGTTCCAGCACGACGCCCTGGCCGTCGCGGCGCTGATCGACCCCGCCGTCGTCAACCTCGTGCACTGCCACGTCGAGGTCGACACGGGCATGGGGCCGGCGCGCGGGGCGACCCTGGTCGACCGACTCGGCGTCTACGGGGGCCGCCCCAACGCGCACTGGGCGGACGACCTCGACGGCGATCGCTTCCGCGCGCTGCTGCACGGGCGCCTGGCCGAGCTGGCGGGCTCGCTCGCGCGCTAGCGGGCGTCGTCGGGCAGCGGATCGCCCGGCTGCCACGGCGCGGCCGGGTACTCGACCTGGTCGCCGCGGTGCTCGCCGATCGTGAGGATGCGCAGATCGCCGTCGCCGTCGTTGACGAACTGGTGCGCCCGCTCGGGGCCCTCGCGCTTGGCGAAGAAGTCGCCCGGGCCCACGCGATAGGTCGCGTCGCCGACCATCAGCAGTCCGGTTCCCGAGAGGACGAGGAAGCACTCCTCCTCCTCGTGGTGCCAATGGTGCTTGGTCGAGCGCTCGCCGGAGCGGATCAGGTCGACGTTGACTCCGATCCGCCTTAGCCCCGCGTGTTCGCCGAGGCGCGTGGACAGGCCGAACGTCTCACCGCCGGGCTCGTATTCGCTCTCCCCCGTCGGCGCATCCTCCGCGCGGGTCAGCCACGCCGGGCGCGCATCGGCGCGCTCGCGAAGCCGCTCGGCGGCGTGCCCGTCGATGGTCGATACGGCCCACTCGCCCGCGGGCAGGGTGCGCGTCTCGATCCAGCGCGACGGCGCGGTGTCGGTCGGCACCTCGACGCAGACGGCCTCCCACTGCCCCTCGCCGTCGACGATGAGGAACGGCTCGGCAGCGCCCGTGACGCGCACCAGCTCGTCGCGGGCCGCTTCCAGATCGGGCCACCACCGCGGGTGGCGCTCGATGAAGGCGACGTGACGGGAGGCGCGCTGGGCCATGACTGCGGGCATCCTACGGCACGGCTCGCGCGCTCGGGGCGACCGGGGCCGTTCGTAGACTGCGTCCATGGTGATCCTCGGGCTGGACCCGGGAACGGCGTCGACCGGGTACGGCATCGTGACCGCGACGGGCAGCCGGCTGCAGTCGGTCGACTTCGGCTGCATCCGCACCGATGCCCACACTCCGGCCGAGGAGCGGCTGGCCGCGATCGCCCGGGCCGTCGACGAGCTGCTCGCCGCGCACGCGCCGGACGCCGTCGCGATCGAGGAGGTGTACGTGGGCGGCAATCCCCGCACCGCGCTCGCCGTCGGCCAGGCGCGCGGCGCGGTGATGGCGATGGCCGGCCTGCGCCACATCCCCGTCGCGGAGTACACCGTGAGCCAGATCAAGACCGCCGTCTGCGGCTACGGCCGCGCCGACAAGCGCCAGGTGCAGACGATGGTCGGCGCGGTGCTCGGGCTGCCCGCGCCGCCGACGCCGGACCACGCGGCCGACGCGCTCGCCGCCGCGATCTGCCACGCCTCGGCCGGTCCGCTCCAGCGGTCCCTGCGCGCGGCCGGGGTGCGCGCGTGATCGCGCACGTCGCCGGCACCGTCGCGACGCGGGACGGGGACGGCGTCGTCGTGGACGTGGGCGGCGTCGGCTACGAGCTCATCTGCACGCTCGCGGCGGCGAGCCGCAGCGAACCCGGTGCGACCGTGATGATCCCCACGTACCTGCACGTCCGCGAGGACGCGATGCAGCTGTTCGGCTTCGCCGACGCGGCCGAGCGACGCCTGTTCACGCTGCTGATCGGGGTCAACGGCGTCGGGCCCAAGCTCGCGCTCGCGATCGTGTCGGCCCACGCGCCCGCGCGGGTCGAGAGCGCGATCCTGCTCGGCGACACGGCGCTCCTGTCCAGCGTCTCGGGCGTGGGCAGGAAGACGGCCGAGCGGATCTGCATCGACCTCAAGGACAAGGTGGACGGCGTGGGCGCCGCGGCCACCGGCGGCTCGGCGACCGTCACCGGCAGCGCGGATCCGCATCGCGAGGCCCGTGACGCCCTCGTCGCGCTGGGCTACGCCGTCGTCGACGCCGAGGCCGCCCTGGCCGACGCCGACGGGTCCACCGAGGACCGCGTCAAGGCGGCGCTGGCCGTGCTCGGTGGCCGTTGATGGACGACACGCGCCTGATCGCCGGCGAGGAGGAGCCCGAGGACCGCGAGGCCGACGGCTCGCTGCGCCCGCAGCGGCTCGGTGACTTCGTGGGGCAGGAGCACGCCGTCCGGCAGCTGGAGACGTTCGTGGCCGCCGCGCGCGGGCGCGGCGAGGCCTGCGACCACGTGCTGCTGGCGGGACCGCCGGGGCTCGGCAAGACCAGTCTGGCGTTCATCGTCGCGACGGAGATGGAGAGCCGCATCCACACGATCTCCGGTCCGGCGCTCGAGCGGAAGGGGGACATCGCGTCGATCCTGACCGCCCTCGAGCCGCGCGACGTGCTGTTCATCGACGAGGTCCACCGGCTGCCGCGCGCGATCGAGGAGCTCCTGTACCCGGCGATGGAGGACGGTGCGATCGACATCGTCATCGGGCAGGGACCGGGGGCCCGTACGCTGCGCCTCGATCTCGCTCCGTTCACCCTGGTCGGCGCGACCACCCGGGCCGGCCTGCTGACGACCCCGATGCGCGATCGCTTCGGCATCTCGCTGCGGCTCGAGCACTACACCCCCGACGAGCTGCTGCGCATCATCCGCCGCTCGGCCGGGATCCTCGCGCTCGACATCGACGACGACGCGGCCCACGAGATCGCGCGCCGGTCCCGCGGCACGCCGCGCGTCGCCAACCGCATCCTGCGTCGCGTGCGCGACGTCGCGCAGGTGCGCGGATGGGCTCTCGTGGACCGCACCGGGGCGCTCGAGGCCCTCGACCTGCTCGGCGTCGACGAGGACGGCCTCGACCGCGCCGATCGCGAGTACCTGCAGGCGATCGCGGAGCGGTTCGCGGGTGGGCCCGTCGGGCTCTCGACGCTCGCCGTCGCGCTCGGTGAGGACGCGGGCACGCTGGAGGACGTCTACGAGCCGTACCTCATCCAGCAGGGCCTGATCCAGCGCACGGCGCGGGGTCGCGTCCTGACGCCGCGCGGTCGCGCCCTCGCCGGCATGGCGCCGGAGCCCGGCCAGAGCTCGCTGCTCGACTAGCGGGACGCGCGGTCGCGGCCGGGGCTCCGCTCCGCCTGCACGCGCAGGCTGTGCTCGACGGCGTCGAGCGCCTCGCGCAGATCCTTCAGTCGGCCCTCGATGTCGGCGGTCTCGCCGCCGGCACGGATGCGCTCCTCCTCGCGGACCTCCTCGAGGCTCCCGATCATGATCCCGAGGAGCAGGTTGAGGACGACGAACGTGCCGATCAGGATGAACGAGAGGAAGAAGAGGATCGCCGCGAACGGCCGCGCCTCGAACACCGTCGCGAACAGGGAGTTCCAGCCCTCCAGGGTGAGGATGCTGAACAGCGTCAGGCTGGCGAGGCCGATGTTGCCCCAGTTGGCGGGATCGACGTCGGCGAACAGCGTCCAGCCGATCATCCCGTAGAGGAAGACGAGCAGGCCGGTGATGATCCCGAGGCCCGTCGCGGGGCGGATGGCGCGCGCGGCGCCCCGCAGCAGCACGCGCACGTCGGGCAGGTAGCGCAGGAGGCGCGCGACGCGCAGGAGGCGCAGCATCCGCAGGAGCGCCGCGTTCTCGCGGAGACCCGGGAGGAACAGCGCGGCGATGATCAGGAAGTCGAAGACGTTCCAGCCCGAGCGGAAGAAATCCTGGGGCCGCGAGCCGTAGGCGAGGAGGCGGATCGCCAGCTCGCCGACGAAGACGGCGAGGAACGCGAAATTGAGGATCTGCAGGGTGTCGCCATGGCGCTCCATCACCCCGTCGAAGGTCTCGACGCCGAGCAGGACGGCGTTGAGGACGATGACGCCGATGATCGCCGCCTGGAAGCGGTCGGAGTCGGCGATGCGCGCGAAGCGGGCGGAGAACGGACCCGTGGCGGTGCTCACGACCGGCAGGATACCCGGGTCGCGCGTCCGGCCGGGGCGCCCGGGTACCGTCCCGTGCATGCGGCTCGACGATCTCGACTACGACCTGCCCGAGGAGCGCATCGCCCAGACGCCGGTCGAGCCGCGGGACGCGAGCCGCCTCCTCGTCGTCGATCGCGCGCGCGGGACGCTGGAGGACGCCGTGTTCCGCGATCTCCCCGATCTACTGCGCCCCGACGACGTGGTCGTCCTGAACACCACGCGCGTCATCCCGGCGCGCCTGCGTCTCCGGCGGGCCAGCGGCGGTGCGGCGGAGGCGCTGCTCCTGGAGCCGCTCGTCGAGGACGCCTGGGAGGCGCTCGTGCGCCCGGCCCGCCGTCTGCGGGTCGGCGAGCGGCTGGTCGGCGACGGCCTCGAGGTCGAGGTGCTCGCCGTCGGCGATGCGGGGTCGGCGCAGATCCGGCTGCACGCGGAGGGCCCGCTCGAGGCCGTGCTCGCGCGGGCCGGGGAGATGCCGCTGCCGCCGTACATCCGCACGCCGGCCGCGGACCCGGAGCGCTACCAGACCGTCTACGCCCGGGAGCCCGGCTCCGCCGCCGCGCCGACGGCCGGTCTGCACTTCACGCAGGAGCTCCTGGCCCGCGTGCGGTCGACCTGCCAGGTCGAGGAGGTCGAGCTGCGGGTCGGGCTCGACACGTTCCGCCCGGTCGCGGTCGACGACCTCGGCGCGCACGTGATGCACACCGAGGCCTACGCGGTCGATCCGGCCGTGCGCCGGCGGGTGCGCGAGGCGGCCGGGGAGGGGCGGCGCGTCGTCGCGATCGGCACCACGACGGTGCGCGTGCTCGAGACGATCGGCGATCCGAGCGCGCCCGACGTCGGGCGGGCGGGCATCCTGATCCAGCCGGGGCACGCCTGGCGGTTGACGGATGCCCTGGTCACCAACTTCCACCTGCCGCGCTCGACGCTGCTCGCGCTCGTGATGGCGCTGGCGGGCGAGGACCTGACGCGGCGCGCGTACGCTGCCGCCGTGGAGCGCGGCTATCGCTTCTACTCGTTCGGCGACGCGATGGTGGTCGTGTGAGCGTGCCCGGCGACTTCCGCGTCGACGCGACCGACGGCGCCGCTCGCGCCTGCACCCTGACGACCGCGCACGGCACGGTGACCACGCCGATGTTCATGCCCGTCGGCACGCTCGGGACCGTCAAGGGCGTCGATCCGGATGAGCTGCGGGCGATCGGCACCCAGACGATCCTCGGAAACACGTACCACCTCCATCTGCGCCCCGGCGAGGACCTCGTCGCCGAGCTCGGCGGACTCCATCGGTTCATGGGCTGGGACGGACCGATCCTGACCGACTCCGGCGGGTTCCAGGTGTTCTCCCTCGCCGATACGCGCACCGTCGACGACGACGGCGTGACGTTCCGCAGCGTCTACGACGGCGATCGCGTGCGGCTACGGCCGGAGGACGCCATGCGCATCCAGCGCGACCTCGGCGCGGACATCGCGATGTGCCTCGACGAGGTGCCGCGACCCGACGCGAGCCCCGATCAACTGGCCGCGGCGGTCGTGCGCACGACCCGCTGGGCCGAGCGCTGCCGTGCGGCGCCGAGCGCGCCGGGGCAGCTCCGCTTCGGCATCGTGCAGGGCGGCGTGGACGAGGACCTGCGCGCGCGCAGCGCCGCGGACCTCCTCGGGATCGGCTTCGACGGCTACGCGATCGGCGGGCTCGCGGTGGGCGAGGACCGCGACGACATGTTCCGCGTCACGGCCTCGACCGCGGCGCTGCTCCCCGGTGAGCGCCCGCGCTACTTCATGGGCATCGGCGATCCCGAGGGCATCCTGCGGGTGATCGCCGCGGGCGTCGACATGTTCGACTGCGTGCTGCCGACGCGGCTCGGGCGGACGGGCGCCGCGCTGACGTCGAGCGGGCGCCTGAATCTCCGCAACGCCGCCTTCGCCCGGGACCCCCGGCCGCTCGACGAGCGCTGCGACTGCCCGACCTGCGCGCGCTTCTCGCGCGCGTACCTCCGGCACCTCGTGGCGCAGAAGGAGCTGCTGGGGATGCGACTTCTGTCGGTTCACAACATGGCCTTCCTGCTAGCCTTGTGCCGGTCCGCACGGCAGGCGATCGTCGAGCAGCGCTTCGACGATTTCCTCGCGGACGCCCTCCAGCGACTGACCGGACCCGACTGAGCATGCAGACCTACATCCTCCTCCTGCTCGTCATGGCGGCGCTCTTCTACTTCATGATCCTGCGGCCCCAGCAGCGGGCGAAGCGCGAGAAGCAGGCGCTGCTCGACGCGCTCCAGGTCGGCGCCGAGATCTCCACCATCGGCGGGATCTACGGACGCGTCGCGGGCCTGCGGGACGAGGACCTCGACCTCGAGATCGCCGACGGCGTCGTGCTGCGCGTCGATCGCCGGGCCGTCGCCACGATCGTCCCCGACCAGGCCGCGGATGCGCTCGACGCCGACGAGGAGGACGCGCTCGACGACGAAGGTGACGAGGACCACACGGCGGACGCCGACGACGAGCATGATGAGCCGGTGGACGCCACGGATGCCGAATCGGGGGATCAGGGGCGCACCACGTAGCCGATGCGCCGACCGACCTTCCTCATCTTCATCCTCCTGCTCGCCCTCCTGGTGGGCACCGGCGTGCTCGGGTACCTCCGCGAGCCGGTCCTCGGGCTCGACCTGCAGGGCGGCGCGGAGGTCACGCTCGAGGCCCAGCCGGAGAAGGGCCAGACGGTCACGCCGGAGCAGGTCGACCAGGCGGTCTCCATCCTCCGCAACCGCGTCGACGCGCTCGGCGTGTCGGAGCCGCAGATCCAGAAGGAGCAGGGCAACCGCATCACGATCGCGGTGGCCGGCGAGAACGATCCGGCGCGCGTGTTCGCGCTCGTCGGCTCGACCGGCCAGCTGTACTTCCTCGACCTGCAGGAGGGGCTCACCCAGGGCGTCTCACGCTCGTTCGTCGCCGGCGCCGGCATCGCGCCGAAGACGTCGCTCTACGACCTCCTCGACGCCGCGCCGGAGCGGCTGAAGAAGGGGGAGCAGAGCATCCTCTACGCGTTCAAGGAGAACGCGACGGATGAGCCGCTCAACCCCAACGGCGCCGTCGACGAGGAGCAGCTCAAGCTCCAGCTGGGCGTGCAGGAGCTGCCCGACGACGTGGTCGTCCTCGGCGTGCCGAAGGACCACCTCGCGGTCAAGTGCTCGAACCAGTCGCCCGCCGGCTGCCCGCCGAACATCACGCCGGTGCCCCAGACCGCCAAGGAGCGCTTCTTCTGGTACATGTTCGACCTCCCGCCCCCGGCCCAGCGGCTGACGGGCGACGACCTCGACAGCGCCAGCGCGGACTTCGATCCGCAGACGGGCCAGCCCATCGTCCTGATGGACTTCACCGAGCGCGGCGGTCGGCTGTTCGGCGACATCACCGGCCAGCTGGCGGACCGCGGGCGCTCCGAGTGGAGCGCCGCCGGTGCGCAGGAGGGCACCGAACCCGGCTACTTCCAGAACTTCGCGATCGTCCTGGACGGCGAGCTCCAGACCTACCCGACGATCGACTTCGTCCAGAACCCGGACGGCATCACCGGGGGCAATGCGCAGATCACCGGTCTCGACTCGCCGCAGGAGGCGCAGGACATCGCGCTCGTGCTGCAGTCCGGATCGCTGCCGGTGCGCTTCGTCGCGCTGTCGTCGAGCCAGGTCTCCGCGACCCTCGGCGAGGAGTCACTGCGGCAGGGGCTGATCGCGGGCCTCGTCGGCCTGCTCCTGATGATGATCTACCTGGCGCTGTTCTACCGCGTGCTGGGCCTGATCGCGGACCTCGCGCTGCTGATCTTCGCGGCGCTGTTCTACGGCGTGATCCTCGCGATACCCGTGACGATGACGCTTCCGGGCATCGCGGGCATGATCCTCACCATCGGCGTCGCGGCGGACGCGAACATCGTCGTGTTCGAACGCGTGCGCGAGGAGTTCCGGGCCGGCAGGACCCTGCGCGCGGCCATCAGCGCCGGCTACTCGCGCGGCTTCCGCACGATCCTCGACGCGAACGCGGTGACGCTGATCACCGCCGGCGTGCTGTTCGTGGCCTCGCAGTCGAGCGTGAAGGGCTTCGCGCTGCTGCTCGCCATCGGCGTGATCGTCTCGATGTTCACGTCGGTGGTCGCCACGCGCGCGATCCTGAACCTGCTGTCCGGCTTCAAGTGGTTCAACAACCCGCGCGTGATCGGCGCCGCCGCCAAGCCGGTCCGCTGGCGCTTCGACTTCGCGGGCCGCAAGCGCCTGTGGTTCGGCATCGCCGCCACGATGATCATCATCTCGATCGGTGCGCTCGGGGTCCGCGGGCTCAACCTCGGACTCGACTTCACCGGCGGCACCCGCATGGCGATCGTGACGACCCAGCCCGCGACGGTCGAGGAGATGCGCGGTGTGCTGCGGTCGGTCGACGGCTCGCTCGACGACGCCGTCGTGCGCGGCGAGGGGACGGTGGCCGGGTCGACGTTCAGCTCCTTCCAGGTCGACGCCAAGGAGATCCCGCCGGACAAGGTCCAGCAGATCGAACTGCGGATCAACCAGCAGTACGGCCTCGACGAGGCGATCGACGTGCGGACCGTGTCCGCGTCGTTCGGCGGCGAGATCCTCCGCGGCGCGCTGCTCGCCCTCGTCTTCTCGATCCTGCTGATCATCATCTTCATCGTCGTCCGGTTCGACTGGAAATACGCCGTGCCGATGATCGTCGCGCTGCTGCACGACCTCGTGATCGCCGCGGGCATCTACGCCCTCAGCGGCTTCGAGGTGTCGAGCGGTACGGTCGCCGCGCTCCTGACGATCCTCGGCTACTCCCTCTACGACACGATCATCGTGTTCGATCGAGTGCGCGAGAACGAACGTGCGCTGAAGCGGCAGACGTTCGACCAGATCGTCAACATCTCGCTGTGGGAGACGGTGACGCGCTCCCTCAACACGTCGTTCTCCACGCTGCTGCCGATCATCGCGCTGTTCTTCTTCGGCGGGGACACCCTGCGCGACTTCGCGTTCGCGCTGATGGTGGGCATCGCCTCCGGCGCGTACTCCTCGTTCTTCATCGCCGCGCCGCTGCTCAGCGTCCTCAAGTCGCGCGAGACCGAGTACCGGAACCGTCAGGGCTCCGATGAGCTCCCGGCCTTCATCCTCGGCAAGGACCCGGTGCCCGCCGTGGCGGTCGCCGTGGCGGCCGGCCCGGCGCTGTCCGCCCCGGGCGTCGACGTCGGCGCTGCCGACGACGCGGCTGACGTCGACGACGTGGCTGACGTCGACGAGGCACCGGACGGGCCGGATGAGCCCGCTGCGCCACCCGCCTCGCCGTCCGCGTCATCGCCGGCGGGCACGGGCCCGGATGAGGCCGCGATCGAGGCAGCTCGCCGTCGGCGCGAGGAGCGCCGCGGCAAGCGCGGCCGTCGCTGACGCCCGTCCGAGTGCGCGCCTAGCCTCCACGCATGTCCTCCGGAAAGCGCCTGGTCATCGGACCGTGCCCGGTCGCGGCCGCCGATGCGCTGCGGGCGGAGCTCGGATGCTCGCGCGTGCTCGCCGACGCCATGGTTCGTCGGGGCTGGACCGACCCGACCGCCGTCCGCACCTTCCTCGATCTCGAGGGGCCGCTGCACGACCCGCTGCTGCTGGGTGACGCGGCGGTCGCGATCGAGCTCCTCGTGGCGGCGATCGCGGAGCGACGCAGGATCGCCGTGCACGGCGACTACGACGCGGATGGCGTCTGCGCGACGGCCCTCCTCACCGAGGGGCTCCGCGCACTCGGCGGCGACGTCCGGCCGTTCATCCCGAGCCGCTTCGACGAGGGCTACGGCCTCGCCGTGGAGACCGTCGAGCGCCTCCACGCGGAGGGCGTCGAGGTGATCGTCACGGTGGACTGCGGCATCACCGCCGTGGCCGCGGCCGAGCGTGCCGCGACGCTCGGCGTGCAACTCGTCGTCACCGATCATCACCGCGCGGCCGAGGCGCTGCCACCGTGCCCGATCGTGGCGCCCGCGCACCGTGGGACGTACCCGTTCGACGCCCTCTGCGGCGCCGGCACCGCCTTCAAGCTGCTGGAGGGCCTCGTCGCCGCCATGGCCGCGGACCCGCGCATCCTCGAGGACGTCGTGGACCTCGTCGCGATCGCGACCATCGCGGATCTCGTCCCGCTCGTCGACGAGAATCGCGCGCTCGCCCGTCGGGGCCTGCGCCGGATCGGCGAGGGCGGACGGGTCGGGCTCGAGGCCCTCCTGCGCGTCGCCAAGGTCGATCCGCGCGTCATCGACGCCGGGGCCATCGGGTTCCGCGTCGGGCCGCGCCTCAACGCCTCCGGCCGGCTCGAGCACGCCGACGCCGCCCTGCGGCTCCTGATGACCGACGATCCGCGGGAGGCCCACGAACTCGCGGAGTCCCTCGACGGGCTCAACCGACGCCGTCGTGCCATCGAGGACCGCATCCTCCGCGAGGCGCTGGAGCTCCACGCCTCCCTTCCCGATCGGCGCCGCGACGCCCTCGGGCTCGTCCTCGCCTCCGACGGCTGGCATCCCGGCGTCGTCGGCATCGTCGCCTCGCGCGTGGTCGAGCGCCTGCGGCGCCCGGTCGTGCTGATCGCCCTCGACGGCGATACCGGCACGGGATCGGGGCGCAGCGTCGACGCCTTCGACCTGCACGGCGCCCTCGCGGTCTGCGACCCGCACCTGCAGCGCTGGGGGGGCCACCGCGCGGCGGCGGGCGTCTCGCTGCGGACCGTCGACGTCGACCCGTTCGCCGCCGCCTTCGCCGCCCACGCCGACGGGATGCTGCGCGAGGCCGATCTGCGGCCCGTCGAGCGCGTCGACGCCGTCGTGTCGCTCGTCGACGTCACCCTGGAGACGGCGGCCGATCTGGCGCGCCTCGAGCCCGTCGGCATGGGCAACCCGGCGATCAGCGTGCTGATCCCGGCGGCGGAGCTGACGGACGTGCGTCGCATCGGCGCGGAGGGGCGCCACCTCGACATGCGCGTGCGCACGGGGGCGGGCAGCTGCCGCGCGGTCGCCTGGAGCACCGGTGACCGCTTCGATGAGCTGGTCGCCGGGGGACGCGTCGACGTCGCGGCCCGCGTGGAGCGGAGCACCTGGCAGGGCGCCGAGCGCGTCGAGCTGATCGTCCGCGCGGTGCAGGCGCTCCCCGACGACCTCGGGACGGCGCACGGGGTCTGCCCGACGCCGTGCGACGCGACCTGTCCGTTCATCCGCGCCCCGGCGGACCCCGTGTCGACGACGGGCACGATCGAGCCGGAGGCCATGCGCGACGCACGCGAGGCCGGGGCCATCGCCGAGCTGACGCGGCTCGCCGCGAGCGGGGAGGGGCTCCTGGTCGCTGTGGCCGACGTCGCACGGCGGAGGGCCATGCTCGACGCCGCGCTCCATCCGGCGCGCTTCGGGCTGCGCGGTGCGCTGCTCCTGTCCGAGCGCTGCGACGACGCGGCGCTCGCCGATCGGCTCGCCCTCCTCGCGGAGGGGCCGTATCTCGTGCTCGCCGACCACCCGACGCTCGATCGCCATCCCGCCATCGCGGCGCACGCCCCCAGCGCGATGCTGCTGGATCCCGGCCCGTCCGGCTGGCGTGCGCCGGCGGGGCCCGTCTGGACGCGCGTCGACGGCCCGGCGGAGCACCGCTTCGCGGCGAGCGCGCGCGGCGCGGCCGCAGCCGGTTCGTACGACAAGTGACGGTGTCGGTTCGGGGCGCTCCGGTACCATGGGCCGGGCGATGTCCACTGCGCCGACCGCCCTCGCCCCCGCCGCGGAGATCCACCGCGACCTGCTCGACGAGCTGATCGAGGACGTGCGCGAGTACGCGCCGGACGCCGACGTGGAGCGCATCGCCGCGGCGTTCGAACTGTCATGCCTCCATCACGACGGGCAGCTGCGCAAGAGCGGTGAGCCGTTCGTGTACCACCCGTGGGGCGTGGCCAAGATCTGCGCGCAGCTGCGCCAGCCGGAGGACGTGCTCATCGGCGCCCTGCTCCATGACGTGGTCGAGGACACCACGGCGACGGCGGACGAGATCGAGGCGCGCTTCGGGGCGCAGGTCCGGCTGCTCGTCGAGGGCGTGACGAAGCTGTCGAAGATCCAGTTCGCCTCGCGCGAGGAGGCGGAGGCGGAGAACTACCGCAAGATGATCCTGTCGATGGCGGAGGACATCCGCGTCATCGTCATCAAGCTCGCCGATCGGCTGCACAACATGCGCACGCTGTCCTTCCTCGGCAAGCAGAAGCAGCTGCAGAAGGCGAAGGAGACGATCGAGGTCTACGCGCCGCTCGCCCACCGGCTCGGCATCCACTCGATGAAGTGGGAGCTCGAGGACCTCGCGTTCGCGACGCTCTACCCCCGGAAGTACGCGGAGATCGAGTCCATGGTCAACGAGCGCCGCGCCGACCGGGAGCGCTTCGTGGCCGAGGCCGGCCAGCTGCTGCTCGCCGAACTCGACAAGGTGGGCATTCGCGCGTCGATCGCCGGCCGCGCGAAGCACTTCTTCTCCATCTACGAGAAGATGACCCGCCGCGGCAAGGAGTTCAACGAGATCTACGACCTGACCGCGATGCGCGTGCTCGTCGACTCGGATCGCGACTGCTACGGCACGATCGGCGTCATCCACGCGCTGTGGAAGCCGATGCCGGGTCGCTTCAAGGACTACATCGCCGTGCCGAAGACGAACGGCTACCAGTCGCTGCACACGACGATCATCGGCCCGCACGGCAAGCCGCTCGAGATCCAGGTCCGCACGCCGCAGATGCACCAGCAGGCCGAGTACGGCGTCGCGGCCCACTGGCTGTACAAGGACAAGGTCCGCGCGACCGACACGCCGTGGCTGACGGACCTCGTCGACGTCCCCGAAGGCGATCCCCACGGGTACCTCGTCGACCTGCGCTCGGGGCTCGTCGACGACGAGGTCTTCGTGTTCACGCCGAAGGGCGAGCTGAAGGCGCTCGCCGCGGGGGCCACGCCGCTCGACTTCGCGTACGCCGTCCACACCGACGTCGGCCACCGCTGCGTCGGCGCGAAGGTCAACGGGCGCATGGTCTCGCTGTCGTCGACGCTCGCCTCCGGCGACATCGTCGAGATCCTCACCTCGAAGGGCGATCGGGGACCGTCGCGCGACTGGCTGGGCGTCGTGACGACGACGCGCGCCCGCAACAAGATCCGCGCGTGGTTCGCCCGTGAGCAACGCGAGGACACGGAGCAGAAGGGTCGCGACCTGCTCCAGCAGGCGATGCGCAGCAGCAAGCTGCCGACGCAGCGCCTCGCGGCCTCGCCCGTGCTGGCCGAGGTCATGCGCGACATGGGCTACCGCAAGGCCGAGGACTTCTACGTCGCCCTCGGCGCCGGCAACATCACGGTCACGCAGGTCACGCAGAAGCTGCTCGCCCTGCTCAAGACGGACACGGTCACCGAGGCGCCGGCACCGTCCCGTCGCGGTGGCGGCCGCGGCCGTGCGCTGAAGTCCGGGTCCTACGGCATCGTCGTGGACGGCGTGGCCGACCAGGGCGTGATGGTGCGCATGGCCAAGTGCTGCACGCCCGTGCCGGGAGACGACATCGTCGGCTACATCTCCGTCGGCCGCGGGATCACGATCCACCGGGTCGACTGCCCGAACTCGCGCCATCTCGCCCGGACGCCCGAGCGCTTCGCCGACGTCCACTGGAGCGGTGAGGACCCCGAGGCGTCGTTCCGCGTGGGGGTCTCCGTCGAGGCGTGGGACCGCCCCCGCCTGCTCGAGGACATCGGCCGCACGGTGGCCGAGCACGGCTGCAACGTCGTCGAGTACGGCGGGCACGTCAGCGAGGGCATGTCGCGCAACTGGTACGTGCTGGAGCTGGGCGACCTGCGCATGCTCAAGGCGGTGCTCTCCGCGCTCCGCCAGATCGACTCGGTCGTCGATGCGTACCGGGTGACGCCGGGGGAGAAGGCGCCGTTGTGATGGGGTGGTGATACGGGTTGAGGGCAATGGGGTCCGGTCCCTGGGCCCACAACCCTTATCACCACCCCATCGAAGCGACTCCCTCCCTGCAGGGTCAGATGGGTTTGGGGCGTCGCGCGATCGAGCGCGCGCCATTGGTCCGCGGCGGTGCGCGATGCACCAAACCCGTCTGACCCCTTCTT